>NZ_CP011797.1:760000-1062500 GCF_002795845.1 Reinekea forsetii
AACAGTGGCTGGAAATAGGCATGTTGTTGGCTTCAGACTCTCGACTACTCTTAGTGGATGAGCCGGTCGCCGGCATGACTGCCGAAGAAACCGAAAAGACTGCTGCCTTGCTGATCTCCTTAGCCGGTAAGCATACGGTGGTGGTGGTCGAACACGATATGGAATTCGTGCGCAGCATTGCTCGTACCGTCACCGTATTGCATCAGGGTGCGGTGTTGGCTGAAGGCACCATGGATGAGATCCAACGCAATAAGGCGGTTATCGAGGTCTACCTGGGTGAAGAGCAGGCCGACAGTGAAACGGCAACAGCGGGAGTGGCGCAATGATCCGTATTAATCAGGTCGACCAGCGTTACGGCGGCACGCAAATTCTATGGGGTCTTAACCTCGATATCGCCGAGGGTTCTTGCACCTGCATCATGGGTCGCAATGGCGTGGGTAAGACTACCTTACTCAAAACCTTGATGGGCCTGCTGCCGATCAGCGCCGGTGAAATTCTGCTGCAAGGCCAGGCGTTGCACACTCAGACTGCGGAACAGCGCGCACCCTTGGGCATCGGTTATGTACCGCAAGGCCGGGAGATTTTCCCGCTGCTCACGGTGGAAGAAAATCTGCGTCTGGGCTTACCGGTCCGTACCGACAAGGCCAAAGACATACCGGACAAAATCTTCGAACTGTTTCCGGTCTTGCACGACATGCTGGCCCGACGCGGTGGCGATCTATCCGGCGGTCAGCAACAGCAGTTGGCAATCGGCCGGGCCTTGGTGATCGACCCTAAGGTGTTGATCCTCGATGAACCGAACGAGGGTATCCAGCCCAACATCGTCAAGCAGATTGGCGATGTCATCCTAAAGCTGAACGCAGAAGAGGGTCTGACGGTGATTTTGATTGAACAGAAGCTCGGCTTTGCCCGGCGCGTCGGTAAGGAATTCCGGCTCATGGAAAAAGGCCAGATCGTCGCCGCCGATAAGATGGATAACCTCAATGACGAACTCATTCGTCAGTACCTGGCGGTATAACGCGCGATGAATAAGCAGTTTGTGCCCAGCGCCGACAGCTCTGTGTTACCCGCCGAGCCTTCTGTCCCGAGCCAATGGCACGGCCAGTTACGTTTGGAGTTCGCCCAAACTCGACGCGGGGTGCGCCTGATGCGCACCGAACACCGGGGGCCGCTCTATGTGCAAAAGCCCTTTTACCCCGAGGGGCCCAATACGCCCCATGTCTATCTGTTGCATCCGCCCGGCGGCCTGGTCTCGGGCGATCGGCTGGTAATCGATATAGCGGTTGCCGCTGACGCCCATGCGCTGGTCACCACGCCCGGGGCCGGTCGACTCTATAAGGCGCGCGCCGATCAAAGTCTGCAGCGGCAAAGTGTTCGGCTGCGCATCGCCGCCGGTGCAAGCATCGAATGGCTGCCACTGGAGGCCATTCTGTTTCCCGGTGCGCATGCCCAGACCGAGACGCGCATCGATATAGCCGAGGGCGGCAAACTGATTTTTTGGGATGTGGTCAGCTTCGGCTTGCCGGCCAATGGCCGGGTGTTCGATGCGGGCGAATTTAATCAGAGTCTTAAAATTTATCGCAATGGTCGCCTCAGCCTGCAGGAACGCTTGCTGATTAACGCGACCAATCGCGGTCTGTTATCGGCGCGTGCCGGATTACAGGATTTACCGATCCAGGGCCTGCTGGTGGCCGGCCCCTTTATGGCTGCGACTGTGCTGGCCTCGACCGAAACCGACGAAGCCATGGCAGAGCTGATCCACCGGTTGCGCGAACGCTGTGCGGCCAGCGCCGAACCGGCGGCGATCACCCTGATCGATGGCTTCATCGTGGCCCGAAGCCTGGGCAGCTGTAGTGAACGCACGCGCAAACTGTTTGAACACCTGTGGCAAGAAATTCGCCCAGCATTACTCGACAAACCGGCCTGTGCTCCGCGCATTTGGAGCACCTGAGGCGCGCAAACCCTACGTCTTAAAACGCGTTACGACGCTTAGCAAACATAACAAGAGAACCGCTATGGAACTGTTACCCAGAGAAAAAGACAAGCTGCTGGTCTTCACCGCCGCGCTGTTGGCCGAGCGCCGACTGAATCGCGGCCTCAAGCTGAACTACCCGGAAGCCATGGCCTATATCAGCATGGAAATTATCGAAGGCGCGCGCGATGGCAAGACGGTGGCCGAGCTGATGAGCTTTGGCAAGACTCTGTTGTCGATCGATCAGGTGATGGACGGTATCGCCGATATGATCCGCGAAGTGCAGGTCGAGGCCACCTTCCCAGATGGCACCAAGCTGGTCACCGTACACGACCCCATTAACTGAGCCCAAGAGACCGGGCGCTAAGAAAGAGAAGGGCACACAATGATTCCAGGTGAAATTCAAGTCGGCCAGGGTGAGATCGCAATAAATGTTGGCCGCGCAACCTTAACGGTACGGGTGGAAAACACCGGCGACCGGCCCGTTCAGATCGGTTCGCACTACCACTTTTATGAGGCCAACCCAGCCCTGCAATTCGAGCGTGAGCCGACCAAGGGTTACCGCCTGAATATTATTTCTGGCACCGCGGTACGCTTTGAACCGGGTCAGGGTAGGGCAGTGGAACTGGTGGAATACGCCGGCAGCAAAACCATTTACGGCTTTCGTGGCGAGATTATGGGCCCCTTATCCGGCTCGTCCGTCGACACGGTCGCCAAGACAGGAGCGCCATCATGAGCCGCACGATCGACCGCACCACCTATGCCCAGATGTTCGGCCCCACCGTGGGTGATCGGGTGCGCCTAGGCGATACCGAGCTGTGGATTCAGGTTGAACAGGACCTGACTAACTATGGTGATGAGGTCAAGTTTGGCGGCGGTAAGGTGATCCGCGACGGTCAAGGCCAGTCGCAATTGACCAGTGAACACACCATGGATCTGGTGATCACCAATGCCCTGATCCTCGATCATTGGGGCATCGTCAAGGCCGATGTCGGCATCAAGGCTGGCCGCATTGTTGGCCACGGTAAGGCGGGTAATCCGGACATTCAGGATGGGGTGAATTTAATCATCGGCCCGGGCACGGAAATTATTGCCGGTGAAGGGTCGATCCTAACGGCCGGTGGGGTCGATGCCCATATTCATTTTATCTGCCCGCAACAGGTCGACGAAGCGCTGATGTCCGGTGTCACTACCATGATCGGCGGCGGCACCGGCCCTGCCACTGGCACCAATGCCACCACCTGCACACCGGGCCCCTGGTACATCGGTAAAATGCTGCAGGCGACCGACTCGATGCCGATGAACTTTGGCTTTCTCGGCAAGGGCAATAGCAGCCTGCCCGAGGCCCTGGCTGAACAGCTCGAGGCCGGCGCCTGCGGGTTAAAATTACACGAAGACTGGGGCACCACCCCAGCGTCGATCAGCAACTGTTTGGACGTGGCCGAGCAGTACGATGTGCAGGTGGCGATTCACACCGATACCCTGAACGAGTCCGGCTTTGTCGATGACACCATAGCGGCCTTCAAAGATCGGGTGATTCACACCTACCACACCGAGGGTGCCGGTGGCGGTCATGCGCCGGACATTATCCGCGCCTGCGGTTTTGCCAATGTCCTGCCGTCATCGACCAACCCAACCCGGCCCTACACGGTGAACACCGTCGACGAGCATTTGGATATGTTGATGGTCTGTCATCATTTGGACAGCAATATCCCCGAAGACGTGGCCTTTGCCGATTCTCGAATCCGCAAAGAGACCATCGCCGCCGAAGATCTGTTCCACGATCTGGGTGCCTTCAGCATGATCGCCTCCGACTCGCAAGCCATGGGCCGGGTCGGCGAAGTGATTACCCGCACCTGGCAGACGGCTCACAAGATGAAGACCCAGATGGGCCTGCTCAAGGAAGATTTAGCGCTCGGTGCCGATAACTTTCGCGCCAAGCGCTATGTCGCCAAATACACCATTAACCCGGCCATCGCGCATGGCATTGCGCACGAGGTCGGCTCCATCGAGGCCGGCAAGCTGGCCGACCTAGTGTTGTGGAAGCCGATGTTTTTTGGCATCAAGCCATCGCTGATTATCAAGGGCGGCATGATCGCCGCCGCGCCGATGGGCGATCCCAATGCCTCGATTCCAACGCCGCAGCCGGTGCACTATCGCAAGATGTTCGCCGCCTTCGGCAAGGCCGCTGCGGCCACCTCTCTGACCTTTGTATCGCAGGCTGCCGCCGACAAGGATATTGGCACCGCCTTGGGTCTGGACCGTACGCTCGCGGTGTGTAAAAACACCCGCACTGTGCGCAAGGCGGACATGATCCACAACAGCTGGCAGCCCGATGTCCAGGTTGATCCACAGACCTATGAGGTGCGCGCCGACGGTCAGTTGCTAACCTGTGAACCGGCTAGTGTTTTGCCGCTGGCGCAGCGCTACACCCTGTTTTAGACGCAAAACGCGGTTTTAAACGCGATATCCAGATTTAATGATCGGTCGCTCCGTGCGGCCCGGTCTGACCCGGAGGCTTTATGCTCGAAGTACATGAACGTTTAGGCATGCATTGCCACGCTGAGGTCGCCCATAGCGTGGTGCTGAGCCATGAACAGCGCGACCGCGGCCGGCTCAAGGTGGCGACACCGGAGGGCGAAGAGGTGCGTATCTTTCTTGAGCGTGGCCAGCCACTGCGGGTGGGTGAGTTCTTAAAAACCGACTGCGGCCAGGTGCTGCAGGTGGCCGGTGCCGTGGAAGCGGTGGCTCATGCCAGCTGTGATGATTGGCATGCCTTTGCCCGTGCCTGCTATCACCTGGGCAATCGGCACAGCAAGATCCAGGTGGGCGACCGCTGGCTGCGCATTAAACCCGATCACGTATTGGAAGAGTTGTTGCATCTATTGGGCCTGGTGGTCACGCATGAACAGGCCATCTTTAATGCCGAAAGCGGAGCCTATGCCCAAGGCCACAGTCACAGTCATGACTAATCCAAGCCAGACCGGTCCAGTTACGTCGGACATTGTGAGCACCGACATTGTGAGCACCGACAATGCCAGCACGGACAATGCCAGCACGGACAATGCCAGCACGGACAATGCCAGCACGGACAATGCCAGCACGGCCAATGCCAGCACGGCCAATGCCAGCACGGCCAATGCCAGCACGGACAATGCTATGACGGACATCACCATGAACATCACCACGACCAGCGCCAGCCTGTTGCGGCTGTTGCAACTGTCGAGCGTCAGTTTGCCGGTGGGTGGCTTCGCCTTTTCCCAAGGCCTGGAGTTTGCCGTGGAAACCGGCTGGGTGCGCACGGCGGAACAGACCGAAGACTGGCTGGTCAGCCAATTGCAGGAGTCGGTCGCGCGGGTCGATTTACCGGTGCTCCAGGGCGCCATGCAGGCCTTGGCCGCCGATGATCTAACCGACTGGCAAGAATGGAACGATATTGCTTTGGCCAATCGCGAGACCCGCGAGCTGCGCTTCACCGACGCCGCCATGGGCCAGGCGCTTAAACGCCTGCTCGGCACACTGAGTATCGCGATGCCGGTCAGCGCGCAACAGGATGTCAGCTTTGTCAGCCTCTTTGCCGTGGCCGCGCACAGCTGGCAGATGGCCTTCGACTTGGCGGCTTATGGTTATATCTGGTCCTGGTTGGAAAACCAGATTGCCGCGGCCACCAAGCTGGTGCCGCTCGGGCAAACCCAGGCGCAATTGTTGTTAGGCCGCATCCAACTGGTAATACCCGAGGCCATTGCCTTGGCTAACACGCTTGATCGCGACAGCCTGGGCGGCTCTTTACCAGGCCTGGCCCTGGCCAGCAGTTGGCACGAAACCCAATATACCCGGCTGTTTCGGTCCTAGACCAAACGGCCTTCAATTTCAGTAGGAGAAAGCAGTATGAGTAAAAAACAAACCTTGCGCGTCGGTGTCGGCGGCCCAGTCGGTTCGGGCAAAACAGCCCTGTTGCGCTCCTTATGTGCGGCGTTAAAAGATCACTACAACATCGCCGTGGTGACCAACGATATTTACACTAAGGAAGACGCGCAATTTTTAACCAAAAATAAAGCGCTCGAAGCCGATCGGATTCTCGGGGTCGAGACCGGTGGCTGCCCCCATACCGCCATTCGCGAAGACGCCTCAATGAACCTGGCCGCGATCGATGAGCTGATGGCCCGCCACGGTGAGCTGGACGTGGTCTTCGTGGAAAGTGGTGGTGACAACCTAAGCGCCACCTTCAGCCCGGAGCTGTCGGACTACACCATCTACGTGATCGATGTCTCGGCCGGTGACAAGATTCCGCGTAAGGGCGGGCCGGGCATTACCCGATCCGACCTGTTGGTGATCAATAAGATCGACCTGGCCCCACTGGTGGGCGCATCACTGGAAGTCATGGATACCGACACCCAACGCATGCGCGGCACTAAACCCTTTGTCTTTTCCAACCTAAAGACCGCGCAGGGTTTGGATGCGATTATTCAACATATCATCGTCGAAGGCATGCTCGAACCGAAGGCGGTACCGGCCGCACAGGCGGTGGTCTAAGCGCCGCGAAAAAATAGCACGACTTGCAGTGACTGCTCGGCGGGGTAAAATATGGCCGCTCGCAGAAGCTGCCGTCGCGACCGAATAGTGGTAATCAATTTAATAGACATTCTTCTTAAGATGGGAGCACAGCATGAATAAAAAAACACGCATCAGTTTAGCCCTGTTGGCATCAATACTCTTGGTACCCACCCTGGCCCTTGCACACGACGGCCACACCAGTGCCACCCTATTGAATGGCCTGGCGCACCCCCTTACTGGCTTTGATCACTTGCTCGCCGCCCTGGCCGTTGGCCTTTGGTCAATTAATAGTACGCAAAAACAGGCCTGGTTGGCGCCACTGGTATTTATCGGCGCAGTGGGCGCGGGCACCTTGCTCGGCACCTTGGGGTTCACGCTGCCCTTGATGGAAACCGGCCTGGTTGCCAGCCTGGTATTTTTCGGTGCGCTGATGTTTGTGCATGCCAAAGCCAATGCTGCCGGCAGCCTGTTGGTGATTGGCCTGTTTGCCTCGGTGCATGGTATGGCGCATGGCAGTGAGATGGCCAGCAGCGCCACGCTGCTCGGCTACCTGACCGGCATTCTGGCCACGTCCACCGCTCTGCTGGTGCTCGCGCGCCTAGCCTCGATCACCGCACAGCGGCAGGTGGGCACCCTAGCGCTAAAAGTCAGCGGCGCGGCTGTTGCGCTTATGGGGGCTTTCTTAGCAACCGGCATCTAAGCCCAAAGGCTAGTAACTAACATGAGTGATAGCGGTGGTTTTGGCCTCGCCATCACTCGATCCCCGCCACCCCCGCGCCCTCACGACCAAAGCAAGCCAAACCCTTATAGACCGAGACATTGAAGCGCATAGTTATGGTGATCTGTTTCGGCCGACCTTCCTGCTCTGGTTGCAGGCCAGGGAACCCTATGCGCAAGAGATGATTGCCGATGGATTACAGGCTATAGTTACCTGCATCGACCCAACACAGCTTGACCCTGCCTTCGTCGGCTGGCCCTGTTTCTAGCCATAGGAGACTCAACATGCACGCGTCAGTGAGTATTAACATAGCCCAACCCAAGGCCGTTGTTTGGCAGGCTATTTGCGATATAGAGCATTCCAACACCATGATAAGCGCAATTCTGGCGATCGACATACTGGATCAGCCGAGTGAGGGCCTGATTGGCCTAAAGTGGCGCGAGACCCGCAAGATGTTCGGCAAAGAGGCCACCGAAGTGATGTGGGTTACCGAGGCGGAGGAGAATCACCACTACACTACCCGCGCTGAAAATCACGGTGCTGTCTACATTTCGCGCTTGTCGCTGGTGGACTTACCAACAGAACCGAAAGCGGACTCGACAGACGAGTCGACCAGCATGACCCAATTAACCATGACCTTTACGACTGAGTCCCAATCGCGTCTTGGAAAAATAATGGCGAGCTGTATGGGGTTTTTGATGAAGGGCTCGATGCAGAAAATGCTCCAGCAAGATTTGGTCGATATTAAAAACCATTTAGAACAAGCCTAACTAGATAATTCTGAATGTATTGCGACATCGAATTTAAAAACACGGATAGGAACAGATAAAATATGAGTGAGCTCGTCAACAGTAATTTGTTTTTGGTTAAGGAACACGTGGGCCTATTCAAGGCGGCCAATAACTATGATATCTATGACCCGGCCAGCGGCGAAATGATCATGCAGTGCCGCGAACCCTCCCTGGGCTTGCTCACCAAGCTATTACGCTTTACCGACTTTAAGCGCATGACCCCCTTCGATGTGCAAATATCGACCCCCGGCGGCGAACGCATAGTACGGATACAACGGGGTATCTCGCTGTTCATGTCCAAGGTTGAGGTGCGCGATCAAGACAACGTGGTTATTGGCGGCTTTCAACAACGGATGCTCTCAATCGGTGGCAAGTTTGATGTGCTGGATAAGGACTATCAGCTGCTCTGTAAGCTGGAAGGGCAATGGACCGGCTGGGACTTTTATTTCCGCAATGGCAAACAGGACCTGGCCCATGTCTCCAAAAAATGGACTGGCCTCGGCCGAGAGATGTTTACCAGCGCCGACAACTACGTATTGGAAATATACCAAGACGTGCCTAAGGATGATCCCGTGCGCAAGCTGATATTGGCTGCGGTGATGTGTATTGATATGGTGTTGAAAGAATAATCCTCGCCGTGCGCAGGCTAACAGTGAGCCAGCATTAGACCTCCTGTCCCGATAATAATAAGAGATTCTATGAAAACACAATTGCTCCCCATTCTGATCACGCTAACATTTCTCCCGCTGTCTGCGGTCGCTAAAGATACCCATGCGGTTATAGCGGCCCCGGTGGCCGACCAGGTCATGCGTGAGCAACGGACCACACTGGCCGACAATACCCTAGGGCAGGGTTTTGGCCCTCAATCCCCGCGCGATATCGATTCCCTGCCGGGGAGGAATGCGAGAGTCTTTAGCCCGGCCCCGCTGGCTTCGGAGATGAATCTGTGCAATATCCACTTTCACAAGAATGCCGAGCACAAGGGCGGCGAGTTTACCCTCTATGCGGGCAATGGCGATGGGCATGGCAACCAGAGTGGTTATCGCTATTCTGGGCAATTAAGTGATGCCGAGCGACTGCCGGTTAGTGCCTCAGTTTGCCCAAGTGAGCACGGCAGCCTCGAGTCCGGCGACACCATTGAGGTGCATTATGTGTACTCCACGGCCCAAGTTAAGCCGGGTCCTACCTTGGCGGCCTGTCTCAACGAGGCCATTGGTAACCCCCAATTGCGAGTCGAAACCCAGGTGTTGGTGCTGGTTAACGCTAACGAGGCACTTAACTTCGGCGAATTAACAGACTATGACGCGTCGCAAGGGCTTTATCAGGCGGTAAATATTCCGGCGGATACCGGTTTGCCAGTGCAGTATGCCGGTTCCACAACGGGCCCAGGCTATAACGAATCCGGTTCACCGTTTCAAGTAACCTGGAACGTCCGCCCTCAGGTGGCTAAGGTCAATATCCAGTCGGTTGCAACCTGGTGTACCGGCAATGATTTTGATGAGGATCATGGCCATGGCGTGCGTAACCTGGTGGTCAATCCCGATCTATTGTCTCAAATAGTCCGGTAAACTCTAATATCGCCTGTGGCGCCGTGCCCTGCAAAGTGGCCGGCTTCGGTCGGCCGACCCCTAGGTTGCTGAGTGAAAGATCTTTATTGTACAGTGGTGCCCGGCACAATCGCCCTGCGTTTTTTGGCAAAACCAGTCTAATTGACAGCGTCCCATATTGATCGCAGTATGTAGGGTTCACCAATGGGCATTTAGCCCGACTCTATAACTTGGCTGCAGTCACATCAGATTGCAGTTCTACCATAAATTGCAAGCTACCTTGATCTTGGAGATCTTATGTCACTTACTCAGAAGCAGGTTGGTGTATTCAAAGGAATTCTAGTCGGAGTCCCGGTTGCTTTGTGTGTGGTTTTTATTGGCGCCTATGCGAATCCTTTTGGTTTCGCTGAGTCCTCAAGTCAAGTCGATCGGCTTGGTGTTGCGATTTTATCCTGCATTATACCCGCCGTGTTCTTAGCATTTTCCATCGGCCGGCTCGCAAAACATCGATTTTTCTCCCCCGAAGATATTGATGGGGGTGGGCTAACGCACGGCACAGAGAAAGCAAATATCCTGCAATCGATCCTGCAAAATACCTTGGAACAAACATTACTCGCGACCCTTGTTTATCTGGTTTGGTCCGTTGTTATGCCGGCAACCTGGTTGTCAGTAGTGCCAATTGCGGCCCTGTGTTTTGGGGTAGGGCGCCTACTGTTTACCCTTGGCTATGCGCATGGCGCTCCTGCAAGAGCGCTCGGTTTTGCCTTAACCTTCTTTTCTTCAAACGCAATGCTCATTACGATAATCGGATATTTAATCGGGCAAATCGCCATTAGATGATAGCGGAACCGCAGATGAAAATAGTTAACGCGCACCTTGCCAATAGCATCACCGATCAAGGGATGTTAAAAGAACCGAATGCTCTGGGCTATATAGCCATCACTGCAGAGGTCGAGCTGCCTAGCATATGGTCATCGAACAGCACCAAGAAGCAGCAGCTGTTGGCTAAGCTGAAATCAATGTGTCGGGAGCTTAGGGGCTCATCTGAGGCTATTCGTCGCGCAGACATATTTGATGCTTTCATTATTCCTCCGGGTACTGCAGCGGGCAAGAGGCTGATAGAAGAGAAGTCATATAGCGTGCATGTGGCGAAGTTCGACATTGTCATTCTTATTGAATGCGCCAGTGTTGAGGAGGCCTTAGTTATAAGGGAAACGGTGGCGGTAGAAGCTATAGTAAGCTTGACCCGGCTTGGGTCAAGCTATATGGATGTTATAGTTTATAAGAACCCCAAGCGGATTGATGAGGTTAGCAAAGATACTAAAGGCGTTTTTTTGTTCAACTATTTTTATGCGCAGGACACGCAAACGTTATTAGATGTGTGGGAATATACCGCCGGTTGGTGGACAAAAAATGCCAAACTAACCAATTCAACCCCGTTGCAACCGGTGACCGCAGGGTCGCCCTATCATCTTATAAATCATTGTCGTTGGGACCGGCTTATTGACGTTTTGCCCTCGTTAATATTTAAGCCGAGCATGAAAAGATTTGTGCTCAAAAACTTTACCGAGAACAATATTGTTGCGATGCCTGTTTTATACAGGCTGGCCTAGTGACTATCTTTAATTGGATTCGCTAATAACTCATGAGCAGCGGCTTAGCTGCTTGCGGCCTTTTGCAATAAAATAAACCGATAGCTTTTGTTCTCTTTGAATTTAGTTGAATCCAAAAGATCAAGTTGTTTTGTGAGTTTGGCTATTTTTTTGCGATAGAGCCAAAATATTATTTTTTTCAGATAGGGGCGTTTGCCTTGGATCTTCTCTGTTAGGATCTCCAGTGCTAGCAAGAATTTACTGACTACATCCAACCCTAAGTCTAACGTTTTGGTGATGCTACCGGTTATATCCTGATCGGCTAGTAAACTAAATTTGCTGCTGCCAATCCTATTGATAAATTTCTTATAGTTATGACCACTCTTGCTTATTTCACCAGAGACACCGTCTAATGTGAAATAGTCACATATCATTAGCAGGCCATCTTTTTTAAGCGCCTGACTGGAATTCTCGAATATCTTATCGATGTTTATGTACTGTGAGGATTCACTCATAATAATACAATCATATCGGTCTGCGATGGAGAAGTCTTCAAAACCTAAATGGTGAAATGGCGCGTTGGTCTTCTCTGTGAAAACCTGTTTCTGGTTGATATCGGGAGACAAACCTTCTGCGTCGTAACCAAGATCTATGAGTTTCTTGGTCAGTATGCCGGTACCGCAGCCGACATCTAGGATGCTTTTAACGTTCTTGGGTATATGCTCTATTAGATAATCTTCATAGCGTTCTTGTGCTTCTTTTAACTTGCTGAAGGTCAGTTCGTCCTCAGGCAGCCACATGCCATAATGCAGTCTATCTAAGCCTAAAACTTTATTGTAAAAATTCAGTGCGCGGTCGTTTTTTTTGCTCATAGTCATCTCGTTTTTTTTATTTTCGAGTTCTAAGTATGAAAGAGGTCTGTGAATATATAGTTACAAATTCAATAGTTTGTATAATGGCATATTCTGCCTGTAAGTGTAACACAGTATGTTTATCGGACGTTGCCTCGCCCGGGCTCTTTTTTTCGGGGCGGTTGGCTGGATGGTGCCGCCCTGTAGGTAGGGCAGCGGGGTTGGTCTTTTTCGGTCAGTCTGCCAATTCAATGCTTATCTGCAGAGATTTGGCACTGCCGGCGAACCATTTTTGAACATACAATGAACCCACAATTGGTGCCTTGCCCTCGCTCGGGACTTCCTTAAAACGAACGCTATTCTTGGTTTCTTTTTCGAACTCAAACTTAACCTGTTCTGTCTTCATGATGGTTTCCTGATTCTATTTTCGCTGATTTGATCGCATGGACTAGAGTTCGAGATAATTGGCGATCTCGAACATGTCAGGGCGGCCTTCTTCAAAGCCAAAAAAACACACATCGCTGCGTTTATCGTCTTCAATAATACCCACTGAGAAATCACACTTATATTTCTTTGCGAAATCATAGAGCTGGTTCAATGGCTCCTTCAGTTTCTGGGCTTTACTGATGGTTAATTCTATCCCGACCTCAATAGCGCGTTTGCTAAGCGATGCCTGCTGAGCCTCATCATGGCGATAAATGGCCTCGATGGTCGTTTTCGGCTCCGCCCAGATTTGCAGCTCCTGAAACAGGGCCTCGGCGAAATCGTCCAAATCATCCTGTTCTGCCAACATATAGAGGTGCATCGGTGGTCCCTTTGGTGAGTTGGGGCATATGCCCGTTTATGGGTCGCAGTTTAGGCTAATTGACCCCGGCTGTGAACGTTCGCTAGCCGAATGCGTCAGCTTTATGGCTACATAGGCCAGCCTGCTCGAGGGTCTCGCCGCTGCAGGGCAGGCCAGCGGCCGTGGGCCTAGGTACCGAGTCAGGTTAGGGTTAGTGAAATTCGGGTCGTTGGCACAGGGCCAGCCAGTTATTCAGACCGGCGCTGCGATATTTCTTCTTATGCAAAATAAACGACAGGTCTCGATTGAAGTGGCGGTGCGGTACATTTAAGGGCACCAAATTGCCCCGTTTAAAGGCCTCGACCAGGGTGATCTTCGATAAACAGCCAATGCCCAAATTCGCCTCAACGGCCCGCTTGATAGCCTCGGTATGTTGCAGTTCCAGGGCGATATTCAACTTAGGCAGAATGCCGTGCATGGCGCGCTCGAAGGTTTGTCGGGTGCCAGAGCCAGTCTCGCGCAGTATCCACGGCACAGACACCAGGTCTTGGTCGGTCAGGTCGCCGTGCTCGGCCAACGGATGCTCGGCCGAGCAGAACACCACCAGTTCGTCGCGGCGCCAGTGAATGACGTCGAGTTCCGGTTCGTTCCAGTCGCCTTCGATTAGGCCGATATCGAGTAGATAGTTACGCACCTGATGGGCGATGGCGGTGGTGTTGGCCACTTCCAATGAGACCTTGGCGTTTGGGTGCTCGTGCATAAACTGGGCGAGGATATTGACTGCTAGATAGTTACCGATCGATAGGGTGGCACCCACCTTGAGGTGGCCAATTTCGCTGTGTTGCCGAAAACTCAGTTCCAGTTCCCGGGCCTGTTCAACCATGGCCTCGGCTTGAGAGCGTAAGATACGCCCCAGCTCATTGAGTCGTAGGGTCTTGCCGGGCCGGTCGAACAGCTGAATATCGAACTGGCTCTCGAGCGTTTTCAGTGCTTCACTGGCTGCCGATTGCGACATCGACAGCTCCTGGGCCGCCAGACTGATACTTTCATGGTGCGCGGCGGCCAAAAATATTTCCAGCTGGCGGAGGGTAAACTTCATTATCGATTAATCCGAATAAGGTTATTTAATAATCCTGTTTTACAGATACATTAAGGTGCCGTTACAATGGAGTCAATTTAAACCTTAACGCCCTCGGGCACAGGACAAGAAGTTATGGCAGCGCTGCGCAAAGAAACGGTTACCGAGGTTCATCATTGGAATGACTCCTTGTTCAGTTTCAAAACCACCCGGGATGCCGGTTTTCGTTTTAAAAACGGTCATTTTGTCATGATCGGCTTGGAACAGGACGGGGGTCGCCCGTTGATGCGCGCCTACAGCATTGCCAGTGCCAATTACGAGGAAGAGCTGGAGTTTTTCAGCATCAAGGTCGCCGACGGCCCGCTGACCTCCAAATTGCAGAAGATTCAGCCCGGGGATGAAATTGTCGTCGGTTCGAAGCCAACGGGCACGCTGGTTCTCGATAACCTGCTGCCGGGCCGCAATCTGTATCTGATCAGTACCGGTACAGGACTGGCGCCCTTTATGAGCATTATTAAAGATCCGGAGACCTATGAGCAATACGAGAAGGTGATTCTCACGCACGGTGTGCGCACCGTCGACGAACTGGCCTATCGAGATCTGATCAATGACGAATTGCCCAATAACGAATACTTTGGTGAGATGATTCAGGACCAGCTGATCTACTACCCCACGGTAACTCGCGAAGATTATGTCAATATGGGCCGGATCACCGATTTGATGGAGTCGGGTAAGTTGTTTCGTGATATCAACCTGCCGGAAATGGACCCAGAGCAGGATCGCTTTATGATCTGCGGCTCGCCCAGCATGTTAAAAGACACCTGCCGAATTCTCGACGCACGCGGTTTCCAGGAAGCCCGACAGGGTAATGTGGGTCACTACGTTATCGAACGGGCCTTTGTCGAAAGTTAAACAACAGTCTCTAGGCTAGCCCGTCTAGGCGGCGCTGGCCCAGTCCAATCCCGCCTAGGGCCAGTCTGGCTCATCCCATCCTTCCCGCTGCCAAAGCCATTGGCTATTCGACTGATCTAGCCTACCCTAAGGTCCGTACCCCAAGCCAGCAGGTAACGGGTTTGGGCGAGTTTTGCGCCAACAGGCGCCTGCCGAGCTTCGTCATACCGATCAGTGGCTTGGGCACTTGATGTTCTAGCGATTCGACCGGATCAGTACATACCCAGGGGGTTAGCATGTCGTTGCATTTGATTGAAAAATTTTACCACTGTCCATACTGTGGCGAATGGGTCAGCGTACTGGTCGATCCATCCGCCGACGCGCAAGAGCTTATTGAGGATTGTGAAGTCTGTTGCCGTCCAGTGAGTTTTTCTATTCAAGTCACCGACGAGGACGAGGTTGAGATGCAGGCGCGGCGGGAAGACGATTGACGGCGCTGGCCGTTCAGGCCAGGCCAGCATTATTGCGCGCTATTTTTTAACAAACCAGTAGAGCTTAAAGCAGGCCTTGTCTGCCAAGGCCGGTGTTTGTTTGAGCCGGTCTTGGGCCTCGTGCGAAAGCCGATGCGCGTGCGGGGTCATGCCCAGCAGATCGAAGATCGCCTGATTCGTGGGCAGATCCAATCCAAAGGTTAACCGCTCATCGTGCACCAGCTCAAAGCGATCATCCAGGTAGGCCTGATGCTTACTGACATCATAGGGGCGCACTTCCTGATAGATCAGCTGGCGCAGCGCCAGTAGGTGATCGAAGTCGGGCGTTACCATGCATACCGCGCCGCCAGGCTTGAGTACGCGCTGAAAAGGATCGCTGTCGACCCGGGAAAAAACACTGACGATGGCATCGAAACTGGCATCGGCATAGGGCGCGTGCGTGCTCGAGGCCACACTCCAATGAATGTTCTTATATTTGCTGGCCGCGACGATGGCGGGCTTGGAAATATCCAGACCGTAGCAATCAAAATCGGGATTGGCCTGAGCGATCATCTGGGTGTAATAGCCTTCTCCGCAGCCGGCGTCCCAGAGCGTCGCTTGGGCCGGCAGTTTCTCGCTCATTTGCGCACTGATCCGTTGTGCCAGCGTCTGATAATGGCCGGCCTCCAAGAAGCGACGGCGACTTTGCACCATTAGGGCATCATCGCCCGGTGCCTTGCTGTTTTTGTTTTGTGCCAGCAAGAGGTTTACATAACCTTTCTTATGCCGATCGAACGAATGGCCCTCGGCACAGCGCAGGCTGCTGGGGAGCGATTCAAGTGGCAATGCGCAGACGGGGCAACTATAGGGGCTGGCCAACATGTCAGGTCCGGTTAAAATTAGGTCGCCGAGTATCGCATACTGGCCTGTTATTAGTTAGTCGAGCTTTGTGAGTCTTTTGCCACCGGGTTGGCATTCACGTAGTGCAGGTCGTTGGGCAAACGCCGATAGCCATAGAGTTCTTCGACAATGGTGTCGAGCAAGGTTAAATTTCGGTTGTCGACCGTGTTCACCAAGCGTCCGCGCTTGGCGCTGAGAATGGCCGCCGTTGCATGTTTTATCACCATAAAGGCAGTGTAACCCCGTTCTTTTAAGATTAGTGCTAACCGTCTTTTTTCCCAGTCAGAAAGCCCTTCAATAAACATAGATGCAATTCCATTGGCTACTTGTACTCAATAAAACGACCTTAAAGTATTGGTCGTCATGCGCGCCGCAGAATAGCCTGCCGACCTCCTTTATGCGAATCAGATCTCACTTTTAGGCCTGTCTTGTTTGATTTTTGTGATGTGTATCAAAAAAATTAAAATGGGTCGCACGCCTGAGCTGCAAAGGCGAAAAGACCGCGCGCATAAAAACTATCAGTGGCCCGGACGTGGGCTGTGGTGCCTGTCTGGGTTCCAGATTGGCAGGGCAAGCCAAACCGATTGGCGCGGCTTGGCTTCTGTTTAGCGGGGCAGGATAGGGACAATAGTGCTTGTATTACTGGGGCTTGGGTTTGCGGGGACTGCCGCGCTGGGCATCGGTTCGCGTTGCAATTGGTTTTTCAGCTCGATCCAGCGACTCATATATTCGGTGGCCCTATATTGATTTTGCGTCAATAGCCGGCCCCAAAAGTTGGCCTGGCGGTGTTCGCTCAGGGTCGCCCGAATTTGATCCACGCGCTCGAGAAAGGGTTGTGCAAACAGGTTCCGAGCAAAATTCTGTTCCAGAATTCGATAGCCATTGCTCTGCAACTCGGCCCAGCGTGCTGAATCGTGATAGGCGGCCGCCACCAATTGAGCAAACTCACTGGGGTTGGCACTGGGTCGATAGCCGAGCTGGCTTTCGCTCGCCATGGCCTCGGCGCCAATTGGGGTGGTCAGGGTGGGTGTCCCGGTGAGCCAGCCTTCGAGGATCTTGCCCTTTTGGCCCGCGCCAAAGCGCAGCGGCGCAAGATTGAGTCGATACTGGCTGAGCGTTGCCAGGGCATCGGCACTGCGACCCTTGATGAAAAATCGGTCTTTGCGCGCCTGCAGCTGATTCATGGCATGGTCGGCATAGGCGCCATAGACGTGCATTTCGCACTTGTTCGGCAAGAGGGGACGCAGGATCGGCCAGATAACCGTCTTCAGCCAGCGGGTCGCGTCTCGATTCGGCTCGTGCTTAAAGCCACCAATCATCACCAAATGTTCTCGAGCGTCAAAGCCCGGTTGCCTGAGTGGATCCGGTGGTGTCACCAGGAAGGGCAGGTAAAGCAGTTTGTCCCGGCTGATATGAAAGTGTTGGTGCAATAGGTCAATTTCCGTTTGGGAAATCATCACGCTGATATCGGTTCGACTGATGGCCGCGATTTCGCGCAGGGCGATTGCATTAAAGAGATCGATCGGTTGTGCATCTTTGAGAGCCGTCTCACGTGCCACGCGCAAACAATGCAGGTCGCTGGTGTCGATCAGGGTCATGGCCTGCGGAAGCTGGGTCTGAACGCGCCAGCCGAACTGTTCTTCCATAACAAAACGGTCATAGATAACGATGGCTGGCGCTAAGTCCGCTAGCCAAGGGTCAAAGTCGGCGTCATTGACGGCAATGGCATGAGTCTGGATACCCAGAGCACTCAGGTCGGTCTGAAAGGGCGTCGGTTCAGCCGCGCAGGCCACATGAATGACATAACCGCGCGTCTGCAGCAACGCCAGTAGGTCCAGACTGCGTCGGCCAGCCGCTGTGGAGTTCGGTTCGGGCCAATTTTTGGCGATTAACAGAACGGACTCAGACATGGGCAAGCATTACAAAAAGGCACAAAAGTGAAATCTCCAAATAGACAAAGTGGCCTACAGTTAAGCAGTGATGATCCGCTGGCACTGTCTGCTCGACACTGGATCGGCATGGCACGCGATCCGCAGTGTAATGGAGGACAGCATGAAACGCCTGTACTATCTCACCGATCAACTGGACTACGCAGAGCACATTTCCGAAGAGCTGGTCCGCAATGGCATTGATTTTAATCAAATACATGTGCTCAGTAAGGGCTCCGGTGGGCTGGTGACTCGACACCTAAACGGCTTAAACATTTTCGATCGGCTTGAACGTGTTCGCAGGGCCTTAAATGGCCTATTGATCGGCTTGTTGATGGCCGCCATGGCCCTGCTGTTCGGCCATTTCGGACTCGGTCTGGTCTACTCTGGCATCGCCCAATTTGCCTTGGTTGTATTGCTCTTGTTGTTTAGCACCTGGGTCGGCACCCTGGTGAGTTTTACCCCTGAAAATGTTCATTTGCGCCATTTTCATCGCGAAATTAATGCCGGCCGCTACCTGGTGATGATCGATGTCGGGATCCATCAGGAACGAAGTGTGCACAGCCTGATCGATTGTCTCAACGAAGCCCAATACAGTGGTGCTGACGAACAGCTGCTGAGCTAGTTATGGACGCCACATCGGTGCCATTAAAAAATTCATTAGCGGACAGTTGACGCGGCAATAACAACTCAAATATAGTTATCTCCTAGCTGGAAAATGTGTCTTATCTACGTCACTTCGAAGTTTGAGATTTAGCTCCGTCCTGTTGTTTATAAGTAAATGCAATATTCTAGTCTACCCGCCCAATGGGCATTCTTTTACTCATAGATTAATAGGAAAATATCATGACCGATTCAGTAACTGGCACCGTTAAATGGTTTAACGAAACGAAAGGCTTTGGCTTTATTGAACAAGAAGGCGGCCCGGATGTGTTTGCCCATTTCAGTGCCATCGCCGGTGGTGGCTTTAAAACCTTGGCCGAAGGCGATAAGGTGAAGTTTAACGTCACCCAAGGTCAAAAAGGCCCGCAAGCCGAGAACATCGAAAAGATCTAATTTATCGATTTTTTAGTAATAAAAGGCGCCATGTATGCGCCTTTTTTTTATCTTTTTTTTATCTAATGGCTAGTTTTTTTGATCGTTTAAAAAATCTTATCGTTAATTCCGTTTCCGCGTCAGCCCATACCATTCCGGCAGATAGACCATAAGCATCAACAGTTGGCACATTCGCTGCTATACATCAGTTCAGGCGCAAAAAACCTCCCTTGTCTCGACCAGTCAGGCGGCTCTTGGTTCGTTTTGGTGCGCTAGAATTATACCCAGGCACTGTATTGGTTCATAAATGGTCAGTAACACATGACAGCGGTACCGGACGGCACAAAAAGTGCGCACAAAATTCTCAAGGTCCGGCGTCACTATAACCAGTGGGTGGCCGATCAGACCCTAGAAGACTATGCCCTGCGTTTTACCGCGCGCAAGGGCAGGACGATGAGCATTGGCATGGTCGGCCGCACGGCGCTCGGGGCGACCGCCTTCTTGGCTTTGGAAGCCTTGGCCGCTGCGGTGACGCTAGCCTATGGTTTCGTCAATGCCGTGGCCGCAATTCTAGTGGTCTGCCTGATCTTTTTTGTCACCGGTCTGCCGATCGCCTATTACAGTGCTAAGCACGGCTTGGACATCGACCTGCTGACCCGGGGGGCCGGTTTCGGTTACCTCGGTTCGACCCTTACCTCGCTTATCTATGCCTCCTTTACCTTTATTTTTTTCGCCATCGAGGCGGCCATTCTCAGTTCCGCCCTGAACCTACTGTTTGGCATACCCTTGGCACTGGCCTACCTAATCTGTGCCGGTGCGGTTATACCCATTGTGATCCGTGGCATCACCGCGATCAGTCGATTTCAGCTGGGCACCCAAAGCCTGTGGCTGGTGCTGCAGATCGCGGCTCTCTTGGTGGTCGTGTTCAATGAATGGCAGCAATTGGGCGCCTGGGTCGACTACAGTCCGGTGTCTGTGCCGGGCAGTCATCAATTCAATTGGGTGATGTTTGGCGCGGCTGCCTCGATTCTCTTTGCCTTGGTGGCGCAGATCGGCGAGCAGGTAGATTACCTGCGTTTTATGCCCGAAAAAACACCCGACAATAGCCGTCGCTGGTGGTTTTGGTTGGTCCTGGCCGGACCGGGTTGGGTCAGTGTGGGTTTAGTGAAGATGTTGCTTGGCTCCTTTCTGGCCTTTGTCGCCGTATCTCAGGGTATTGATGCTCTTAGTGCGGCCGATCCGACCCTGATGTATCAACGCGCCTTCGGTTATCTGATCCAGTCCGATCGTTTGGCGCTGATCTTGGCTGGGCTGATGGTGATCGTGTCACAGATGAAGATCAATGTAACCAATGCCTATGCCGGCTCCATTGCCTGGTCAAACTTCTTCTCGCGCCTAACCCATTCCCATCCCGGCCGGGTTGTCTGGCTGGTGTTCAATGTCGCATTGGCCCTGCTGCTGATGGAGCTGGGCGTGCACCAGGCGCTGGAGTCGGTGCTCAGTGTCTTTGCCCTGGTAGCGGTAAGCTGGCTCTGTTGTCTGTCGGCCGATCTGATGATCAATAAGCCGCTCGGGCTGAGCCCAAAACAGATCGAATTTAAACGCGGCCACCTTTATGACATCAATCCGGTTGGCACGGTCTCGATGGCGTTGGCCACGGCCGTTGGCCTCTGTGCCTACCTAGGCCTGTTCGGGGAGGGGCTGAAAACGCTCGGCCATTTTTTGAGTATTGCGACCAGCTTTGTGCTGGTGCCGCTTATCGCCTGGCTCACCGAAGGCAAATACTATCTGGCGCGCAGCGCACCGGAACCTATTGTTAGCACCTCCGATGAGCCGCCGTCGGCAGCGGTCGATCAGCATTGCAGCCTGTGCCAAAACCATTTCGAGCCGGAGGATGTGCTCTATTGTCCGGCGTATCAACAGACTATCTGCTCGCTCTGTTGTTCGTTAGATGCCCGTTGCTTAGACCAATGCAAACCGCCCGTCGAGGCTACTAGCACAACGTTGCGCTGGTTCAAGAAGGTGCTGCCGCCGTGGTTGACGGAACAGTTGCTGGGCCGTAGCGGTCAGTTTTTGATTTGGTTTGCCCTGGTAAATCTGTTTATCGGCGCCCTATTGGCGCTGATATACCGACATATGGAGCTGCAAGGGCACGGCGATTTGACCGTCTTCGCCAGCGGCCTGTGGACCCTATTCTTTACCCTGATGATTGTCTCGGGTGTGGTGACTTGGTTATTTCTGCTCGCGCATGAGAGCCGAGTGGAAGCACAGCGGGAGTCGAACCTTCAGACGCAAAAACTGATCGAGGAAATTGGCGCACACAAGTCCACCGACTCGCAGTTGCAACAGGCTAAGGAATTGGCCGAGCGGGCCAATGCCGCCAAGAGCCGATACCTATCGGGTATCAGTCATGAATTGCGTACCCCACTGCAATCGATCCTCGGCTATACCCAGCTGCTCAGTGACCGCAAGGACACCCCTAAAACGCATCGGCCCGGTCTCAATACCATCCATCGCAGCGGTCAATATCTCGCCGACCTGATTGAGGGCCTGCTCGACGTCTCCAAGATTGAAGCCGGGCGGCTTAACCTGCATATCAGCCAATTTGCCTTTCCGGGTCTGATTCATCAGCTTGCCTATATGTTTCAGATGCAAGCGCAGAGCAAGGGCATTGAACTCAAACTGGTGCTGCACGATCCTCTGCCCGACTGGGTTCGAGCAGATGAAAAACGCCTGCGCCAAGTGTTGATCAATCTGCTCAGCAATGCCATTAAATATACCGAGCAGGGGTCGGTTGAGTTTCATGTGCGCTATCGCAATCAGGTCGCGCAGTTCACGGTGATCGATACTGGCGTCGGCATCGCCGAGTCGGAACAGGAGCGCATTTTCTCGCCCTTCGAGCGAGTCCAAAATAGTGCTACGGCGCATGTGCCGGGCACCGGTTTGGGCCTGACCATCGTTAAACTCCTAGTGGAGATTATGGGCGGCGATATTCAATTGACCTCGGCCCTAGGCACCGGCAGCCAATTTAAGGTCGCCCTGATGCTGCCTTGGGCCGAGCATGACCCGGCCGAGGTCGCGCCGCAGCGCCGTATTGAGGGCTACCAAGGGACCCGGCGCACCATTATGGTGGTCGATGACGATGCCACCGTGCGCGGCCTAATCAACGAACTGCTGCAACCGATAGGATTTAATGTGCTCGAAGCGGTCAGTGCCGAGCAGTGTCTGGCGGACTTTGCCGGGTCCGGTGCCGACCTCTACATACTCGATGTCAATATGCCCGGCAAAAGTGGTTTTGAACTGACCGCCCTGTTACGCGCTGACGGCATCAAGGCACCCATCGTAATGCTCTCGGCCAACGCCCAAATACCCGACACCGATCGGCAACAACAGTTGGGTTTCGATCAATATCTGGTTAAGCCGCTCGACAACTACCGACTGCTCAGCAGCCTAGCAACGCTACTCGAGGTGCACTGGCTCTACAGCGACGACAATGCCGACAGTAGGGCGCCGCTCGACGAGCCTGCGACCAATGCTTATCAGCCGCCAGCCGCGCCAGCACCGATTCGTATTGTGCGGGGCCCGTTATTGGAGGCTCTGTTCAGCGCGGCCGATATCGGCTACAAGCGTGGCATGCTCACTGCTCTAGCGGACCTGCACGACCAGGACGCGCTCGACCAAGCAGACTATGACCGCTTGGTGGAGCGAGTCGAGCGGTTACAGTTTTCCCAACTCAGCAAGATGATAGAGGTAGTTTGATCGATGAATGGCAATCTAAGAGGCACACTGGTGCTGGCCGTTGACGACTCCCCCGACGCCCTGGCCATGGTGCACGATGCCCTTGAATCCAGCGGTATGGATGTATTGGTGGCCCTGGAAGGCAAGCAAGCGCTGGCGATCGCCGAACGGATGAAACCGGATATGATCTTGCTCGATGCCTTGATGCCGGTAATGGACGGTTTTGAAACCTGCCGGCAATTGAAGAGCAATGCCTTGCTCGCTGACATACCGGTGATCTTCATGACCGGCCTAGGCGACAGTGAGGATGTGGTGCGCGGTTTGGAAGCCGGCGGTGTGGATTACCTGACCAAACCCATTAACCCGGCGGTGCTGGTGGCGCGGATCCGGGTGCATCTGACCAATGCCCGACTGACCCGCAGTGCCTATGGTGCGCTGGACACAGCCGGACAAAATCTGCTCTCGGTCAACGATCGCGGTGAACAGAATTGGGCCACGCCGCAAGCTTACACCCTGTTGGCGAAGGCCCATCTGGCCGCTCCGGAGCACTATGCCCTGGTTGCTGACCAGATTCGCATCTGGTTGCGTCACCAACCGGCCGTGGGCCAGACATTGGTCCTGGCCGAACTGGATTATCCGCTCACCATCCGGATGATTTCGACTCAAGATGGTGAATGCATTGTGCGGCTCATCGACGGTCAACGCGCCACAGGTCCGGCCCTATTAAAACAACAGTTAGAGCTGACCGAGCGCGAGTCGGAAGTGATTTTTTGGATTGCCCAGGGCAAAACCAATCGTGAGGTGGCCGAGATTTTGAGTATGAGCCCGCGCACGGTAAACAAGCATCTGGAGCAGATTTTCAGTAAGCTCCAGGTCGACAATCGCACTAGTGCCGCCGCCCTGGCCCTGAAGGCATTGGCCCAGGCTGAAGCACTGATTTAGGTTTTTATGAGCTGGTTAATGGCACATATTCTCAAAGTGCCTGCCCCAATAGCACGTATCTCAGCCAAGCAAAAAAAAGACGCTCAAAGGCGCCCTTTGGCATCATTAGGTTAGAGCCCTAGCGCACTTCATAGATGGTCGTGGTACCACTCACCTCGTTACCGATCAGCAACAGGGCTGTTCCGTTCGGGCTGTCTTTGGCCTTTACAAAGGCGAAGCCTTCAGGGCCCAAGTCGCCGGCATCGACACCCTCACCCGGTGTTACCGACATATCCCGATTGCTGGTGTATTCGACAAAGGCGGGCGCAAAGGGATTGCTGATATCAAATACCATAATGCCACCTTGGCGCTCTAAACCGACGAAGGCGTAAGTGCGCTCGCCGATCTGACCTACGGCCAGACCCTCAGGTTCAGGGCCCTTGTTGTCACTGCGGTTTTCGACACTGTTCTTGTCGTTGGACAGATTGAAAAATAGGGGTGAACGGTCGGCAATTATTTGCTCGATCTGATCACCGGAATCGAACACCTGTTTACCGTTGGCCGTCCAGATACTGAACGAGCGCGCACCGTAGGCGTAAATCGCCTCATAAGCACCGTCGGCATTGGCATCGCCATGGGTCTTGGTAACGGTCAGGTCGCCAATGCCTTTGCCATTTTGCAGCATGGCAATTTGCGCAGCACTGAATTGTTTGGTGTCTAGGTTGAGATCTTCCAGAGAGATCTCATCGCTATAGGACAGGCACTCGTCGTCGCCCAGGTCGGTATGGCTGGCGTTTAGACAGCTGGCGCTGTCAGCGCTGTAAATGTACTCGCGGCCATCGCCCTCGTTAGCGGTCACCAAATAGGTGTTGCCATTAAAGGTGTAGGAGTCGATCGAGTCGGGCATATACATGCCAAAGATAGGCAGGCTTTCTATCACCGGTACCTGGTCATTCTTGTTGGCGTCCAGACCCATACCCTGGAGACTATGGTCTTTAAAGCCCAGCGCTGCAATCTTGGTCACGGTCGCGGTGGCAATATCCACCAAGGCGATTGCGTTGTTCTCTTGCAGGCTAACATAAGCCGTTGTGCCATCCGCGGAGATGGTGATGTATTCCGGCTCCAAATCCATCGCTACGGTCGCACCCGGACCGAAAATTCGCACGCCATCTGCCCGTAAGCTTTCGATTTGCGCGTTAAATGCGCGGAATCCGGCCTGCTTAACCGTAGCAGAGGCCACGCCCGCGGTTAGATTTACCACGGTAATTGAGCCTTCGGGATCATTCTTATAATCGCCACTGGGCTCACCTTCGTTCGCGCTCAATAGATAGTTGCCATCGGGTGAGAACTTCACCATGTCGGGTAAAGCGCCAGCCATAAAGGCGACGGCGAAGCTGTTGTCGTCGGTGTTGTACAAGTAGATACGTCCTGCAGCCTGTTTGTTGTCAGCCTCCACTGCAACTGCCAATAGGCCATTGGCCACGGCCACACTATTGGCACCGCCACTGGTGAACGTGGCGCTGTCCTGATCGAATACCGCCAAGGTCGTGAGCTTGACTGGGGCTGCTGGGTCGGTCAAATCGAGCACGTCTATGGTGTTGTCACCGGAATTGATCACAAAGACCTTATGGGTAGCTTTGTCAAATGCGACTATTTCTGCCCCGCCATCTGCGAAGATGCCTGATTCATAGCGACCTACCTGGATCAAATGCCCTGTGCTCACTGCTTGAATCGCATTGGTCATTTTGTTCGACGGGTGCAATGCACTCGCCATGCTGTTAGAGGTCACCGCACAGGCAATCAATAAAAATGGCGTCACTAGGGCGCCCTGAAAATATTTCCGATAAGATAGGTCCACAGCAGATAATTCCATTTGGTTAAGAAGTCCCTGAGAATAGGGTTTCAATATGACGAGCTCGTTACAGTGTTATGAAGGTTAAGTGAACCCAATTCTCGCTGCCCAACGTAGACGCAAGTCTTCCTGCCTGCCATATCAACCACCAAGGGATTATGACGACAGGCAGCCAGTGCTATGCCATTCGCTCAATAGGGGTCCGATAGGGCGAATGGGGCTGGTATCGAAATCCAGAATCTATAGACTGGCGACCAACTGAGCATTGCAGCAAATCGCCGACCAATAGTCGGCCCAGCACGCTATCTGTGCGCAGATCCGTGTCGTTGCGGTGCCAAGGGTTGCTGCAATCAATTCCTAAGTTGTGCAACGGCCTAAACGCAAGCCTGCTGCGGGCCGGCCAGCACAACTCCATCTATTAGCGAGTGTAACATGAGCAATATTGTTGAAATTAGTCAGCTGAATAAACTCTATGACAATGGCTATCAGGCCCTGCGCGATGTGAACCTGACCATTGCTAAGGGTGAAATACTGGCGCTGCTGGGGCCCAATGGGGCCGGTAAAACCACCCTGATCAGTACCATTTGCGGCATCGTCAACGCGACCTCCGGCTCGGTCACGGTGGGCGGCTTCGATATCACCAAGGACTACCGCAAGACCCGTGCAATGATCGGCCTGGTGCCACAGGAACTGCATACCGAGGCCTTTGAGTCGGTTATCGCGACGGTCAAGTTCAGCCGGGGCCTGTTCGGCAAGAAGCCCGATGATGCGCATATCGAGAAGGTATTAAAAGATCTGTCGCTGTGGGATAAGCGCAATAGCGCCATTCGCGAGCTGTCCGGCGGCATGAAACGTCGACTGCTGATCGCCAAGGCACTGTCGCACGAACCCTCGGTGTTGTTTTTGGACGAACCATCGGCGGGAGTCGATGTGGAGCTGCGCCGCGATATGTGGCTGGTGGTTAAGAAATTGCGCGATACCGGCGTGACCATTATCTTAACGACGCACTATATCGAGGAGGCCGAAGAAATTGCCGATCGAGTGGCGATCATCAACAAGGGTCATATTCAGCTGGTTGAGAACAAGGTTGAACTGATGCGCAAGTTGGGCAAGAAGCAACTGACGCTCGAATTGAAAGAGCCACTGACCACCGTGCCCGGCGCCTTATCCGAGTTCGATATCAGCCTCGAGCAGCAGGGTTACCAGTTGGTCTATAGCTATGACGGCACGCAACAGCACACTGGTATTGCCACGTTGATGCGGGTGTTGTCGGAACACGAGATCCACTTCAAGGATTTGTCGACTCGGCAGAGCTCCTTGGAAGATATATTTGTTGATTTGGTAAAGGAAACCGTATGAATTTCTATTCCGTAATGGCCATCTATAAGTTTGAAATGGCCCGTACCGCGCGCACTGTGTTACAGAGCATTATTTCACCGGTCATCTCCACCTCGCTCTACTTTGTGGTCTTTGGCGCGGCGATTGGCTCGCGCATCACCTCGGTCGATGGCGTCAGTTACGGGGCCTTTATTGTGCCCGGTTTAATTATGCTGTCGTTGATGACCCAAAGTATTGCCAACGCCTCCTTCGGCATTTATTTTCCGAAATTCACCGGCACCATCTTCGAATTGTTGTCGGCGCCGATTTCCTATTTTGAGATACTGCTCGGTTATGTCGGTGCGGCCGCGACCAAGTCGCTGATCGTCGGGTCTATTATCCTGATGACCGCCGGATTCTTTGTCGATATGCAAATTATGCATCCATTCTGGATGTTATTGTTTCTGGTGATGACCGCACTGACCTTTAGCCTGTTCGGTTTTATTATCGGCATTTGGGCCGACAATTTCGAGAAGCTGCAACTGGTGCCGCTCTTGATCGTGACACCGCTGGTGTTCTTGGGGGGCAGCTTCTATTCCATCAGCATGCTGCCGCCGATCTGGCAGACCATTACGCTCTTTAATCCGGTGGTCTATCTGATCAGTGGCTTTCGCTGGAGTTTTTATGAGGTCTCGGATGTGAGCCTGGGCGTGAGTGTCTTCGCGATCTCGGCGCTATTGGCGATTTGCATTGCTATAGTCGGCTGGATTTTCAAGACCGGTTATCGGATTAAACAGTAGGCGGTGCAATCACCCATTGCGGATGCACCCAGGATTGCTTGCTGAATTACTCGGTAGGGGCAAAAACCCATCATGGTCTTTGCCTCTAAGCCTCTAAACCCCTAGTTCTTAGCGCTATGGCAGGCGCCCATTTCAGCGGTCCACATGGCCTGTTGCTCGGTCGTAAAACTGGCCCACAGTTGGTCGAATAGTTCCTGGTGCGCTTGCATCTGCGCCTGATGTTCGGGCATATCGGCCATCATCTCGTCATGGTGCATCGAGCTATCATCGCTGTTCTGACCGTCGTGCATCACCTGGTGAGCGGTAAGCATAGTGGATAAGAGAGCTTGCTGGGTGTTGTTTAGGTTCAGTTTGCCGCTTAACTCGGTAAAGTTGGGTAGCGACATATCGTGCCCTTTAGTGTGCATGGCCATCATGCCGTCCTTATGATGCGCGGCCATCATCTCGGCACTGTAGTCATCACCGTGCATATCTGACATGCCGTCCTTATGATGCGCGGCCATCATCTCGGCACTGTAGTCGTCGCCGTGCATGTCTGACATGCCGTCCTTATGATGCGCGGCCATCATCTCAGCACTGTAGTCATCGCCGTGCATGTCTGACATGCCGTCCTTATGATGCGCGGCCATCATCTCAGCACTGTAGTCATCGCCGTGCATGTCTGACATGCCGTCCTTATGATGCGCGGCCATCATCTCAGCACTGTAGTCGTCGCCGTGCATGGCCATCATGCCCTTATACATCGACCCAACTGGGCTACCATCGGCAAAAAAACCATTGTGGGCTAGGGCCAACGAGCCGACTAGGGTCGCCGCTACGACTGTGGAGAGGGTGAACAGCTTAAGTTTGGTCATAATAGGATCCTCGAAAAGAAAGACAATTCGTCTTGAATGAACCTATTCTAGTTCAGGTCGGTTAACCTAAGGCTGTCCAAAAGATTAACGATTGTTAATCTTGCCGCGTGGGGATTCCACGTACAATGGCTCGGTGACTAACCTAGGGGGCTGCAGTGAAGTTATTGGTGGTGGAAGACGACCCAACCTTAGCCGATTTTATCGCTAAGGGCTTGCGTCAGGCCGGTTTTGTTGTCGATCTCTGTGTCGACGGCAAGGATGCCCTGTTTCGAGTGATGACCGAGTCCTATGACCTGATGATCATGGATCGCATGTTGCCGCAGGTCGACGGCCTGACCATTATTCGCACCCTCCGGGCCTCGGCTAATCAGACCCCGGTGCTGATTCTGAGTGCGCTCGATGATGTCGACCAGCGCGTTGAGGGCCTGGCGGCCGGCGCCGATGACTATCTGACTAAGCCCTTTGCCTTCAAAGAATTGCTCGCTCGGGTCCAGGCCCTGCTGCGTCGCCAGGCGCCGGTCAACGGTTTGGGTACCCAGCTGCAGGTGGCCGATGTCTTGCTCGATTTGGCCAAACAAAAGGTCTGGGTGGATGGTCTAGCGGTGGCCATGCAACCGCGCGAGATCCGGCTATTGGAGTACCTAATGCGCCACGAAGGCCAGCTGATCTCGCGTACCATGTTGCTGGAAAATGTTTGGGAATATCACTTCGACCCACAAACCAATATTGTTGACGTACACATCAGTCGGCTGCGCCAGAAGCTGGATAAGAACCGCTCCGGCAGTCTCATTCAAACCGTCAGGGGGGCAGGGTATGTCTTGGCTGCGCACACCTAAGATCTTAACCAGTTCCAGCTTTCGCTTTGCCATGTTAACGGTTGGGGTGATCTGGTTGTCGACCGCTCTGGTCTTGGTGGCCGTCTATATGCAGCTTGACCGTGCCATCTGGCGCAGTATTGACGCCAGTCTGGACCTGCAAACGACCGAATTGCTGCAACAAGCCAAACAAACACCGAGTTTATCCACCGAGGAGCTGCTCGCCGCCTATAACGCTCAGTTGAACTCAAGCCAGGCCATCGCCAGCAGCGGAGCCGATTCGATGCAACAGATGCACAACAGCCCGGCGATGCACGCTATGCACCAAGCCATGGGCTTGGCCCAGCCGCCGGCGAACTTTTTGGCCGAGCATCATCGCATGCTGGCCGTTAATGGCGCGCTGCAAGTGGCCCGAAGCGTTGAACTGCCCAATGGCGAGGCCGTCGAGTTAAGTCAAAATGTGGCGTATCTGACGGATCTGCAGACCAGTCTCTGGCAATCTCTACTCTTTGGTCTGGCGATTACGCTGGGCATCGCGCTGCTCGGCAGCCTGGTGCTGACCCAGCGCAGTTTGCGCCGCATCCATCAGATCAATCGCAGTTGCCAGGCCATTATGGCCGGTGACCTGGCGCACCGTATTCCCTATCAGAAAGCGCTTGATGCGCGTGCCGATGCGAAGCCACAGTTAGGAACACTGGACGACTACGACCAGATGGCTTGGCATATCAATCAGATGTTGGACGCGCTTCACGACGCCATGGCCAAGGCGCGTCAAGTCTCGGACAATATAGCGCACGACTTAAAATCACCGCTGGCGCGCATTCGCGTGAAGCTGGAAAGCGCCTACGAGCAGCAACCGAGCATCGAGGTTGAAGACAGCATGCAAGAGCTTGATCGGGTGTTGGCGATGACCAAAAGCCTGCTCGGTATCGCGCGTATCGAGAGCAAGACCCGGGCCGGCTTTGCGCCGGTTTCGGTCCGGGAACTGTTACAGGATGTGCAAGAGATGTACGGTCCGGTATTCGATGAACAGGGCATTGAGTTTAGCGTTGAACCCAACGATCAAACTTTGGCCGGTGATAAGCACCTGTTGATGCAAGCGCTGACCAATTTACTCGACAATGCCCACAACCATACGCCAACGCCCGGGTCGGTCAGCCTGTTGGCAACGGCCGAGCGGGGCGTGGACGGCAGCGCTGGGGTTCATTGGCAAATTCAGGACAGCGGCCCGGGTATCGATAAGGCGGAGTTTACCAAGGTGTTCGAGCGCTTCTATCGCCAAGATGAGGCGCGTCAAAGTGGTGGTTTTGGTTTGGGTTTAAGCTTGGTTCAATCGATTATTCAATTGCATGGGGGCACCGTCGAGTTGTCAAATAACGCGGGTTTACGTGTGGATATTTGGCTGCCGGCGGGTGTCTGATCGGGCGGGGCGCAAGCCCCGGTTTGGTTGAATGTATACTATCAGATAAGTTCCCTTTCTGGTGCTCCTCAAACATACTTCCCATCGATGAGAACTATTGGCGGGCTAGTATTTTTTTTAATTTGGTAACAAATTATTCGGAAAATCTTGGTAGCATACCGGTCGCAAGAAACGTTCAATAGCGTTACTTCCTACCGATGTTGTCATGCTGTTTGACGTTGCTGGAAATGGCCCGCCGTGTACCATGGCATTGCATACTTCGACACCCGTTGGATAGCCATTGTATACTAATCTTCCGGCTTTACGTTCTAATACGGGGATGAGTGGGCGCACTTGATTGTGGTCCTGCTCATTGCAGAGTACCGTGCAGGTTAGTTGCCCTTCTAAGCTTTCTGCAACTTCTAAGAATTGCGCTTCGCTGCTACAACTAACCAGGACACAACAAGCACCAAAAACTTCGTTTTGCATGAAACGGTTATTTATGAACCGATCGCCAGTAGTTTGAAAAATGCTTGCCTGGCATTGATTGGGCCCATTAGCTTCACTGCCTTGGGAAATCAAAGTCATTCCCGTAATCTTAGTGAAATCAGAGACGCTATTGTCATAAGCATTCTTAATGCTAGGTGTGAGCATAGTTTGGGCAGCTGATTGCGCAATTATTGGCGTGAGTTTTTCAATAAATGCCCGAGATGACGGGCTGTCCTTATAACATAAAACGCCAGGGTTGGTGCAGAATTGACCGGCCCCCATTGTTAATGATGCTGCAAAGCCTTGGGCAATTGAAACGGCGTTCTCTGTTAATGTATTTTCATAAGCAAATACAGGATTTATACTGCTCATTTCAGCGTACACAGGAATAGGCTCTACTCTGGCATTGGCGATGTTCAATAAGGCCAACCCTCCGCTTCTGGACCCGGTAAATCCTACGGCTTTAATGAGAGGGTGTTGAACTAATTGTGTTCCGATAGTATTACCTTCGCCATACAGTAAAGAGAAAACGCCCGGTGGCATGCCTGTTAACTCTGCAGCCTTTTGAATTGCTTTGCCAACCAACCAAGAAGTTCCAGGATGGGCAGAGTGAGCCTTGACAATAACTGGACACCCAGCAGCAAGCGCGGATGCGGTGTCACCGCCTGCCACCGAAAACGCCAAGGGGAAGTTACTGGCGCCAAAAACAGCTACGGGACCAAGCGCTATTTTTTGATGCCGCAAGTCGGAACGAGGAGGGGTCCGTTCAGGTAGCGCGCTATCAATAATGGTAGTCCTCCAACTTTCTGTTTCTATATTATTGGCGAATAAATTAAGCTGATTGACGGTGCGCATTCTCTCGCCTTCAATTCGACCCTTAGGTAATCCTGATTCTTCAACGGCCTTATTAATGAGCGTATCACCCAGCGCTAAAATTTCATTTGCAATGGATTTTAAGAATTCAGACCTTCTTGACGATGGTAGTGCCCTGAAGTCATCAAATATGTTCCATGCAGATTCCGCCGCCGCATTGACGTGATTTTCATCTGCGGTGTGGAATGCAATATCAATTCTATTCCCGGTAGTGGGGTTTGTCGCAAAAATAGCTTCATTGGTTGTGAGTTCTTCTTGTCCGTTTATTAAAAGTGAACCTGATATATTCATAAAAAACTCCATTAAATTAAATTCCGTTGGGACAGGTTTTTGATCAAGGCTGATATGCCAAATCGCCACGGTGGACAGGCATTAGTATAGTTGACCCTGTTGACCAGTGAGCCCAATTCAGTGTTGCTGATCGTCACCTCATCATAAATCTTGTGCGTGAAGCCTGCCCCTGAATCTCCTCGGTCCTGCGTAGGTGCAAATAAAGTCCCCAAGAAAAGCATGATGCCGTCAGGGTACTGATGGTTTTCGCCCATGGTTTGCTTGACCAAGTTCAAGGGGTCTCTGCTGATCTGATTCATTGAGCTGACACCATTCATTCTGAACCCGTCTGAGCCGGTAACTTCTAGATAAACCTCGCTCGAACGAACATTATCTATTGTGTAGTTGGCATCAAACATGCGAACAAAGGGTCCGATAGAGCAAGAGGCATTGTTATCCTTTGCTTTGCCCAGTAGTAACGCAGAGCGACCCTCGAAATCCCTAAGGTTTACGTCATTACCCAAGGTAGCGCCTACTGTTTGCCCCCTTGAATTAACCGCTAAAACAATTTCAGGTTCAGGGTTGTTCCAGTGAGATTCAGGGTGAATGCCAACGTCGTCTCCATAGGTAACCGAGGACATTGGTTGAGACTTGGTGAAAACCTCTGCGTAAGGTCCAATGCCAACTTCAAGGTATTGAGACCACATACCCTGTTCTTGCAGAGTCTTCTTTAATTCCTCAGACGTTACACTGCCTGGAACAATGTTGCTGAGCGAATCACCGACAACACCCAGTACAATATTGCGAATACTTTTCGCTTTTTCTGCATCGCCACCGGCCTGTTCTTCAATGACCCGTTCCAACATAGACTGAGCAAATGTAACACCACAGGCTTTAATAGCTTGCAGATCACAAGGCGCAAGTAATTTAAACTCAGTGCTATCCTGATTTTGACTAGATGCTGCCAAACTATTCAGGGAGCCGAGGCTCTCAGCCTTGGCGATATTATCTTGAAGGTATTGAATCGGGTCCTGTAATTCGAAAAGCGCACTTAATGTAGGGACCGTTTTGGAGGTGATATCTAGAACTTCGTTGTCATGGATAAATACTACCGAAGGGCCCTGAGCTTTTGGATTCCAGACCCGACCTACGAAAAAACCCGATGATTCAGGAATGATTCTATTTTTCATCTCATGCTACCTTTAAAGTTAGCCAAAAAAATTTATTTAATTTTAATGAATTGTAAAAATGTATAAATCCGTAAGGGGTTGAATGTGAATTCAATAAGAATTAGTCGCAAACTCAACGCGGGACTGGTCTCAGTAGACGGCGGCGTTGACACCAATAGATTGCCGCCCCAATCGAACCAGACCCCGGCCAATTAATTTCAATTGCAGTCGAATAGTTCCAGGGAAGGGTGCTCCTAGCTGGGACCAATGATTCGCCGATCGATTAATTCTTGCCAGAATTCATTGGCAATGGGTTCGTTATAACAGTCAATATTATTTTGGATCTGCTCGGTAACTGTCATGCCAACGACTACCGATTTGACACTATCATAACGCAGCGGAAACTGGATGGCCGCTGCCGGCAGGCTGACGCCAAAGGTCGCGCAGATGGCCTCTAGCTCCTGCACCCTAGTCAGTATCTCCGCTGATGCTCGACCGTAAAAATATGCGCCTGCACCTTTAGAGCCCGTGGCGAGAATGCCCGAGTTAAAGGGGGCCGCCGCGATAATATCGATATTGCGCTGGTCACATTGGGCTGTGAAGCCTTGGGTGATACTGTTGTTCAATAGAGTGAAACAATTTGCCACCAAAAAGCAGTCGAAATCCGTATGAGCTAAGGTTGCCGCACAGACTTGCCACTCATTAACCCCTAGACCGATTGCCTTAACTCGACCCTGTGACCGAAGTTCGGCCATTGCGGCATAGCCGCCGTCGAGCGCTGTTTTAAATACCGCCGCGTGTTCATCGCCATGGGTTAACTCACCAATATCATGCATCAGCAATAGATCGACCGAGGCGACTCCCAAACGCTGCAAAGAAGCTTCAAACGAGGTCATAACGCCAGCGTATGAATAGTCATAGAGTCGTTTGAAAGGCGCCTCAGACACATAGCCAAAATCATCGACGGGCTCACCCGGCGACAGCGGTTGTAGTACCCGACCGACCTTGGTGGAGAGCACCCGATTATCGGCTGGTAAGTCATGCAAGGCGGAGCCCAAACGTCTTTCGGACAGACCCGCGCCATAATGGGGGGCACTGTCGAAGTAACGAATACCGTTCTCCCAGGCGAGGGTGACCGCCGCCTCTGCAGCCCGGTTTGTCGTGCTCTGGAGCAGGTTGCCGATGCCTGCCGCGCCGAAGCCGAGCTCGGTCAACTCCAGTCCGCTTCGGGTTAATATTCTAGTTTTCATAGGCTAAGCTCATAGTCGCCAGCGGTCCGATACAGACATTGCCGGATTTTTGCTGAATGTTAGTCAATTAGGGCCGGCAGCACCTGTTGGCATTGCACGCCTAACGTATCGATGCCCAGACGGATGGTCTCGCCACCATGCAGATACTTGGGTGGTTTCATACCCAGACCAACCCCAGGCGGCGTCCCCGTGGAAATGATATCACCCGGTTGCAGGCTCATAAATTGGCTGCAATAGGCAACAAGGAACGGGACCTTATACACCATGGTTGCCGTATTACCGTTTTGAACGCGCTGACCGTCTATTTCTAGCCAAATATTCAGTCGATCGAAATCGCCGACCTCATCTGGTGTGACCAGCCAGGGACCGGTCGGTCCAAAGGTGTCGCAACCCTTGCCTTTGTCCCACGTGCCCGACTGTTCTAGCTGAAAGGCCCTCTCCGAGACGTCGTTGATCACGCAAAATCCGGCAACATGATCCATCGCGTCTGCTTCGTTGATATAGGATCCACCGGTGCCGATGACCACACCCAGTTCTACTTCCCAATCGGTCTTTTTGGAGCCTTTGGGGATTTGTATGTCATCATCTGGCCCGACAATCGCGGAGGTCCATTTGTTGAAGATGACCGGCTCAGGCGGCACCTCCATGCCCGACTCGGCTGCATGGTCGGAATAATTAAGACCGATACAGATAAACTTACCGACGGCGCCGACACAAGCGCCTAAACGCAAACTTTGTTGGGGAATGCCGTCCACCAGTGGTAAGGACTCAAGATCGAGCCCATGTAGGGATTTTAACGAGGTTTGGCTTAAAGCCGAACCGGAAATGTCCGGGACGATAGAGGATAGATCGCGAACCCGACCGGTCTGATCGAGTATTCCAGGTTTTTCATAACCTGGTGGTCCGTATCGAAGCAGTTTCATAGCTGGTTCCTGTTTTAGAGTTGAGCAGATGAATCCTTGAGCAAAATAGACTAATGATGCTCGGAGTTTAAGGAAAAAAAAGACCCGGTCTAAGACCGAGTCCTTACCTCAACTAATCAATCAAAGGGCAGAACGATCAATCATAGAGTACGGCCGCAATCTCGGCATCATCCATGTTGGCTGCAGTGTAGTAATAGAAGCCGGTATCGATAATTTTAGGCAAGGTCTTACCTTGACTGGCCATAACGGCGGCTTTTACGGTTTCATAACCGATACCCACTGGATTCTGGGTGATGGCACCAGCCATTAGACCGGATCGAACCGCGTCCTTCTGAGCTTTGCCCGAATCGTAACCAATAATAACCACGCTGCTATTGTTCATTTCACGAACCGCATTAACCAGGCCTATAGCAGAACCTTCATTGGTGCCGAACATACCGTCCAAGTCTGGGTTCGCAGTCAGGATCGCTTTGGCGATTTCGGTTGACTTGAGTTGGTCGCCTTGGCCGTATTGTACCGAGACGATACTAATGCCAGGGTGTGCACTCTCAATTCGCTTCATGAAACCATCACGACGGTCTATACCGGTCTGGCTAGTTTGGTCATGGGCTACAATAGCAACCTTACCTTTGTTGCCGATTAGCTTCGCCATTTCATCCGCGGCCAAAGCCGCCGCTGCGACGTTGTCTGTCGTGGCCGTGGTCAACGGAATGTCGCTCGCGACGCCGCTGTCAAAGGCGATAATTGGAATGCCGGCTTGGCTGGCTTTACGCAGCAAAGGAATGGCAGCCTGACTGTCTAATGCTGCAAAGCCAATGGCGCTTGGCTTGTTAGCTAGAGCTGCAGAGAGCATATCTATTTGCCGATCGACCATTGCCTCGCTATCGGGACCTTCAAAGGTAATGCGCACATCAAACTCTTCTGCCGCCTGATCGGCGCCGGCCTTTACCGCCTGCCAAAATTGGTGCTGAAAGCCTTTAGAAACCAGGGGAATGTACATTTGTGTTTCGGCAACCGTAAAGGTTGCGGTAACCATTAGTGTAATTGCGCTAACAGCCGTGATCAGTTTACGTCGAATCATCATAGATTTTCTCCATTTTGTTGTTTTGTATCGATAAAAGTTCCAAGTTAAGCGGGAGCTTAACTTTTCACAGTTTGTTAATTCGGTAATACATTAATTTTTATTTTACTGTTTTTTACGGCGCATCATATCGGCATAAACGGCCAATATGATAATGGCACCGGTAATAACGGTTTGCCATTCCTGCGCGACGGATAGAACCCGCAATCCATTGGTCAACACGCCCATGATTAATGCGCCGATCAAGGTGCCCAGAATAGTTCCCCTGCCGCCGGACAACGATGTGCCGCCAATGACCACCGCCGCGATGGCTTCAAGTTCATAACCCAAGCCTAACGCAGGTTGGGCCGAGTTGAGCCTTGAAGCTATAAGTAAACCCGCTATGCCACAGATACCGCCCGCCAAGGCATAGATGGCCATCTTCCAGTTGTCGACTTTCACACCGGACAGTCGGACCGCTTCTTCATTAGAACCGAGCGCAAAGGCATATCGGCCCAAGACGGTTTTGGCCAAGATATAAGATGCCATAATGGCGACAATAAATAGGATTAACACGCCATTGGGTATCGGCAGAGCGGGAATGATTTCGCCGATTATGGATCCGCGCGAGATCAGGTCAAAGCCAGGCGTATCATTGAAGTAGATTGGTCGGGTGCCGGATATAACCAAGGAAAAACCCTTAAGAATTAGCATCATTCCCAAGGTGGCGATAAACGGTGGTATTTTCATTTTTGAAACCAAGGTGCCGGAACACAGGCCGCACAGCGCACCGGACCCGATTGCGGCAATAATCCCCAGCGGTAAGGGCATGCCCAAGTTGGTCAGAACCACCCCGGCTATAACCGCCGTAAAGGTCATTAAGGTCCCCACAGAGAGGTCGATTCCGCCGGTAATAATGACCAGTGTGGCGGCGATAGCGAGTACGCCATTGACCGATGTCGCTTGCAGTATCGCAATCATATTGCTTATCTGCATGAAATTCGGAGAGGTGACAGAAAATATTATCAATAGCGCGATGAGGCTAGCGAACGCTAGTAATTTCTGATGAGCGCCATCTTTAATCAGCTGCGAGAAAAAATTGCGTGATTGGTTTATTGATTGGTTCATGGGCTTTCCCAGTGTCTGGTTCATCTTAGTTTCCTACCACATTGATTAGAGGGTCACGCGCAGTGGCTAATTTCATGATCTGTTCTTGGTTTACGTTTTCACCACCGGGCATTATTCCGGTTAGGCGGCCTTCACACATCACAGCTATGCGATGTGAAATACGAATAACCTCGGGCAGCTCGGAGGAAATAACAATAATTGCTCGGCCCTGGGCCGCTAGTTCCTCCATGAGCTTATATATTTCTGCCTTGGCACCTACATCAATGCCACGGGTTGGTTCATCGAAGATCAATACTTCGCAATCCCGTAATAACCATTTGGCAATAACCACCTTTTGTTGGTTACCACCTGAGAGTAGCTTTACTTCTTGATTGGCTGAAGGTGTTCGAATCGCCAGTTGGCCCATATAGTCTTCTGCGGTTTTCTGCATGCCGGCCTCATTAAGCCGGCCGAAAAGCAGGGTGAACTTGGCCAGTGAGGCTAGGGAAATATTCTCACTGACTGTCATGCCGGTTGCCAAGCCAAAGTGTTTGCGATCTTCCGATAGATAACCGATACCGGCCATCACTGCATCATGAGGGGAGTTAATAGTGCATAGTTTGCCGTTCACTCTGATTTCACCGCTGGTCAACGGGTCGGCGCCGAATATCGCCCGCGCCACTTCCGTTCGCCCCGCCCCCATTAGGCCGGCAAAGCCCAAAATTTCACCTTTTTGGACGCTAAAGCTGACATCTTGGATGGTTTTGCCACGATTTAGGTGCGAGACGGTCAGAGCCGTTTCGTTGCTGCTGGTATCGGGGATGCCGACTACTCCCGGAGTGACCTCGCGACCCACCATCATAGCGATAATCTGGCTCAATGGCGTGTTAGCTGCATCAACCGTATCAATGTATTCACCATCGCGCATAACGGTAACTCGATCGGCAATCTTCTTTATTTCGTCCATCTTATGACTGATGTAGACAATACCGACGCCCTCAGATTTCAGTTTGTGAATGATGGAAAAAAGCTCTTCAATTTCGATATTGTTCAGGGCGGCCGTCGGCTCGTCCATAATTAACACACGAGACTTATACGACAGCGCTTTGGCGATTTCAACCATCTGTTGTTTGGCAATTGTAAGTGAGCTAACGATGGTTTTCGGGTCTAATTTCAAATTCATTGACTGAAAGATTTCAGACGTATTCAGATTTAAGCGAGCGTCGTCTATGCGGCCGAACGAACGGCGCGGTTCACGTCCGATAAAAACATTTTGCGCTACGGTTAGATCATTCATCAGACTCAGCTCTTGATGAATAATGCCGATGCCCAGGTCTTGGGCGTGGCGTGGGCTGGTCGGGTTTATGTGCTGGCCATCTACTCTGACCTGACCACTGTCGCATTGGTAAACACCCGAGAGGACTTTCATTAGGGTCGATTTTCCTGCCCCATTTTCACCCATTAGGGCATGTACTTCGCCAGTATTTAGATCGAAATTCACGCCCTTGAGGGCATGCACGCCGGTAAAGCGTTTTTCGATTTCGACCATCTCAACGACTAGACTCATGTTGTATCTCTTTTGTTTATTTTTATTTTTATATATTTACTGATTTTATAATATTTTTAAATCTACTTTAAATCTACTTTAAATCATAACCCCACCATCCACCAAAATGGCCTGGCCTGATACAAAGCGACTTTCGTCAGATAACAGATAGACCACCAGTGGTGTGATATCTGAAACTTCTGCCAGACGGCCCATAGGCTGGCGCGCGATAAAGTCCTTTTCCGCCTGAACGGGATCTGCTGCGCTGGCGATACGTCCGCGCAACGATGGGGTGTCGACCGTGCCGGGGCAGATGGCATTGCATCGAATGCCTTGTTTTACATAGTCGGCGGCAATGCCTTTGGTCAGTCCAATTACGGCAGCCTTGGTCGTGCCATAAACGGTACGCAATGGGAAACCCTTTATCGATGAGGCCATCGATGCCATATTCAGGATCGCTGCCGAGCCTGTCAGTTCAGCACGTCGTAACATCCCTGGCAGTACGCTGCGTGTCAGTCGAAGCATCGATGTCACATTCAGGTCGACGCTAAAAGCCCAATCAGCATCGGTCACATCCAAAACGGTACCGTGATGGACAAAGCCGGCGCAGTTAAATAAGCCGTCAAGGTCGGGGAGTTGCGTGGCCAACAACGCGATAGCCTGCGAGTCAGTGACATCAAGAATATGCGTTTCAATCAGTTTCGATTCTTGAGCAAGGCTTGTGAGTGCGTCCGCATTGATATCAACCGCGATGACGTGAGCGCCTTGTGCGGCACACATTAACGCACTGGCACGGCCCATACCTTGGCCGGCGGCAGTGATTAGTATTGTTTTATTCTTCAGTCGCATCGTAGCGGGTCCTTTTATTGTTTTTGGTGGTTACATTACGGCGCCGATTTGCCACGGCACAAACTCGACCCCACCAAAACCCTGGGCTTCACTTTTACTCATTTCACCGGATGCTATACGAATGATGAGTTCAAAAATCTCCTCGCCTTTGGCCTCAATCGAGACGCCCTCGCTGACTATGTCGCCGCAATTTAAATCCATATCGCTCGACATGCGTCGATACATTTCTGAATTGGTTGCTAGCTTAATGCAGGGTGATGGCTTGAACCCTGAAACCGAGCCCCGACCGGTGGTAAAGACGATTAGGTTAGCACCGGAAGCAACTTGGCCCGTTACCGAGCACGGGTCATATCCGGGGCTATCCATAAAAACGAAACCCTTTTTGTCGATCTGTTCGGCAAAGCCATAGACCTCTGTTAACGGTGCGGTACCGCTCTTAGCGACGGCGCCAAGGGACTTTTCTAAGATCGTGGTCAGCCCACCAGCCTTGTTGCCCGGGCTTGGATTGTTGTTCATTTCGCCACCGTGATGGCTGCAATAATCTTCCCACCAACGTACCCGGGCGAGTAATTTTTCGGCGACGGACGGATTGACGGCGCGCCGTGTTAACAGGTGCTCGGCGCCATAGATTTCAGAGGTTTCCGATAGGATGGTTGTACCACCGTGGCGGACCAAGAGATCGGATGCGGCGCCGAGGGCTGGATTGGCGGTAATGCCGGAGTAACCATCGGAGCCGCCGCACTGCATACCAACAGTTAAGGCCGAAAGGGGGGCAGGACTGCGTTCGGAGCGGTTCGCGATTTCCGCAATAATACGTAGCTCCTCTAATCCCCTGTCCACAGTCTTGCGCGTACCACCTTCGCCCTGGATCGTCATGTAACGGTGGGGATTGTCGATGGTTTGCGAAAAACCTTCGGCAAGGGTGGACACCTGCAGCACTTCACAACCCAATCCCACCAAGAGAATCGCCCCGAAATTAGGGTTTTTCGAATAGCCTATAAGGGTGCGCTTTAGGGTTTCATAACCATCGCCGTCACCAGCCATACCACAGCCACTGCTGTGCACGATCGGTACGATGCCGTCGACATTGGGGAATGCATCAAGCAGACCGGATTTTTCTGCCGCTTCGGCTATAAAGTTAGCCACTGAGCCGGCGCAATTGACCGACGTCAGGATACCAATGTAATTGCGCGTACCGACTTGTCCGTTGCGGCGTAAATAACCCATAAAGGTGCGCTCGTGATCTAGGATCGGCAGTGCGGTGTTATAGCTCTCTTGAATGCTATCCTGGTGATGCTCACCCATACCCAGGTTATGTCCGTGAACATGGTCGCCGGCAGCGATGGCCATAGTCGCCTGGCCGATAATATGGCCATAGCGGATAACGGGCATGCCTTCTGCAATGTCTTCTGCAGCGATCTTGTGACCACGCTGAACATTTTCAGTCAGGATGACGCCGTCGACCTCCAGCTCAGTGCCTAGGGGCAGGTTCGCCAGTGCAACAAAAACGTTATCGCTGCTATGTAATTTGAACACCTGCTTGACCACTATTCACCTTCCCGTTATCTACTGGTTCACATGTGTGAATTCTTAATGTATTCTCAAACTAACATCGGTCGACGCATCCGTCAACTAACATGTTAGTATTTTATGGTGATAATTTGAACGATTTAGTCCTGACACATATAGACGATTTAACTGGGTCATTGGCCCAACGGGTTTATCAATCCTTGCAGGAGGCTATTCTATCGATGCGCCTACCGCCTGGAACGGTGCTCAGAAAGACCGATATCTGTGACCAGTTGGGCGTTTCGCGCTCCCCAGTCGCCGAGGCGTTCGCGCGACTCTCGGCTGATCGGCTAGTCGATGTCATTCCTCAATCGGCAACCCGAGTATCGGTGTTTTCGATGGATGAAATTCGCGAAGCCTGTTTTTTGCGCGAAGCTATAGAGGTCGCCGTGATCGGACGGGTCGCACAGTTCCGTTCCGAAGACCAGTTCATGCTCCTTAGGCGGGCCGTACGATTGCAACAATTGCTGGTCGAAGATGGCGATTTCGAGGGTTTTTATCAGGCTGATGAGCACTTTCACAGTCTGTTAATGGATTTCTGTGGTTTCCCGGGCGTCGCAACTGTCGCCGCCGGTATTGCTTTACGATTGAGTCGTGCGCGCATCTTGGTGTTGCCCGAAGAGGGACGCGCCCAGGCTGCCGTGCAAGAGCATCAACGGATACTGGCATCGATCGAATTAAAAGACCCCATTGGCGCTCAGGCGGCCATGAAGGATCATTTGGCGCAACTGTTGAACCGAATCGAACCGCTGCAGTGTCTGCACCCGTCTTATTTCCGACTAAAGTGAGGTTTTGCTATGCTACGTGAGATACCGTCCATCCTATCGCCGGATTTACTGCATGCCCTGCGCGCCATGGGCCATGGCGATGAACTGGCCATCGTCGATGCGAACTTCCCGGCCCAGAGCCTGGCGCAGCGCTGCCTGCGCCTGGATGGTGTCAGTGCCACTGAGGCCTTATCGGCGATCCTGACACTTCTGCCTTTGGACAGTTTCGACCCAATGCCGGCGCTCACCATGGAGGTAGTGGGTGACGCTGCGCAAATACCACCTGTTGTGGTCGAATTTCAGGCCATCATCGATCGGGTCGCCGACCATCCCGCCCGCCTTGGCGCGCTCGAGCGCTTTGCCTTTTACCAGCGTGCACGATCGGCCTATGCCATTATCCAGACCGGTGAATTCAGGTTGTATGGCAATATCATTCTGAAGAAAGGCATTATCCAGCCATGAAAATAGACAGCCATCAGCACTTTTGGCGGATAGATCGTGGTGACTACGGTTGGTTGACGCCCAAGCTTGAACTGCTTTATCGCGACTTTCTCCCCCTCGACCTGACATCAGATCTGGCCTCTACCCAAGTGGATGGCACCATACTCGTTCAGGCCGCCCCGACCATCGCCGAAACCGAATATTTGCTAACGCTTGCCGATCAACATGCCTTTATTAAGGGTGTGGTGGGTTGGGTGGACTTTGCCTCGACCGAGGCCCCTGATCAGATTCGTGCCTTGGCGCAGCATCCTAAATTAGTGGGCTTGCGCCCGATGATTCAGGATATAGAAGATCCAAACTGGATGCTGGGTAGCCACTTAACGCCTGCGTTTGAGGCGCTGATTGAACAGGGCCTGACGTTCGAAGCCCTTGTCCTGCCACATCACCTCGCTAATCTCCATTTGCTCGTGCAACGCCATCCCACTATGCGAGTAGTGATTGACCATGGTGCCAAACCCGAGATTCGCAATCAACTGTTCACCGAGTGGGCCAACGCTATGACGTTGCTAGCGCAGAGCAGTTCGGTCTACTGCAAAGTATCCGGTCTGGTCACCGAAGCCGGCAATGACTGGACTGAAGCCGATTTAGCCCCTTACATCGCGCTGTTGGTGGACGTCTTTGGCAGTCAGCGGTTAATCTGGGGGAGTGATTGGCCGGTGTGCCTAAATGCCGCCGGTTACAGCCAATGGCACCTTATTGCGCAACAACTGCTACCCAATAATACCCAGGCGCAAGAGGCGATCTTCGGGGGTAACGCTTTGAGGGCCTATGATCTTGGTGTTTAGGCCAGCGTTCAACCCCGGTTAATTTACAATCATTCTATCTATGCAGGTGCTATGACCCACTATTCCATGCTCGATCTGTGCCCCGTCGTCGAAGGGCAAGGCCCCAAAGACGCGTTTCGCAATGCCCTGGAGCTGGCCCAATTGGCCGAGCGGCAAGATTTTCGGCGCTATTGGTTGGCCGAACATCATAATATGATTGGCATTGCCAGTGCGGCCACCTCGGTGTTGATCGGCCATATAGCCGCCGGCACCGAGCGTATCAGGGTTGGTGCCGGTGGCATCATGTTGCCCAACCATGCACCCTTGCAGATCGCCGAACAGTTTGGCACCTTGGAAACCTTGTTTCCGGGGCGGATCGACCTGGGTGTCGGCCGCGCGCCGGGTACCGATGGCGCAACGGCGGCAGCCTTGCGCCAGCATTTGAATGCCGACGTCAATCGATTCCCTGAGGATGTTGAGGAACTGCTTGGGTATTTTCAACCGGAGCGACCCGGTCAACAGGTCAGGGCAGTGCCTGGGGCCGGTTTGGATGTGCCGGTTTGGATTCTCGGTTCCAGTCTCTATGGCGCGGGCATGGCCGCCGAATTTGGTTTGCCCTATGCCTTTGCCTCGCATTTCGCACCGGCCGATTTGCTCGCCGCCATTGCCCTGTATCGGCGTGACTTCAAGCCCTCGATCCATTTAGCCAAGCCCTATGTCATGGCCGGCTTCAATGTGATTGCCGCCGATACCGATGCTGAAGCGGAATTTTTAGCCAGTTCGATGCAGCAGTCCTTTGTGCGGCTCTATACCGGCAAACCGGGTAAGTTTTCGCCCCCGCAGGAAGGTTACTTTCAATCCTTGCCGGCCAATGTGCAGGCCACCCTGAATCAGGTGCTCGGCTGTTCGGCGATCGGTTCGGCCAATACCGTATGGCAAAAGTTGAATGATTTTTTGGCCCGAACCCAGGTCGATGAAATTCTGGTCACGGGCAGTACCTTTAGCCATACGGCGCGTCTAAACTCGTTTGAGATCGCCAGTGATGTCTTAAAATCATTACGTTAGCGGAGCACTTCACGGCAGCTATCGCGGTCTGAGGCTATATCGGTCAGGGCGACGGTGCAATAACGGCCCAGTTGGCCTACCAACTACTGTCCAGAGGACCCTTGTTTGCGATTCACAAGGTTGACAAGATCTTTATATTAATCTTAGATTAAAGATCCATGGAATTATTCTCGATATCAAGATAAATTAGGCTCACATTTTTCAAGTAAATAGTAATATATGGCAGTTCCTTTAGATGCAGTCGACCAAATTAAGGCTCAATGGCAACAAGAGCGCCCCGAACTGTCGCTCCAGGCGATGGGGATCTTAGGCCGCTTACGGCGCTGTGCCGTGCTCTATGCACCGCTATCCGATAGCAGCTTTGGCAAGTTTGGCCTGACCGCTTGGGAATTCGATGTATTGGCCACCCTGCGCCGCGCCGGTGCACCCTATACCCTAACCCCAACTGAACTCTTTTCGACCCTGATGGTCACGTCGGGCACCATGACCCATCGTTTAAAGGGGCTAGAAACCCGGGCATTTATTGAACGGAGTGATAACCTCGACGATGCGCGCAATCGCCTGGTCACATTGAGCTTGCAGGGCTTGAGTACCATTGATGCGGCCATGACGGCGCATGTCGATACGATGGAAGGGATTATGTCGGGCTTGAATCTTGCCGACCAGGTACAGTTGAATCACTCCTTGACGCAACTGCTTGCGCTGCTGGAGACTCAGAGTGTGAATTCTAAGCCCGCGCTGGTGAGCAAGTCGTCAGCGAGCCCATACAAGTAAAGGCCGACCCGGCGGAAACCAGGCGTTGTCTCTCAGCGCCACAGTTGTGCTGCTTTCGATCGATCGAAGCAGCAGAGATATCGAAGCAGTCTTAAACCGCCGTGATTTGCTAGTGTTCAACGAGTTAGGCGCGCGTCTACGCGTCTAACTCCGTTTTAAATCGTTCCAACAGCTGCTATCCTCAGCTCGTAATCACTGTGTTAATATACCTAATGGACCTAACGAATAGGAATGCTATGAACACTCAAGAGAGTACGATGTTCGAACGTTTTTTTGCTATGGAAACAGCCGGTGGAATAATGCTGATCGTTTCAGCCATGCTGGCCATGTTATTCGCCAACACCCTCCTAGGTCCCTATTATCAATTGATACTGGCGACACCAGTGGAAGTTCGCTTCGGCATACTCGATATCGCTAAGCCTTTGCTGCTGTGGATTAATGATGGCCTGATGGCGATATTCTTTTTCCTCGTTGGTCTGGAACTCAAACGCGAAATGCTCGAAGGCGAACTGCGCGACCGGCGCAATATTATTTTACCGGGTGTGGGCGCTGTCGGTGGCATGTTGGTGCCAGCACTTGTCTATCTGTACTTTAACTACGGCGATCCAGTTGCTGAAAAAGGCTGGGCTATCCCCACTGCGACCGATATTGCCTTTGCCCTAGGTGTTTTGACCCTACTGGGTTCGCGGGTACCGGTCACCATCAAAATTTTCCTGACTTCGCTGGCGATCTTCGATGATATAGGCGCCATCATTATCATTGCGATTTTTTACACCTCAAAACTGTCGCTCACCGCGCTGATAATGTTCAGCTTGGGTATACCGATCTTGGCAATATTGAATCGTCGAGGTGTTATCGCCAGAGCGCCCTATCTTATTGTCGGCCTGATGATGTGGGTTGCTATGTTGAAATCCGGTGTTCATGCCACCTTATCCGGGATCGTTTTAGCGATGTTTATTCCTATTCGTTCAGCCAAGGATCCGGAGGTTTCGCCGTTGCGAAGTTTGGAACATGATCTGCACTCGCTGGTAGCCTTCTTTGTACTGCCGGTGTTCGCCTTTGCCAATGCCGGTATTGATTTACGCAGCATCAGTGCTGAACAGCTGTTTCATGGTGTGCCAGTGGGTATCGCCTTGGGTTTGTTTTTAGGTAAACAGATTGGCATCTTTGGGGCCTGTTTCTTGTTCATTAAACTGGGCGTGACCAGATTGCCAACGGGCATGAGTTGGCTGAGTCTATATGGTACCGCCGCACTCTGTGGTATCGGCTTTACTATGAGCCTGTTCGTCGGTTCCTTGGCGTTTGAGGTCAAGGGCGCCGATATGCTGTTCGATGACCGAGTCGGCATCATATTCGGGTCCTTGTTATCCGGTATTGTCGGTTATCTGATCTTGCGTCGCTCCCTGAAGACCAATATTGAGGCGGAATAGGGCTACAACCCAGTGCAATCGGACCTAAAAACACTGCTGGTCACCGGCGGTGCCGGCTTTATCGGCAGTGCCGTGGTGCGGGAGCTGCTCAGCAACAGCCCGCACCGGGTAGTCAACCTCGATTGCCTGACCTATGCCGGCAATCTCGCCTCGATCCCCACTGGGTTGCACGGCGAGCGTTACTGCTTTGAACGGGTCGATCTCAACGATGCCGCGGCGACGGCCGTGGTATCGATCTGCACGGCGTTGCAGTCATCTTATATTAGTATTATTTAATATACTCGAGTTGCAGCGGTCAAGGGCTCTCGCCAGGGAATAAGGATTAGTCAAAAAGGGTTATTTTTGACCAAAAAACTGCAAATAACTTTAAATTTCATCTAGAAAATATGGCGTGGAGATATGCATGGCTTCCGACCTGCAACCTAAAGATGCCATGTAATCCTCAACTAAAATTGATCCATCCGTGATTTTTGCAATTGCATTGTCAAGTTCAGCGATAAGATTCTCAGACAGAACCGATGCGTTGTTCTCATCACGACTATAGGTTATTGCCCCCTCTCGTACACCAAAATACGCCGTGCCGGATTGCCATTGGCCAAGCTGGAAACGAATTATCTCTTCCAGTGCCACCTTTTCATAAGCTTTTGTAATGGACGTCAGGACAACCCCCGGGAACTCCCCATTCTGATTTATATCAACTCCAAGGGTCATGACCTGTTCTTTCTGCGCCTGCGCCGCCAAATGTACGCCCGCTGAAGAGCCGCCGGCTACGGGGAAAAGCACTCGAGAGCCTAAGCCGATATGATATTCAGCCATTTGTTGTGCCCTTTCCGGATCATTCCAAGCGGCAGGCGTCTCGCCGACTGTTTCATAATAGACCGCAGTCGAGTCAGAAATATAATTGGCGCCCTGGCTAAAGCCACAGCCCACCGAGTGAGTCAATGGAACGTCCATTCCGCCGATGAAGCTCACGACACTGTAATTAGATTGATAGGCAGCAGCGACACCGGCAAGAAAACCAAGGTCCTGATCTCGAAACAAAATGGAACGTGTATTGCGTCCAGTCAATTCAGAATCGATAAGCGTGAATTTAACATTTGGAAACTCTAGGCGTGCAATATCGAACAATAAAGAATTCACATAGCCAGAGCCTATAACCAATGCATCAGAATTCAGGGAAAGTTCAATCCTTAAATTGACCAGTTTGTCAAATTCATCAGCGCCAGTCACCTCATGAACTTGAACTGCATTGAGTAGTTCTAAATTGGTCTTAAGTGAGGTTGAAAAAATATAATCTACCGAACCTATCGTTATGGGATCGTTTTCATAAACAAGTACAACATCAGGAAAATATTTTGGTGTGTCTTGCGTTAAAGAATCCCCAGCAGAAGGCTCGGGTTTTTCCGTTCCCGGAGCGCAACTTATCAAAAAAATGATAATTATAAATTTAAATAATATGATTTTCATATAAATCCTACTTATAGTATAAATTAATTCCCTGTTAAAAATAGACAATATTAAATAATTGATTTTTATGCAATATCTGATATGTTCATTTCGGTTGTTCGTAAGGGATTTTACGAACAACCATGGGTTTAAGAAATTAAAGTTATCAAGAAGCTAAAGGGATAGCCAAAGTGGATACCGGTTTGCAATGCTTAGGGATGATTCTGCAGTATTATAGAATACCGGCAAACTTACAAAATATTGCCCATGAATATACGGCTGTAAGTGGGCAAGTAACCAATTTGGATATTGTGCATGCCGCCAAAAAATTGGGACTGCGCGCAAAAGTTGTGACGGTGTCCGCAAATCGACTCACCAAGATGAATGTACCTGCTATATCCCGTAGTGAAGACGGCGCATATTTTATTATCGCCAGAGTTAGCGATGAAAAGATATTAGTGCAAAATCCAGCGCAGCAACCGGAAGCCGTATCGCGTGTGGAGTTTGAGCGAAACTGGCATGGCGTAACAATTCTACTGACACCCAGGGATGAAATAAAAGCCCTTGAAAAGAAATTCGATGTAACCTGGTTTATTCCTGTAGTGGTTAAATATCGCAAGATATTTAAGGAAATTCTGCTGGCGTCCCTCTTTATTCAATTTTTTGCTCTAATATCACCCTTTTTCTTCCAGGTCATAATAGATAAGGTTTTGGTACATCGAGGTTATAGCACACTGAATGTATTAGTCATGGCTCTGATAGTAATTGGTCTATTTGAAGTGGTTTTAAATGGTGTGCGTTCTTATGTTTTTGCCCACACAACCTCAAGGATTGATGTGGAATTGGGTTCCAAGCTTTATAGACACCTCTTGGGTTTGCCCATAGCCTATTTCGAGAGCAGACAGACAGGTCAGATTGTTGCACGAGTTCGGGAGTTGGAAAGTATTAGAGACTTTCTAACCAGTAATGCCATCACGGTCGCTCTGGATGCATTGTTTATTTTTGTATTCCTCTTTGCGCTATTCTATTTTAGCGCTCCGATGACCTGGATAGTGATCGGATTTTTACCTCTATTCTTCATTATCTCCTTTTTCATAACCCCCGTCCTGCGCGCCCGTGTCGAAGAGCAGTTCCAAAGAAGTGCACGCAATCAATCGTTGCTGGTCGAGTCGGTGACGGGTGCGGAAACCATCAAAGCGATGGCAACTGAACCGCAAATGCGGTTCAAATGGGAAATGAACCTATCTGAATATGTAAAAGCCAGCTTGAGAACCGTTCGGGTGGCCACCTGGGGGCGGGAGAGTATTTCACTGTGCAATAAATTAATGATGGCTATCTTGCTTTGGCAAGGTGCGAGTCTTGTGTTGTCCGGTGGCATGACCCTGGGCATGCTGATCGCCTTTAATATGATCGTTCGCCACGTAACGGGCCCTATTTTACGGTTATCACAGCTTTGGCAAGATTTTCAGCAATTTAGAATTTCTATAGATCGTTTAGGCGACGTACTGAATATCCCAACGGAACCCTCGGGTAGCATCTCGAATTCGGCTTTACCTGCCATTTTGGGTGACATTGAATTTGAAAGAGTTGTTTTCCGATACGACTCTAACGGGCCAGAGATTATCAAGGCCATTAGCCTAAAGATTGTTGCCGGACAAATTGTCGGTATCGTTGGTCGTTCAGGATCGGGCAAGAGTACTTTAACAAAGTTAATACAGAGACTCTATGTGCCGGAGTCGGGTCGAATAACCGTCGATGGCAACGATATAAGGTTGGTTGATACCGCCTGGTTGCGGAACCAAATAGGCGTTGTACTTCAGGAGAACTATCTATTCACCGGTACGGTGAAAGAAAACATCGCCATGGCGCATCCCACTGCCAATATGGACCAAATTATAGAGGTTGCGATGACGGCCGGTGCACATGAATTTATTCTGAAGCTAAGGGATGGCTATGACACCTTGCTCCATGAGCGAGGCACCAACCTTTCCGGCGGGCAACGGCAACGAATTGCCATCGCGCGTGCCCTTATTACCAGCCCAAAGATTTTGATCTTCGACGAAGCCACCAGTGCGTTAGATTACGAATCGGAGCGCATTATACAAAAAAACATGCAAGAGATAGCAAAAGGGCGAACGGTGATTGTAATAGCCCATAGATTATCGACGGTGCGGGCCGCCGACGTCATCATTACGGTGGATGACGGCGCCATAGTGGAGCAGGGCAACCATCATGAACTCATTGAGCAAGACGGCATATACCACCATCTGTACCGCCAGCAGGTAAAAGACTCATGATTATAAGAGCAATGAGAGTATGGCGATCTGCCAAGTTGGCTGAAAAAAACAAAACTCCGCTAGATTTAAATAGTCAAGAATTGACCTTTTTGCCGGCGGCACTTGAGGTATTGGAAACCCCAATCTCGGGCGGAATTCGCCTTATCCCCGCGCTCATCATGATGTCCTTTGCCATGGCCATACTCTTTACGGTGGTGACCCAGATAGATGTTGTCGCAACTGCCAGTGGCACCCTGCTACCCAGTACCAAGGTCAAGCCGATACAGCCCAAATTGGGTGGCTATCTATCTGCTGTATACGTCTCAGAGGGCAACTTAGTAAATGCAGGGGATCTATTGGTCAGCTTGGACACGGTAGAAATAGTAGAAGAGATGTCTGAGCGCAGTATCAATATCGAATCGGCCCAATTGGATCTGAAAATACTGTTGGATTTTAACAAGTACCTGGCATCGGGCCAACCCATAGCGTTAGAGGATGCGAATGGGGTGGCAAAGGTTTCCCCGAAGTTATTGGCAACCTACCAGACGATCTACCTAGACACCCTCTGGACCTATAATCACGATAGCTCCGTAAAGCTACGGGAAATTGAACTGCTTCGACTGGACATTGAACAGCTGGAGGTATCGCTGACCTCTATGGCCGCGAATAGGCCTCTAGAGTCGTTAAAATATGAAAATGCTCAGAGTCTGTATGCCATGAAGTCCTTAAGTTTTGAAAAGTGGCTGTCGGCTGACAAGGCATTCCGGACATTCAATGAGTCCATTCGAAACCAAGAGTCGCAGTTAAAAAATAAGCAGATACAGCTTAAAAATAAGGAGTCCGATTATCAAGATATACCGCACGCCATCCGGGTTGAAAATAACACCAAAATTGCGAGCTTAGAAGCCGACTTGACGAAACTTGAGTTTGCAATGCGAGAAGCACAGCGCAAATTGGACGATTCGGACATCCGAGCGCCCGAAAATGGCACGGTACAGAATATTAGTTTAGTCGTGCCGGGCCAATCGGTCTCGGCTGGCAGCAGCGTGATGGATCTGGTGCCCAGTATGGACTATCTGGTGGCAGAGATTGATGTAAATAATAAAGACATTGGTTTTGTTGAAATAGGCCAGGAGGTTATCGTTAAATTCGACGCTCTGCCCTATACAAAGTATGGCCACCTGGCCGGCACTATTGTCAATCTGGCTCGCGACTCGGTTGAGGGCAGTGACGGTAGTAAACGTTATAAAGCGTTGGTTAAATTGCCAACGCAGGTAATGACCACAATAGAGCGTGACGTTGAGCTAATACCGGGTATGACGGTAAGTGCCGAGATTAAGCTGTCGCGCCGGCGAGTTATAGAATACTTCCTATCCACATTTAAACGCTATAAGTCCGAATCCATCAGAGAACAGTAGGAGAATACCATGACCGATATCGATAAAATGACCCGGCGCATTAATGATTTAGAACAGCAAGTTGAGAACCTGGCTAATATTACCACTCAATATATGAGTGAAGTCCAACATGCGCAAAAACGGTACCTAGAAGATATAGTGGCGGAGTTCGAGGGCCGAGTCCGACGCCTTGTAGTCGAGGAACTTAAGGTGCACAACGATGCATAAGATGACGAACGATAACATTCACTCAGAGGCGGTGAGAAGGCTCCGTATTGGTGGCCTGATCCATCAGGGCAAGACGGCCGAGCAGAGCGAGATCGTCCGTTTAATTGAGGCGCGCTGCGCGGCAAGCAATATCAACTTGGGGCACGATATAGTCTATAACGATCACCCACACGAGCTTGTGTATCATGAAGTATTCGGGCAGTTAGGCGCCATATACTTGCGCGTGGCCGACGCCAAGCGCTCCCTTCGATACCTCACCGCGGCATTGGCCGGAAACTATCGGAGTCTGCCGATTAGCCAGTGGGTGGAAGGTTTGGGTGTAGACGGCGACAAATATATGTCCTGGCCCATCTTCAAAACAGTAGCGCGCGTTATCCTATTGCCCGGGTCGAATTTGTACAAAAAACACACCAATAAAAAGCTCATTATGGAAGCCCTGGATACCGGCGCATATATAAAACCCCACCCCCTATTGAACCCGGTGCATTTTGATGAACTCCGAGAGGAGTTTGGCAATAGAGTGCTCAACCCCAAAGAAAGTGGCTTTGCGCATGTCAAGAATGCCGATGTGGTCTATACCACTGGCGATTCCGAGTTGGGCTTGTATGCCCTATTGCTGGGTAAAAAGGTAAAGACCATTGCCAACAACAACTTTCAAGGCGGGTTCGGTCCGTTGTTCTCCCAAGTGATAAATGCACCCGACCCAACACAGGCGTTGACACGAATACTAAGCGATCCCATATCCGGTATATTTTTTCCAACCGAATCGCTCAAAGAAGATATTGATAGATTCTTTGATCGGTTTATCGCCTCCGATGCGGAAATCAATTAGGAGTTAGTTATGTATTTAGCAAAGTTATCTTTCGCTGCGCTGTGCAGCATTGCCTGTGCCTTTAGTTTTGGTTCTGACAACAGCCATGTCTGCGTAAGTTCAGATGGTTCCTTTATTACCTTTGGGCACAGTCCGGCAGAAGTTCCAATGCGAATGTATGTTTCTGAGAGCTGCATTTATGGCGATATAACCGATCACCATGTGCGATTGTACATTAAATTGAGAAATCCGAGTGACGACAGTGTTCTCTTTAACGGTCATCTATCTTTTGTTTACTATCAGGAATTGGAGTCATGGGCTCGAATCAAGACTCGAGCTGACGAAATTATGAACAGTGGCATTTGGGAGGAAACAAGTGGCAGGTATGCAAAATATAAAATTGAGGCTGATAATCCCAATAAAATTGCTTATATCTCATCGAGTTCCGACGGGGTTTCGTTGTTCGAATGCTCGCTGTATACCTGTGAATTCGAGGCCAAAGTCGACGGGAGTTCTATGTTCTATACATCTTATGGCCGCTATGCGCGTGGCTTTGATCCCGCAGTTGCCGAAGACGTAATCAAGGACTTTATAGCGCAGCTGTTTAAAATCTAATGGTTCATATAGAAATATATTTTGGCCATGGCCTATGTTTTGTGCGGCAGTAGACAAGCCAGTCGTTCGCAGTGACTTAGCCAAGCAGAAGTCAATTACCGCAAGAAGATATTAATAGCTCTACAACCTAAGCTGGAGGTATGTAGTATGAATGTAAAACTCATCTCTATGTTACTAGCCAGTGCCCTGGTGAGTGCTGTTAGTTTCGGCTTTAAAAAAAGTGAGGAGTGCGTAAGTTCAGGCGGCACCTCCATTTTATTTCAGAATAAGCCCTCAACCGTGCAGGTGCCGATGTATATTACGGATCAGTGCTTTTATGGTAAGCCAAATGAGCACCATATTACCTTGGGTATGGAACTAAAAAACCCAAATAATGAGGATGTTCTCTTTGATGGGTATGCTGTGTTTAGCTACTATTTTGATAGTTTAAATCGTATAACTCGCAATGTAGACAACATCCTTGAAAAGGGTATTTTGGAGAAAAGAAGTGGTAGATTTGACCTATATAAACTAGTTGGGCAGGGTGTGCGGAATACCGCCTATGTTTCTGTAAATAATAAATATAATTCTGTTTTCGTCTGCATCGATACATTTTGTGATTTTAATTCGTTTGTAGATGGAGCATCGATACTCTATACATTTCGCGGCCGATTCCCGGACGGATTTGATCCGGCGGTTGCCGAAGATGCGATTAAAGATTTCGTGCGGCAAGTTTTTAATCTGTAGCGATATAAAGGTAGTAGCTCATTAGCTTTTTGCTAGCTGCGGAGGCAGTAAATGATGTTTGAAACTCAAGCCGTCTATTTAACTTTAAACTAGATTAGAAGGGGAGTGATATGACTCTAAAATTATTAGGCATGCTGGTGCTATCTATGCTGTTTAGTAGCCTCAGTGCTGCTTATAAAAACACTCATGAATGCATAAGTTCAGATGGATCCTCCATTTTATTTCAAAATAAGCCTTCAAAGGTCCCGCTACGAATGTATGTTTCTGAAGAATGCATTGATGGAAAAATTAGTGACCATGCTGTTACATTATATGTCAAGCTGCGTAATCTCAGTGATGATGGCCTTCTATTTAAAGGTACCGTGACGTTCATGTACAACGACAGCTATAGTCCTCATGTAGGTCGATTTATTGACGAAATACTAAATGATGGAGTATTGATAGGTCGTGGTGATGGCCATAATCAATACCGAATTGAACAAAACGGACGTCAATATATTGCTTTAATCCCATTACATTCTGAGGAAGTGTCCTATTTTCAATGTGCTGGAAGCTTTTGTAGCTATAAAGCCATTGTCGGCGAAGTTCCGATGTTTTATAGATTTCTTGGCCGTTATGATGAGAGTTTTGATCCGGTTGTAGCAGAGCAGGTTATGAAGGATTTTGTTCGGCAGGTTTTTAATCTGTAACGCATTAGAGGTTATAGCTAATTTCCTGCGTCTTAGCCGCGGAGGCAGTATTTTATATTTGAACCTTAGGCCGACTATATAACTTAGATTAGAAGGGGGATGATATGACTATAAAAATACTATTCATGCTGGTGCTATCTATTCTGTTTAGTGGCCTCAGTGCTGCTTATGAAAACACTCATGAATGTGTCAGTTCTGATGGGTCGTCTATTTTGTTTGAGAATAGGCCTTCAAAGGTCCCGCTACGAATGTATGTTTCTGAAGAATGCCTTGCTGGAAAAATTAGTGACCATGCTGTCATATTATATGTCAAGCTACATAACCCTGACGATGATGGCCTTCTATTTAAAGGTACCGTGTCGTTTATGTATAGAGATAGCTTTAGTCGCTACGTAAACCGATTAATAAATAAAATCCTAAACTATGGGCTGTTGGTAGGGCGTAGTGGTGGCCATGATCTATACCGAATTGAACGTAACGATCGATCATATATAGCATATATTCCAGTGGAGTCTGAGGATCTATCCTTATTTGAATGTTTGGAAAGCTTTTGTGACTTTAATGCTATCGTTCCTGAAATTCCAATTTTCTATAACTTTCTTGGACAATATTCGGAAGGTTTCGATCCTTTGGTTGCAGGGCAGGTTATGAAGGATTTTGTTCGGCAAGTTTTTAATCTTTAACGCTTTAACGCTTATAGCTACTTTCCTGCGTCTTAGCCGCGGAGGTAGTATTTGATATTTGAACCTTTGGCCGACTATTTAACTTAGATTAGAAGGGGAATGATATGACTCTAAAAATATTAGGCATGCTGGTGTTATCTATGCTGTTTAGTAGCCTCAGTGCTGCTTATGAAAACACTCATGAATGCATAAGTTCAGATCGATCCTCCATTTTATTTCAGAATAAGCCTTCAAAGGTCCCGCTACGAATGTATGTTTTTGAAAAATGCATTTCTGGGAAAATTAGTGACCATGCTGTTTCTTTATATGTCAAGCTACGTAATCCCAGCGACGATGGCCTTCTATTTAAAGGTACCGTGACGTTCATGTACAACGACAGCTATAGTCCTCATGTAGGGCGATTTATTGACGAAATACTAAATGATGGAGTATTGATAGGCCGTGGTGATGGCCATAATGAATACCGAATTGAACGAAACGGTAGTGCAAATATAGCTTATATTCCATTGGATTCTCAGGATGTTTCTTACTTTGAATGTATCGGAAGCTTTTGTGATTTTTTTACTATCGTCGAAGAAATTCCGATTTTTTGTAGATTTCTGGGTTCTTATTCGGAAGGTTTTGATCCGATTGTAGCAGAGCAGGTTATGAAGGGTTTTGTTCGGCATGTTTTTAATCTGTAACGCATTGGAGGTTATAGCTAATTTTCTGCGTCTTAGCTGCAGAGGCAGTATTTAATATTTGAAACTTAGGCTGTCTATTTAACTGTAACTTAGATTAGAGGGGGCATAATATGGCTCTAAAAATACTAGGTATGCTGGTGCTATCCATGCTGTTTAGTAGCCTCAGTGCTGCTTATGAAAACACTCATGAATGTGTGAGTTCTGATGGCTCGTCTATTTTGTTTGAGAATAGACCATCAGATGTCCCGGTGCGGATGTATATTGCTGATAAATGCTTCTATGGTAAGCAAACGGAACACCATATTACCTTGAATGTTGAACTCAAAAATCCTAACGATGAGGGCCTTCTGTTCGATGGGTATGCTGTGTTTGGGTATTATTTTGATAGTAGAAACGATATAACTCAAAGTGTAGATCGAATTCTTAAAGAAGGGATTTTGGAGGAAAGTGGTAATCGGTATGCTCAATACAAAATTGTCGGACCGGGCAAGCTTAATAAAGCTTACATTTCGGTAGATGGGAAATACAATGCTGTGTTCGAATGTATCGGCACTTTTTGTGATTTTAGTTCGTTTGTGGGAAAAGACTCGATAATTTATTTCTTTCGCGGCCGATTCCCGGAGGGCTTTGATCCGGCGGTCGCCGAAGATGTGATTAAAGATTTTGTAAGGCAGGTCTTTAACATGTAATGACTTATAACAGAATAGGTAGGGTGATATTTAGTATTAGTGGCTATAGATTACAAAGTCGTTCGCAGTTGGCTAACTAAGGTGGTGGGTAAAATGGCATAAAATACTATTAAATTTAAGGAAAGTGTATGAGTAATTCAGATAATTTAAATAGGATGCTGGCAGAAGCCGTGGCAGCAGAGATACGTAAAGATGCTTTTTGGTTGGAGTATAACCTAAAGATAGATACCCTTATAAAATCTGGTAGAAGTGGCCTTCAAGATGGCTCAAAAGTATTGGCAGCAGCCTATACCGGTGGTGGTAGCGTGGTCGTAGCCGAAATTGTTGCGCAAGGAATTGATGCATTTATGGAAGAAATGTTGGACGTCCATTTATCACCAGACTTCTATTCTACCGGCTACACAACCGACCAAATCGACAGGATCCACGCCGCTATCGACGCGATCTACGCCATTGCCGATGCCGAAGCTGCCAAAATATACCCGCCCGAAGAGGCCGCCCGAATAGAGGCCTGGGTAGGAGAAAACAGTACCAGAAGCTCAATCGAAATCAATGCGCTGGATTTGGCAGGGATTGTCATCGAAGCAAGTGAAAATGCTTTAGACGCACGGTATAAACATGAAGATAAGGTTGGGCAGGTTAGTGAGTACAGGGCAATGCATCCTGACCGACTGGAGACGCCTTACTATCTTGGCTTGGAGGCGGAGGAGGCTCGTTTGGAAGCCTTGTCGATTGAATACGCGGTTCTGGCCAACGAGATCGACAGCAACATGAGTTATTTTTTGAATCATCTGCCTGAGGTTTATCTCAACGCGGATGGTGAGCTCAATCTCGATCTGCTGTCGCGGCAAGAGTTAACTGATCTGGACACGTCTCTAAAGAGCCTGACTGCAGATATAAAGGCGCTCATACCGCAGTGGCAAGGTGGCGATGACCCGAGGTACGAGTGGACAACCGACTACTTTGAAGCCGACGCGCCCTACACCACCACCTGGATAACCAACCCAACCACCGTATCCCGCTCCACCGCCGCAGTGGAATGGACCACCGAATACCTCGAGTCCGAGGCACCCCGTCCGACCTCCAAAACCACCACCTGGACCACGACCCAAACCGACTCGGTGCCGGTCTTGGCGGAAGAAACCACGTCTCACACGTCCCGCTGGACCACCAGTCAAACGACCGCCATGCCGCCGGTATTGGTATCTCGGTCGACGGCCAAAGTAGTGGCAAAGTCCACAGCGGCCAGCCATACCACCAGCCAAGGCACCAGCAAAACCACCAGCTGGACCACCACCTACAGCACGGCGCTGGCACCCCAAGTCGTGTCAAGGTCCACGGCGAAAACCACGTCAGTTTCCACTGCAACCAGCCGCTCAACCAGCCGGACCGAGAGCCAATCCACATCCTGGTTGACTAACTTGGCTGGCTACACCACTTACTTTGGTACCGGCTTTGCCACGGCAGGCACAACCGGTTCGTCTTGGTCGACGAATCGATCGACATCCTGGTCTGCCTCTAAGTCAACATCCTTTAGTACCAGAAAGACGACCAGACGCTCCACTGGCGGCAGAGGCTACGGTTGGACCACCAGTTTTAGTACCTCAAAATCCACCAGCCGATCGACGTCTTTCACGACCAGTCGTGCCACCTCGAGTGTGACCGGGACCTCCTGGTCAACCAATAAATCGACCAGTCGCGGCACCAGTAAAACCACCACCCCGTCCGCCTCGACCAACAGGGTCACCAGCTGGTCCGTTGGGTATACCACAAACTTTACCAAATCCACCGATCGGAGCACGGCCGGTACCACCAGCTGGACGACCCGGCCGATGCGCTCAACCAGCAATACCACGGGCAAACCGACCAGTTGGTTGGCCAGCTTTACCACCCGCTACCAGCGCAGTACCGACTATGCCACCACCGGATCGACTAGTTGGATGAGCGCCTCGGCCGACCGCACAACGAGCTGGGAGGCTAGTGCCACGGTGAGTCAGACGACCGCCTGGATGACCACGCGCAGTTCCTCCTTTGATAGATCCACCTCCCAAACGACGAGCTACATAACCTATGGTTCGCACACCACGTCGCATTCAACGGCGAACTACTGGGATACCAGTTGGATAGAAGGCGACACGGTCGGGCGCATCACCTATCCAATCCATGCAACTTCGCGCAGCACCGACGGTATCAATCCGCCATCCGGTGCCGAGACAACACCGGTCGAGCGCGGTGCGCTGCAAATGGCTAACCAAACCAGGGCACAGGCGACCTCGTGGACAACGTCCGCGGTGTCCGCTGAGTTTGCCGGAGGGGCCAACCGTCCAGTCGATAAGCTTATGAGTTCGCGCGCCAACAGCGTCTCGTCTTGGATCACGAGTCGCACAACGGTATCGACCACCAGCCGTTCGACACGCAAGGGTTGGTTTAGGCGCAAGACCACCCGCTGGTCCACCAGTGCCATAACGAGTTGGATGACAAGCGATGGCGCAGGAGCCCGAACGGGAGCAGTTGCGGAGAGCAGCGGGGACGCCTTGGTGCGCTCAGCGCAAGCGTTCGACCGATCGATGGCCTCCACCGCACTGGTGCAAAGCACGGCATTCGCCGATCGTTGGGATCTTTATGGCGTTGAAGTCAATGCAGACGGCGCCCAGCTTGAACGGGCAGAATCGTTAGGCAGTAGCAACCCATCATCGGAGTTGAACCCGATCGGCGGTTCGTCGTATGGCCATCTCGATAGCCTGGGTGTGAACCAATCCTTTGACCAATGGGTCTTGCCCAATGAGACAAACGCCGAGGAACCGGATGTTGGCGGTCCGGAAATGGCGATGCTCACGATAGAGGCTGTAATGGATGCAGACGCTGAGGCTGATTTAACACAGGTGCCACGGCGAGATCCGGATCTGTATTTAGGTTACGACACATAACCTGGTTGAGACCATACCCTGTGCCCCACGAGCATCGTTTTTAGTTTTTAGCGGTATAGGAAAACTATTAGGGTCATGTTTTATTTGCCTCAGGCAATACTATTTACAATGATTAGGGAGGGTTTAAAAATGAATAGTTTAGCATTTAGAACGATATTCTGCTTTGTGTTGTTAGTGGCATCTAATGTCTATGCCTACATATTTTCAACAGAGTATGGATCCGACTATAAGTCAAACTCGATTGAATTTCTTAAAGGGGGTTCAGAGTATTATGTTAAATTTAATTTTTTACTTAGTGAGAGGCAATATATATCTGAACTATTTAGATTGAGTGATGGGCGCCTGTTACTTAAAGATAAAGTTCCAATTGATCTTGTGTCTTCATCTGTAGTTGATGTGTTTATATCTGAGCATAATATTGAGGTGGTTAAATATCTCGAGAGTCATTATGAAACCGGTAAGGGAAAGGTCGTTGTGTACGAGGGAGGAAAAATATACTTCAGGGTTAGGGGGCATTGCGAGCTATTTGACAAAGCATATCTTCAATTAACTGATTCAGATGGGGATTTATTGGATCCGGTGGAAATTGTCCTGGATCGAGAATTTGACTATGAGTTAGAGGGGGGATGTTTTGAGTCAGGTGATTCAAGATTATTTAATGTAAATGGGGTTTCTCTCTCGATAAGGCAATTTTGGGACGTTGGCGATGGATATTTATATGCGGCTGTTTCTGAATATCCAATTCTCTTAAAGCTAAAAATTACAGGGAACAATATTGAACCTGTTTTTCCTGAAAAGCAGGATAGCTCGACATTAATTTCAATAAAAGGAGAGTTTTGATATGGTTGCTACAGTTATCGCTGAATTACTATTCGATTCAACATCTTATATGGAGGACAGTTCGGTCGGTACATCGGCCGCACAGACCTACAAAATATCGTGGGCTGGGGGTGATAGCGGACTTTCTTTTGGTCAATTGCAATTGGATGTGAGAAAGAACCAGATGGCTAAGGACACTCTGAGGGATGTTCTTACAAATCACAGCAGTTACTCAACTGCAGAGATCAATACGATAATAGCATTAGGTAGTGACTCCTATGAGACCCAAGCGGAATTTGACTCAGCATTTAGCAGTTACATCGTAAGTATAGAGAACGCCCTCGGGTCGGAAGGGGGAATGGAAAAGGTAGATGAAGCAAACCTAAACTATTTTGGTACTACACTCATACCCTATCTTGATGCAACGGATGCGGCAGCGGCTCAAAATCCGCATGGTCTAGGTGTGCTCGATCCAAACCATGATGACTATATTGAGACCCAAGCAATCATTGCCGCATGGACCAATAGAACAGGTTTTCCTAATGTTTTGACCGCATATCTGAAGGGAGAAGAGGTCGAGCTGAATGGGAGTACAATTCAGCTCCAAGGTGAGCCAACGCTGGTTGCATTGGATTTATATTTGCAGAAGTGTTATCAGTTTTCATCGACAGGAAATAATGAAGACTTGTCAACCTGGTTGAACAGAATCGGCGATGCTTTGACCTATGCTGAAGGCGTTTCAGAAGCACAGATGTACGAGTGGACTACCGACTACTTTGAAGCCGATACGCCCTATACCACCACCTGGATAACCAACCCAACCACCGTATCCCGTTCCACCGCCGCAGTGGAATGGACCACCGAATACCTCGAGTCCGAGGCGCCCCGTCCGACCTCCAAAACCACCACCTGGACCACCACCCAAACCGACTCGGTGCCGGTCTTGGCGGAAGAAACCACGTCTCACACGTCCCGCTGGACCACCAGTCAAACGACCGCCATGCCGCCGGTATTGGTATCTCGGTCGACGGCCAGAGTAGTGGCAAAGTCCACTGCGGCCAGCCATACCACCAGCCAAGGCACCAGCAAAACCACCAACTGGACCACCGCCTACAGCACGGCGCTGGCACCCCAAGTCGTGTCAAAGTCCACGGCGAAAACCACGTCAGTGTCCACCGCAACCAGCCGCTCAACCAACCGGACCGAGAGCCGATCCACGTCCTGGTCGACTAACTTGGCCGGTTACACCACCCACTTTGGTACCGGCTTTGCCACGGCAGGCACAACCGGTTCGTCTTGGTCGACGAATCGATCGACATCTTGGTCGACCTCTAAGTCAACATCCTTTAGTACCAGAAAGACGACCAGACGCTCCACTGGCGGACGCGGTTATGGTTGGACCACCAGCTTTAGTACCTCAAAATCCACCAGCCGATCGACGTCTTTCACGACCAGTCGCGCCACCTCGAGTGTGACCGGGACCTCCTGGTCAACCAATAAATCGACCAGTCGCGGCACCAGTAAAACCACCACCCCGTCCGCCTCGACCAACAGGGTCACCAGCTGGTCCGTTGGGTATACCACAAACTTTACCAAATCCACCGATCGGAGCACGGCCGGTACCACCAGCTGGACGACCCGGCCGATGCGCTCAACCAGCAATACCACGGGCAAACCGACCAGTTGGTTGGCCAGCTTTACCACCCGCTACCAGCGCAGTACCGACTATGCCACCACCGGATCGACTAGTTGGATGAGCGCTACGGCCGACCGCACAACGAGCTGGGAGGCCAGTGCCACGGTGAGTCAGACGACCGCCTGGATGACTACGCGCAGTTCCTCCTTTGATAGATCCACCTCCCAAACGACGAGCTACATATCCTATGGTTCGCACACCACGTCGCATTCAACGGCGAACTACTGGGATACCAGTTGGATAGAAGGCGACACGGTCGGGCGCATCACCTATCCAATCCATGCAACTTCGCGCAGCACCGACGGTATCAATCCGCCGTCTGGTGCCGAGACAACACCGGTCGAGCGCGGTGCGCCGCAAATGGCGAACCAATCCAGGGCACAGGCGACGTCGTGGACAACGTCCGCGGTGTCCGCTGAGCTTGCCGGAGGGGCCAACCGTCCAGTCGATAAGCTCATGAGTTCGCGCGCCAACAGCGTCTCGTCTTGGATCACGAGTCGCACAACGGTATCGACCACCAGCCGTTCGACGCGCAAGGGTTGGTTTCGGCGCAAGACCACCCGCTGGTCCACCAGTGCCATAACGAGTTGGATGACCAGCGATGGCGCAGGAGCCCGAACGGGAGCAGTTGCGGAGAACAGCGGGGACGCCTTGGTGCGCTCAGCGCAAGCGTTCGACCGATCGATGGCCTCCACCGCATTGGTGCAAAGCACGTCATTCGCCGATCGTTGGGATCTTTATGGCGTTGAAGTCAATGCAGACGGCGCCCAGCTTGAACGGGCAGAATCGTTAGGCAGTAGCAACCCATCATCGGAGTTGAACCCGATCGGCGGTTCGTCGTATGGCCATCTCGATAGCCTGGGTGTGAACCAATCCTTTGACCAATGGGTCTTGCCCAATGAGACAAACGCCGAGGAACCGGATGTTGGCGGTCCGGGAATGGCGATGCTCACGATAGAGGCTGTGATGGATGCAGACGCTGAGGCGGATGTAACACAGGTGCCACGGCGAGATCCGGGCCTGTATTTAGGTGCCGACGCATAACTTGGTTAAGGTTGTTGAGTGGCGTCCTTCGGTGCGCCTTTCAGATTATGCAGTGCTAGAAAATAATCTTGAGATTGAGTTTTCTATTAGCCTTAGTCAATGCTACTAACAACAATAATGTAGGACCTAATGAATTGGAAGGTGTGACGAAAATCGAATTTCTTTAATTGACAAATTTCTACTATTGAATGAATTATCTTGGTTGCGAGTCTAGGTAAGGATGAGGTTATGAGTAATAAATATACTAAAGGCGGGATTCTTCGCATCAGAACGTTTTGTCAAATGACGGCAGTCGCAATTGCATTGGTGTCGTGTGACCGTAATGTCACTGAAACAAGTTTTCTTGATTCTCTTTATGAGAAGATTGGAAGTGAACAGAGTGTGCAACTAGAAGCTAGAGAAGTATATGGAGGGGCATGGAGCCGGATATGTTTTAAGCGGAATAATAACGTATCGCTTAAATTCTATTCTGACGAAGAAAAAGTTTATCAACTCGAATTTAGAGCGAATGATTTGTTTATCGATGAGGAGTATGTCGAGGGCTCGCTTAGCGGCATGTGTCTTTTTCCTAATCAAAAAATCAAGATTACTAAATTTGAACACGATGGGTCACTTCAAATAGTATTGAACAGGGCAAGTGAGGAATGATATGAGTTTGAGTGATGAGCTGAAAATAAGTATTGAGCAAGAAGCCTATGGTTTCTGGGAGCAGAAGAACGGCGTCACGTTAGAGAGAGATGGTGACGGTTATATTAAGCCTGTGGGTCACAATGATGCATTGGATGCATTGGATGCATTGGATGCATTTCGGCATGCCTATACAAGTGGCCGGGTTACCAATCTTGCATTTGATACGCAGTTTGTTGCAGAGCACTTTGGTAATGAGCATGAATTGGGTACCGCACACCGAAATCTGCCCTTAGAACATAGAATGGACTTGTGGAATAATGAAGTTGGTAGGCGTGCCGGAGAAGCGTCTTGGTCAAAGGAAGTTTTGGCTGAAACGCTGTTTGAGCACATGGATAATGGAATGTTGGTGGCAGCTTTAGCAGATGAACGCCTTTCACTTCTTTATGGTGAAGATCCTAAGTTGCTAGATCCTCTTAATCCAGCAAGTCAAGTCCTTACTGACGCGGAATCTGAGGCGGATGTAACACAGGTGCCACGGCGAGACCAGAGTTTGTATTACGGTCACGATGCCTAGTGTTTTTTGGCATATAGATAGGTAGTTGATGGTGTATTTTTTCGTATCATTAATGTTGATATTTATTCGCAATTAGAGTTCAGATTATGACTGGGTGGTTTCGGTTAGTTATGTATTTGTTTGGCACCATTATACCTTTAACTTGTTTTTCAGAAGATACTGAAAGTTTTAGGTTTAATGAATACTTTGACGAAGTTAGCCAGTCTAACGTCTTACTGTCCAATGCAAAGGCGATGCAAGGTGTTTTAGTATTTAAGAACCAGTCTGCATTGGATGATTATAAATGGAAGTATGAGATTTCCAATACGCTAAGTTTTACAGAGCGAATTTTGGGGCCGGGTGGCGAACAGGCTGGATCTGCCCGGGTGCCATTTCTTGCGTCCGCCAATAAATCAAGCTTTTCTATTTCGGAACGGAGTACTTTTGGTACCTTAACCAATTTAAATATCGGACTGACTTTAAGTGATGGCGACGACTGGGTAAATTCCGAGACAATTAGTCTTGGTGTCGAACAATCGCTCGCTTTTAAGAGAGAGTTAGCCTTGTATCGAGCGCGGCGAGATTTAATGATAGCGCAGTCTCGGGTAATAGAGTCCGACCAGCAGCGAATAATTAATGCAGAATATCAGCGTATTTTAAAGTCCTATTTAGATTCTGCTCTTGCTTATAAGGAACTTGAATTTTTGGGTTTTTCTAAAAGCGTATCGGATATGGAGTTGACCTTAGGTGAAGTTAACTACAAGCAGGGTGTTATCGATGAATTTGAGATGCTTAATCTAAAGATTAAAAATAAAGAATTCGAAATTGAGTTTGAAGACGCAAGGGAGGATTTTGAGATATCCACTATTTCCGTTTGTTCAGAATACCAGAGTTCTTGCCCGAATTTAGTTGGCAAGGGTCTTGAAATGCCTTATGACTTACTTGCTAAAATTGACCGGAATTTCAATTCCGACGGAGTGATCGGCAGGATAGTTGAGATTGAATCCCTAAGTAATAATATATCGAATATCAATGCAACGATATCAAGTTTGGATGTCGGTTCTAGTGTGAAAATATTCGCATCCTATTCGGTGTCGTCTGTTGACCTGTCGGAATCCGATTCTACATGGTCGATAGGCGCTTCATGGCGGTATAAATTCGATTCTAAAGAAAAAAGAATTAATGAGATTTCACGGGAAATTGAATTTGAAAATTCTAAGGAAAGTCTTGCTAGAGAGGCAAGGCTGAACTTTAATTCAACGGGCGTTTTTGAACAAATAACTAGGAAACGCAAGGCCTTGGCGCTTAAGAATGAAAAGCTAAATCTGACTAAATTACTTTACGATTCTAAAGAAAAAATGAAATTTTTAGGGGTTTTGAGCGATTTTGAATTGCTAAAAGAAGAGGAGAAAATTAGAGGCGCCGAGCTTGAAGTTCTTAAGAATCAGGTCGAGCTAACTTACCAGTATATAACGCTACTCTCCAAGGCTGGTATGGCTTTAGATATTCTTTAGTAAAACCGGGGTTGACCAATGCAGCCTGTTCATTGGGTGCTAGGGTATTCCGATGCAAAAAATGAGTAAGTATCCACCTGCACCTGACCTTTCTCTCATATTTAGGGCAGGGTTTAATGACGTTGGTTCATTGAGTCAATCTATATAGTCGGCTAAACTCTGCGGCATTCGCTGTTAGACCTGGAACAAGCATGGTTAGGGTCGAATAGGCATCAACCGCTATATTAAACTCCCAAAAGGCCACAAACCTGTGCAATCTGACGAAAAAACCCTATTGGTCACCGGCGGTGCCGGCTTTATCGGCAGTGCCGTGGTGCGGGAGCTGCTCAGCAACAGCCCGCACCGGGTGGTCAACCTCGATTGCCTGACCTATGCCGGCAATCTCGCCTCGATCCCCACTGGGTTGCACGGCGAGCGTTACTGCTTTGAACGGGTCGATCTCAACGATGCCGCGGCGACCGCTAACGTGGTGCTTAAACATCGGCCCGACGCCATCCTGCATTTGGCTGCAGAAAGCCATGTCGATCGATCAATCGATGGCCCTGGGGCCTTTGTTCAAACCAATATAGTGGGCACCTTTAATCTGCTACAGGCGGCCTTGACCCTATTCCAATCTATGTCACCCGCGGCCCAAACCGAGTTCCGCTTCCATCATGTCTCGACCGATGAGGTCTATGGTGATCTGGTCGGCACGACCGACCTCTTTACCGAAACGACCCCCTACGCACCCAGCTCACCCTATTCGGCGTCCAAGGCTGCGAGCGATCATCTGGTCCGTGCTTGGGGTCGCACCTATGGCTTGCCGACCCTGGTGACCAACTGCTCGAACAATTACGGGCCCTATCATTTTCCGGAAAAATTGATTCCGCATGTCATTCTCAATGCCTTGCAGGGCAAGCCGCTGCCGGTCTATGGCCAGGGCTTGCAGATTCGCGATTGGCTTTATGTGGCGGACCATGCCCGGGCGCTGATTCAGGTGTTGCTCAGGGGCCACCCGGGGGAGACCTATAATATCGGCGGTCACAATGAGAAAACCAATATAGCGGTGGTCGAGTCGATTTGCGATTTGCTGCAGGAACGGGTGCCTAACCGGCCGGCGGGCGTGCGGCAATTTCGCGATCTGATCACCTTTGTCGCCGATCGGCCGGGCCACGATGCGCGCTATGCGATCGATGCTGGTAAAATAGAACGCGAGCTGGGTTGGCGCCCGGAAGAAAGTTTTGACAGCGGCTTAAGCAAAACAGTGGATTGGTATTTAACCGATGAAGACTGGTGGCAAGATGTTTTGTCCGGTGACTACCAGCTTAACCGAATCGGTGGAGCCGGCGCATGACGGACCCAACAGAAGGCGTTACCGGCTGGAAGGGTATTGTGCTGGCCGGCGGCACCGGCAGTCGCATGCATCCATTGACGCTAAGTACCTCAAAACAACTCTTGGCGGTGTACGATAAACCGATGATCTACTATCCCATCTCGGTGCTGATGCTGGCCGGGATTCGAGATATTTTGGTCATCACCACGCCGGCCGATCAGCCCGCCTTTAAACGCTTATTGGGCGACGGCCGGCAGTTCGGCATTCATCTGAGTTATGCGCTGCAGCCCTCACCCGATGGCCTGGCGCAAGCCTTTGTTATCGGTGAACAGTTTATCGGCCAGGACAATGTTGCCCTGGTGCTGGGTGATAATATTTTCTTCGGCGAACACTTTAGCACGCGTCTGGCCGATGCCATGGCTCGTCGAACCGGTGCCACGGTGTTTGGTTACCATGTGACCCACCCAGAACGGTTTGGCGTGGTCACGCTGGACGATCAAGGTCAAGCGCTGAGCCTGGAGGAAAAACCTCAGGTGGCGACCTCTCCCTATGCCATCACCGGCCTGTATTTTTATGACAATCAGGTGGTGTCGATCGCCAAAAGCATTCAACCGTCGTTGCGCGGTGAGCTGGAAATAACCGATATCAACAAGGCCTATCTGCGCCAAAAGCAACTCAAGGTGTCCATCCTCGGGCGGGGATTTGCCTGGCTCGATACCGGCACGCCGGATGCGATCTTGGAAGCGGGCCAATTTGTGCAAACGGTTGAACAGCGCCAGGGTTTGAAAATCGCGTGCCTGGAAGAAATCGCTTTTCGCAAAGGCTGGCTCAGTCAAGCCGAACTGGAGCGGGCCGCGCAGCTGTTGCAACAAACCGCCTACGGTCGCTATCTGCGCCAGGTCGCCGAGGGTTACCAGTAGTGGACGTGCGCCCGACTTCGCTAGCCGGTGTACAGCTCATCGAACCGCGTGTCTTCGCCGATGAACGCGGGTTCTTTCTGCAAACCTACCAGGCGCAGGACTATCGGTTGGCGCTCAATATTGAACTCGATTTTGTGCAGGACAATCACAGCTATTCCCGCAAGGGGGTGCTGCGCGGTTTGCATTTTCAGCGCCGACAGCCGCAGGGCAAGCTAGTGCGGGTGGTGTCTGGGGAGGTCTTTGATGTGGTGGTTGATATCCGACCCGACTCGCCCAGCTATGGCCAATGGCAAGGTCTGCTCCTCTCAGCTAAGAATAAACATCAGCTCTGGATACCCCCGGGTCTGGCGCACGGTTTTCTGGTCTTATCCGACGGCGCCGATGTCGAATACAAGTGCACCGACTATTATGATCCGAGCGATGAAGGCTGCCTGATCTGGAATGATCCGACGGTCGGCATCGATTGGCCCATCACCGACGTACCGCTCCTGTCGGTCAAGGACCAACAGGGAATGGTCTTCGCTGAGGTAGGGCGGACCGAAACGCCGGCCGACAACGCGTGAAGATTCTCTTGCTTGGCGCCGCAGGGCAGCTAGGCCGCTGCGTGCAGGATGCCCTACGTGACGGCCCCGACCAGCTGGTACCACTGACTCGACACGATTTGGACCTGACCGATCTCGACCAACTGCGCGCCGCCTTTGACCAGCATCGTCCCGATATGGTCATCAACGCCGCCGCCTATAACGCGGTAGATCTGGCTGAAACCGAGGCCGAGCCTGCTCACCGGGTGAATGCCCAAGGCCCGGGTCGACTGGCGGAACTGTGCTTGCACACCGACACCGACCTGATACATTTTTCCACCGACTATGTCTTCGACGGTCAACCCCTCACCGGACCGGCGCCCTATAAAGAACAAGCGGCTCCGCATCCACTATCGGTCTATGGCGCCAGTAAGTTGGCCGGCGAGCAGGTGGTGTTAGCCTCTGCCTGCCGCGTCACCATGATTCGGACCTCATGGTTGTTCAGCGAATACGGCACTAACTTTGTCAAGACGATGCTGCGGCTAGCCAATGCAGCCGAACCCATTCAAGTGGTCACCGATCAACGGGGCTGCCCGACCTATGCCGGCGATTTGGCTCAGGTGGTCAAGCGGCTTGTGGCCTGGGACCCCTCGGTTGCCGGCCCAAGGCCGACCGGTCTGTTTCACTATGCCGGGAATTCGGTGCTCAGTTGGTACGACTTTGCCCAAGCCATAGTAGCCAGCGCAATTGCGCACGGACTGCTGCGGCAGCGGCCCACGCTTGTGCCCATCAAAGCCGCCGAGTTCCAGAGTCCAGCCTTACGGCCGGCCTATTCCGCCTTGGACAGTTCATTATTGACCCAGCAGTTGGGTGTGCCTGCGTCGGACTGGCAGCGCGCACTGCTGTTGGTCCTAGCCCGGTTAAAGGCGGATGGTCGCTAAGTTTCAAGTTGCGTTGCTTGTAAAACGGGTTAGATGCCCGTGGTAGAGCTTGAGCCGCTCGATGATAGCGAATTTTAGCTATTAATAGCTCGATCCAGAGGCCTGGCCTCTTAATAAATAACGACGGCAAGGCTATACTGTGGGCCCTTGGGTTGAGTACCCTTCGGATTCCTTGCCCCATACACATCGGGCCCACCGCGCCAAAAGGTATAAAGCGAAAATGGATGTCACCTTTAACGCCGTTGTTAGTCATCAGGGCGACGGCTTGAGCCTATACGCCTACCTTGATGGCTACTTTCCCTTTATCGACAACAACGATTGGGCCGCGCGGCTGGTAGCTGATACCACCCTGGTCGATGATTCGGTGATGGTTGGTAATCCGCAGCTGCGCCTTGGCCAGCAGCTCAGTTTTTGCCTTAATCACTACAGTGAGGAGGCGGTGGATATTGGCTGGCAGCTGCTCTGGCAGAACGATGCGTTCTTTGCCGTGCACAAGCCGGCTAACCTGCCGGTGCACCGCACCACACGAAATGTCTACAACACCTTGACGGCGTTAGTCCGGCGCACGAGCGATTGGCCCGAGGCGCAGCTATTGCACCGGCTCGACCAGGAAACGGCCGGCATTGTATTGTTCGCGAAAAACAACGATCAGGCGAAGCTCTGGCAACCGAAATTTCACACCCTGGTGACGCAAAAAATCTACCAAGCCATCGTCTATGGCACACCCGATTGGACCGAGCTGGAGGTCAATAATAAATTGGCCGTTCGGGGCGACAGTCCGATCCGTTGTCAGATGCATGTCTGCCGCGCGGATGAAAAGGGTAAGGCTAGCACCACCCGATTTCGGGTTGTACAGCGCATGGCCGGTTACAGTCTGATCGAATGTGAACTAGTCACCGGGCGCAAGCATCAGATCCGCGCGCATTTGGCGCATTTGGGCCACGCCATCGTCGGCGACAAGATTTACGCTCATCAGGGTGAGTATTACCTGCATCGTTTGGCCGACAGCCTGACGCCGGAGCATCACCAGCAATTGCTGAGCCCGCACCAACTGTTGCTGGCGCATCGTGTTACCCTGCAGCAGAGCGATGACCAGCAAACGGCGCCAGTGGTGATAGTGGACGATCACTATCCAATGGCCTGGCAGGCTTTTCTGGCCGGCTTGCTTGACCCCTTGCTGGTTTTAACCCAAACCCACTCTAATAATTCAAAGGACCTCGGCATGACCAACCCAAGCCCATCGGCAGCGGATTTTTTTGATGTAAATTTCGCTGCCCTAGCGGCAAATCCGGATCTGTCCGGTCTGGCTGAGGGCTTGGCTGAATTTGGCCGAATTGATTCTCAAGCTAGTTTTAACGCCTTTTGCCGTGCCAGCTGTACGCTGTGGCGGAACCAGGTTGCTCACCAGGACGGGGCTCCGAAGGCCCAGTTCGATGAGCTGCAAGCGCGTATTGCCGAGGGTGCCGTGACCGATAGCGTTATTGCCACGCCGTGGGGCGGGGTGGTGATCACTCGGCTCGCGCCGCCGACAGTTGAAAAGTATTTAGTGGTGCAGCGCGGCGGCTACCTGGCGCTGGAAACACACAGCGTAAAACAAGAGCAAATTGAGGTCATTGAAGGGCGAGGTTTACTGTTGGTGGGTGAGCTGGGCGAGACAGAGCTGCGGGTCCATGCATTGGCACCCGGGGACCGATATGCCTTTGTGCCCGGTATGGAGCACTGCCTGATCGGAACCGAAGATTTACTGATTTTTGAACGTTCGAACGACCCCAAGGGCATGGATCAAGATTTGATTTTTCTCTATACCCCTGAGGCCTGATGGCCCTCGCTATTCCGCGATCGTGAGCAGTTCGGCATTGCCACCGCTGGCGGTGGTGTCAATCGAGACGTGGCGTTCGATCACCAGACTCGATAAACGCACCGGCACTGTCAACAACGGCAGCAGCGCACCGGCCCGTTGTGCCAAGGCTTGGCGCAGGCTGCGTTGAATCGGTTCCGCCTGATTCGACAACAGACCCACAAAACCCGTTAAGCTCGCCAGATCGTTAGGCGCCAATTGGCCCACCAGAGCAAGTGCACTGCCGTCGGTTAGGCTGGCATTGAGCCAATCGGGCACACCCAGATCGGGACCGATCAGTAAGGCCCGGCCCTTAGCCGCGCGAACCGCCTCATACTGCTGTTGCAACGTTTGGGCATCGGGGCCGAGGCAGATAAAGACTCCTCGACTCCACAGAGTCAGGCGGTTGCTTTCGCCGGTCGGTCCGGGCAGATTGATCGGCTCTGCAACGATTTCGGCCGAAGCCGGTGTCAAGGCTGTTAAAGCCTGTTGCACCAAAACCGCCGGCAAGTGGTTCAGGTCGTTGGCTGTTTGCGCGCCGAACACTCGGCTGGGCTGGGCAAAGGTTGCTAAATAGTGTGGCCCGCCCGCCTTGGGGCCTGTGCCGCTGAGACCCTCGCCGCCAAAGGGTTGGCTGCCGACCACGGCGCCAATCTGATTGCGGTTAATATAGGTGTTGCCAACATGTATGCTTCGGCAGGTCTGGGCGATGCGTTGCTCGATGCGCGAATGCAGGCAAAAGGTTAAACCATAGCCGCTGGCATTAATTGCATCGATGATCGAGCCATAGTCTTCCGCCTTAAAACGCGCGACATGCACTACTGGTCCGAAGATTTCCTCACCCAGATCGGCGATGCCGCTAACCCTAATCAGCGCCGGACCAACAAAATAACCGCCACTCGGCGCTCGCAATTGCTTAATAAGATTGCCAGCACTTTTTTGTTGGTCGATATAGTTTTGGACCTTGTTTTGCGCTGCGGCGTCGATCAGGGGGCCGATGTCGGTGGTGGTCTGCCAGCAGTCATCCAGGATTAACAGGTCCATCGCACCGGCCAGCATCGGAATGACCTTATCGGCAATATCTTCTTGGATATAGAGTATGCGCAAGGCCGAGCAGCGTTGCCCCGCGGATTGGAAGCCAGACGCGACTATATCGCGCACCGCCTGTTCCGGCAGGGCTGTGGAGTCGACAATCATGGCATTGAGTCCGCCGGTTTCGGCTACCAACGGTGTGCTCGTGTCCAAGTGGGCGGCGATGTTTTTGTGGATAATTTGCGCCGTGCCGGTTGAGCCAGTAAAGCAGACGCCCTTAATGCGCGCATCACTGAGCAGGCGGGTGCCGATCTCAACGCCAGAGCCTGGCAACAAGACCAGGTTGTCGCGCGCGATGCCGGCGTCGTACATCAGTTCGACGGCACGCGCTGCTATCAGCGGCGTCTGTTCGGCCGGCTTGGCAATAACCCTATTGCCCATGGCGAGCGCGGCGGCAACCTGGCCGACGAAGATTGCCAGGGGGAAGTTCCACGGCGAGATGCACACCACCAAACCCAGCCCTGCATCGTTCGTTTGCAGCTCGGCCTGATCAGCGTAGTAGCGCAAGAAATCGATGGCTTCGCGTACCTCACCGACCGCATCGGCCAGGGTTTTACCCGCTTCACGCGCGAGCAAAGCAAAGAGTTCCGGGTAGTGGCTTTCGAACAGATCCGCTGTGATGCGCAAAGCTTGTAGCCGATCTGCCTTGGCCATCGGACTGGCCTTTTCGAGCAAGTCTAAGGCCGCATCGACTTGATGTTTAGTGGCATCGCTGACCCGACCGACCGCTTGGGTTAGATTAGCCGGGTTGAAGCGCAGCTGTGCGGTTGGATCGGACGGAGCGTTGGGCAAGGTAGCAGCAGCCTGCCACAAGTGGTCGGCCCAGAGCGCACGTTGGCTATTGAGTGTGTCTAGTGCCAGCACATCGTTGAGATCGACACCGAGGGAGTTGGCGCGCGAGGTGCCAAAGAGCCCAACGGGCGAACGGACGGCGCGATGCTGGCCTTGATTGATCAGGCGGGGCAGGGCGTCAAAGGGGTCCTGCGCCAACTCGGCCGCGGGCACATTGGCATCACCGATCTGATTGACGAAGGAGCTGTTAGCCCCGTTCTCAAGCAGGCGACGCACCAGATAGGCCAGCAGTTCTTCATGACTGCCCACCGGGGCATAGATTCGGCAGCGAGTCCGGGCCTGTTTGCGGACGATGGCGTGCAGGTTTTCACCCATGCCGTGCAACCGTTGGAACTCATAGCGTGCCCCTGCTGGGGCCAATTCGAGGACCGCCGCCAGGGTGTGGGCATTATGGGTGGCAAATTGCGGGTAGAGTTGATCGCTCAGCTCAAATAACTGTTTGGCACAGCTGATATAGGCCAGGTCGGTTGCGGTCTTGCGGGTAAAGAGTGGGAAGCCGGCCAAGCCGAGCACTTGAGCGCGTTTGATCTCAGCATCCCAATAGGCGCCCTTAACCAAGCGCACCATAAGCCGACGATCGAGTCGCAAGGCAACGGCATGGAGCCAATCGATAACCGCGCTGGCGCGTTTGTTGTAGGCCTGAACCACGACACCGAAGCCATCCCAACCGGCCAGCTCTGGGTCTGCCAAGACGGCTTCAATTACATCCAAAGACAGATCGAGGCGATCTGATTCCTCGGCGTCGATATTAAAGCCCATATTGACGGCCCGTGCCAGACGGGCCAAGGTGCGCGTGCGCTCGACCAGAATCGTCATTACTTGGGGTTTTTGTAAGGGTTCATAACGGGCGTAGAGGGCCGATAACTTAACTGAGATGCCCGGGTTGTCTTCGATCAGCGACGAATGGCATTGACCGGCCAGGTTGTCGATGGCATTGCGATAGGCGGTAAAATACCGCAGCGCATCGGCCTCGCTTTTGGCGGCCTCACCGAGCATGTCGAATGAGTAGGTGTAACCCTGCTTCTGCCAGCTTTTCCCCTGTTTGATCGCTGCAGCCATGGTTTGGCCGAGCACGAACTGCCGGCCCAGTTCCTTCATCGCCAAGGCGACCGCGCGACGCACGACCGGCTCACCCAGCTTCTTCACGGTTTGACGGATAACCTTGGTAATCGGCTGATCGGTCGATTTTAATATTTCAGAGGTGGCCCACAGACCCAGGGTGGAGGCGTTAACCAGTGCAGACGTGGCTGCACCGACGTGGCTGCGCCACGCATAGGGGGAAATTTTGTCATCAATTAAAGCCGATACGGTGGCCGCATCGGGCACCCGCAAGAGGGCCTCGGCCAGGCACATCAGGGCGACCCCTTCCTCGGTGGTCAGGCCGTATTGCGCCATAAAGGCTTCCATCAAGTTGCTGTTCTTGGCCCGTCGCACCGCCTCGATCCAGGTTGTGGCCTGTTGCACCATCCGCGCCCGCTGCGCCGTATCGATTGCGGCGCGCATACTTAAGTCTAGTAAACACTGGCTTTCCGGAGCCAACACCTGCTGACGTAAACGATTGCGGATCTCAACTTCTGGGCTGTGGGCGATGGTCATGGGCGGCTACTCTGTCGAATCGGTTAAAGGATAAATATTAGCAGGCTCCTGTCGGTTATTTTCACTGCATTTGCTGTTATGGACCAACTTATGGCTTAATATGATTTGAATTAAGCAGCATTTAATGGGTTTTTTGATGAAAAACAGTGAATTAGATCGAACTGATCGTAAGATCCTCAAGGTTCTGGCCGTCGACGGCCGAGTCTCGGTGACGGACCTGGCGCTAATGGTCGGGCTATCCAAGAGCCCCTGTGCCCAGCGCATCAAGCGATTAGAGGGCGAAGGCTACATCAAAGGCTACAGTGCTATTGTCGACTACAACCGACTAGGACAAGCCCATGTTGTCTTTGTCGAGGTGACCTTGAGCTCGACTACCGACGCCTCCCTCAAGGCGTTTAACAAGGCAGTCATGGCCATTGCCGAAGTGGAACAGTGCCACATGATCGCGGGCGGCTTTGACTACCTATTAAAAATACGCAGCAAGGACATAGAAGACTATCGCCGTATCCTAGGTGAGCATATCTCGACGCTACCCTTTATTGGCCAGACCAGCACCTATGTGACCATGGAAACGGTGAAGGATTGAGGTAGAAAAGCAAGCATCCGCCCGCTTATTGGCCGCTGTTCGGCCCGAGCATAATTTGCGTATGAGCCAATTAAGCAGCTACGCGACAGGTTGTGAGTCCGATCCATCCTTTGGGTCGCCAACTGCCTAGCGCGACGTAACGCTGGGTGGAATGCACCCGAACTTTCGGAAATCATCCACCCATTTTCAGATCGTTACCCGCGCTTAAGTCCCTCTTTTAAAATCCTCTATCTCGAGTATCGTGTATCCCAAGGCAGTTTTCCCCTGATGAGTGCGGCACGCCATCATCGCTAAGCTGAGCGAATTAATTTTTTATTGGTTAGTAAACGAGTAATAGGGAGATTGACTATGATTCGGATTGGAATTTTTTTGTTAGGGGTTGGGTTGCTATTAGGTTGTGATGGTCAACACCTTGACGCCGCCCAAACGTTGCCCGCACAGAAATCAGTACATGAAGTATCCATCACAGATCTTCGCCCCGCCCGCCAGAAACTCGATCAAACTCTGTCAGTCAACCTGACCGACTGCCAATATGGTTCCTACCAGTTAGCGGACCATTATAGGACGCCCGGTCGAGTTGCGATTTTAACGCGTTATCTGTCCAATGAACTACCCGAAGCTTATCAGGGGATGGCTTTTGATCTGCACAATTTCACCATTCATATTAATAACCTGGCCCAATTAGTTGACCTTCCATCGGATGATTATCAACCTGATGATCAGGACGGCACCGGCCTGGATAATTTTGTTGTCGGTTGTTCGCAAGATGATTTAATGGGTGGTTACAATCTGGCCGAAGTGGCCAATGCGCTGCCCCCTCTGATTGCCGTGGCCGATCTGGCGGTGGGCGATAAGGTTTTTCACGTCCGCGTTATCCGGTCTCCTGACGCCCAGTTCTGGGCGTACAAGAATGCTCGCTGGGACGCCCTAATGAATGAGCTTGTCTTGGCCATTGGTGCGCAACTGGTTGCGGAAATCACCACCGAACCTACTATTTGAGGGCCCAATGACGTGACTGGAATTAGGTCGCCATGCAAAAAGATAGCCTTCCTATCTTGCAGATACATGATTTTATCAGGTAGACGGTATAAGGAAATGTTCTTGTAAATATAAATAAATAAATAAGATAATAAACCTGTAAATATTTTTATATTTGGAGGTTTATTATGACAAGGACGTTGTTAATTTCTTTCTTTATTGGGTCGCTATTGGCTAACCTTAGTGCTGCAACCTTGCCGCCCGGTTTTCAAGAAAACCTATTAATCAGTGGTCATGTTCGTCCGACCGCGATCCGCTTTACACCCGAAACCGATGGGCCGGTGCAAGCATTCGTCGCTGAAAAAAGTGGCCGTATTTATTATTATAACGATCTTGGAAACCAACCGACCCAAGGTCAAGCCAAGTTGGTCGCTGACCTGAGCAACAATGTGCACGATTATTGGGATCGGGGTCTGTTGGGCCTGGCTATTCATCCGAATTTCCCCTACACCCCGCAACTGTTCGCTCTTTATGCCTTCGATGCCGGTAACTCTTTTAACGATGGCTGTGCCGATCCGACCGGCTACGGGTGTGTGATCAACGGCCGACTCGCGCGCTTAACCCTCGATCTGGATAACCTGGGTGTCGCTACGACCCTCGAATCGCCTCTGATTAGCGGTAAATGGTGCCAGCAATATCCCAGCCACACCGTTGGCGATCTGCACTTCGGTGCGGACGGTTTTCTCTATCTAAGTGCCGGTGAGGGGGCCAGTTTTACCTTTACCGATTTCGGTCAGGTTGGCAACCCCTGTGACGATCCAGTGACCGGCGTGCAAGCCAGTTCCCAGGGGGGGCAGTTACGCTCGCAGGATTTGCTAACCGGCGGTGATCGGTTGGACTTTCACGGCGCGGTATTGCGGCTCGATGTCTCCGGCGCTGTGGTCAGCGCACCGTCCGATAACCCCTTGATCGGCGGCGACGAGGCCGACGATTTTATGATTGCCATCGGCCTGCGCAATCCATTCCGTTTTACCATTCGCCCCAACACCAATGAACTTTGGCTCGCAGATGTGGGTGGCGGTGAATGGGAGGAGATCAATCGCTTGGCCGATCCGCTCGGTGCGATAGAGAATTTCGGCTGGCCCTGTTACGAAGGCACGGGCCAACATTTCAACGGTAATCTATTGTGCAACCCGGTGCACAATCAGACCTTTAACGGTTTGAATATGGATTTGGCGCCACCGTTTTTTGCCTATCGGCATCGTGACGAGGTGGTCGCCGGCGACGGTTGCGGCACCGGCGGATCCTCGGTCACTGGCATCAGCTTTAACGAGCGATTGGCCTATCCGGCGGCCTACGACAAGGCCCTGTTTTTCGCCGATTCCACGCGCCAATGTATTTGGGTTATCTACGCCGATGCGAACGGTCTGCCGGACCCAACGCGACGCGAGGCCTTTGTGGTTGATACCAGCGGACGCGTGGTCGATATCCAGCAGGGACCTGGTGGCCAGCTGCATTATGTCGACTTTGATGGCGGGCGGATTTATCGAATCGATTCCTATGGGAGCGCTAATCGGCCCCCGCAAGCCGCGTTGACGGCCGATGTGCGCAGCGGCCCGGCGCCACTCAGGGTGCACTTTGATGCATCGGATTCCACCGATGACCAACCTGACAGCCTCAGGTACAGCTGGGATCTCGATGGCGATGGTCAGTTCGGTGACGCGGATCAGGTCTATGCCCAAGCCCAGTATGACAGCGGCGGTAGCCGACTAGTGCAAGTGCTGGTGACCGATGCCGCGGGGCAAACCGACAGTGCAGCGATAGTGATTACCGTCGGCAACAGTGCCCCCAGTGTGACCATCGATCAGCCGTCCATAGCGCATCAATGGAGCGTCGGTGAAAACCTGATTTTAGCGGGCCGAGGCAGTGATGTCGAAGACGGCGACCTGCCGAGCGAGGCCTTATCGTGGAGCGTTATCATCGAGCATTGCGCGGCGGTCGACGATTGTCACGATCATCCCGTGGTCGATATTGCCGGTGACGGCGGCAGCTTTATTACCCCAGATCACGAATATCCGTCGGCCTTGCGCTTTGAGTTGACAGGCGTCGACTCCGGCATCGACTGGTGGGACAGTGCTTGGCAGTATCGCCGGCAGTTGACCGTCAACAACAGGGGGCTGACTGCCCAAGTGGATGTGCCGATCCTAGTGAAATTGAATCCAGCCCGCATCGACTATGCATTCACCCAGCCGGGTGGCCGAGACCTGGTATTTGTCGACAGCCGCGGCGAGCGTCTGGCCCATGAAATCGAGCGTTGGGATGCCACAGGCAACTCAACGCTCTGGGTACGCCTAGACCGACTGGTGAGCGGGGATGAGCCGGTCTTTCTCTATTACGGCAATAGCCTTGCGGCGCACAGTCAGCAACCTGCCCAGGTCTGGCGGAATGGCTATGCGGCCGTCTGGCATCTGTCCGAACTCACCGATTCGGTCGCCGGGCAGGCGTTGCTCAATGTGGGTACTGCGCCGGTATTGGGCGAGCTCGGTGGCGCGCGCAGCTTCAATGGCAGCAGCAATTATCTTAATGCCGGCAGCGATTTTAATCCGCTGCTGGTGGGCGATTTCTCCGTAGAGGCCTATGTGGACACCACCAATGATAGTATTTTCCAATACCCCAGATTAATCTCGAATAAGAATCTGTGGACCGAGGCCCAGGGAGTCAATCTAGAGCTCAGCCAGGCACGCAACTTGGCCATGCTCGGGGCGAGTAAGGCCTTTGTCAGTGGGCCGATGGATCTAAGCGGCGGCTATCATGCCGTGGCCGCTACCTATTCGGCGGCATCGGGCTTGGCCACGGTCTACGGTCAGGGTGTTGAACTGGCCCAGCAGGCTATTGGCGCAACGGTCTTGGCTTCGTTGCCGTTAAATATAGGCCGCCGGGCGGGTGGCGGGGATTACTTTACCGGCCGGATGGATGAACTCCGGCTGTCATCGCTCGTGCGCTCCGCGGACTGGCTGGCGCTGCAACAGAGGTCTCTGACCGACCAGCTGATCGACTTCGGCGCGCAGGAAGCCAGCACGACCCTATCGACCACGACAGCCTTGCGCTTAAATCCGCTCACCGCCGATCTGACGTTGCAGTCAGAGCCCGCCGGACTGGCCATTAGTCTGGGCGGATCGATCAGCCCGTCACCGACGAACAAGACCCTAATCGCCGGTTCGACCACGAGCATCGAGGCTTTGTCGCCGCAACTGTTAGATCAAGTTGCCTATCGCTTCGTCAGCTGGTCCAACGCTGGTGAGCGTGCCCAAGCCTATCTTGCACCGGCCGGCTCATCGCTGCTACGCGCCATCTTTGAGCCGATCGGCGCGGTCATGGACAGTGACGAAGACGGTCTGCCCGATGACTGGGAACGGCGCTTTGGCCTGGATCCTGATGACCCGAGCGATGCGCTAAGCGACGCCGACGACGATGGCCTGACCAACCTTGAGGAATTCAGCCATCAGTCCGACCCCAACGCCGCGGACACCGATGCGGACAGTTGGGATGATTTTACCGAAGTGACCTTCGGCGGGGACCCCAACGATGCCACGCGGGTGCCGAACCCACCGATCGTTCATCTGGATACACTTCAGGACAACCCGGTTTTTTACCGCTCGGATTTCTCCCTGCAAGCGAGTTGGACTGGCGCACCCTTGGCAACGGATCACCTGCACTTTATCGTCGATACGCCGCCGCATATCAGTGCCTTCCCCGATATCAACGGTGTCGCAACAGTTGACTATGTTGACATGGCCGACGGCGAACACAGCCTGACGGTGCAGGTAAACAGTGTGGCCCATGCCGGCTATCGCCATGCCGGTGCGCTCGCCCAACGCACCTTTACGGTCGACGCCAATCCCGCCACCGGCCTCTTGGTGCCGGGCCGAATTGAGGCCGAGGCTTACCACCGTTATCTTGAGTTCAGTGCCGCGGATCTGGGTACACAATGCTCAAACGGGGACGGCGTGGATAAACAGTTGACCACGGACCCCGAGGGTGGCGGTTGCAATGTGGGTTGGACCGAGGCGGGGGAATGGCTGGAATACGACCTCAAGGTTCAGCACGCAACTCAGCTGAGCTTTACCGCGCGGGTCGCCTCCAATGTGTTCAATCGCAGCTTTCATCTGGAGTTGGATGGCGTCGATATATCGGGTAGCCAAACCGTGCCCCGAAACGGCTGGCAAAGTTGGGGTAACAAAACCACCGCCGCGGTTCCTGTGTCGGCCGGCAAACACCGGTTGCGGGTGGTGTTTGATACCGGGCTGGTGAATTTGAATTTTATTCGCATCGATGAGCATTTGGGCCAGTAAGGTTATTTTTTATTAGGCCCTGCTGCTGTGGCCTATATTCACCGAGTCTTGCCGTCAATTAGGGCAGGACTTTCTCAAACCGACAATACGTGCAAATAAGACTGGAAAAAGTCGTCGATACAGTTCTTAATCGATTAAGTAACTCGTGGTGCGGGCCAATTTGAGCCGATCAGTTGCCAAAATACCGCGCTTTTCAGCGCAAGCCTGCTGCCCAAGCTATGCTGACAGGCATCGATTAAGCACCCGTCCGATAAAACAACAGTTCGGTCTGTCCCCGCGGGGTCTGACCGGTTAGGAGCCCGATATGAATCCAGCAATTATTCAACGTCAGTGGTGGCACAACGCCGTCGTCTATCAAATTTACCCACGCAGCTTCAATGACAGCAATGGCGACGGCATCGGAGATATACCGGGGATCATTGCCAAGTTGGACCATATTAAGCAGCTCGGCGCGAAGATCATCTGGCTGAGCCCGGTCTTCCAGTCGCCGATGGACGATAACGGTTACGATATTTCCGACTATTGCGCCATCGCGCCCGAATTCGGCACCATGGCCGATATGGACAGATTGATCGCGCAGGCGGCGCAGCGTGGCATCAAGATCGTTATGGATCTGGTGGTTAACCATACCTCCGATCAACACCCTTGGTTTATTGAATCCAAGAGCAGTATCGATAACCCCAAGCGCGACTGGTATATCTGGAAAGATGCCAAGGCCGATGGCTCCGAGCCCAACAACTGGGAATCGTTCTTTACCCCCAAGGCCTGGGAGTTCGACGTCTCGAGTGAGCAGTATTATTTGCATCTGTTTAGCGAGAAGCAGCCCGATCTGAATTGGGCCAACCCGGAAGTACGGGATGCCATCTACCAGATGATGCACTTCTGGCTTAAAAAGGGCCTGGGTGGCTTCCGTATGGATGTGATTAATATGATTGGCAAGCCGGCCGACTATCCGGATGCGAGCATCTTTGATCAGGGCGTGGCCGGTTGGGAGCATTGGGCCAATAACGGCCTGTGTCATCAATATCTGCGCGAAATGCACGATCAGGTCTTGCAGCATTATGACGTGCTGACGGTGGGTGAAACGCCTTTTACCACCCCCTTGGACGGCCAGTTTTACTCCAATCCAGCGCGTAACGAACTGTCGATGATTTTCCATTTTGAACACGTCAGTATCGACCGTGAAGAGCACAACGCCGTTAAAAAGGATTTTAACCTGGTCGAATACAAGGCCATTATGAATAAATGGCAAACGCAACTGCAGGGCAAAGGCTGGAACAGCCTGTACTGGAGCAACCACGATCAGCCGCGGCCAGTCTCCCGCTATGGTGATGACTCCGACGCGTTACGCAACCGCAGCGCCAAGATGCTCGGCACGGTTCTGCATATGATGAGTGGCACACCCTATGTTTATCAGGGTGAAGAGTTGGCCATGACCAATAAGACATTCCACGCCATCGACGAATTTAACGATCTGATGGCCAAATTTCATTATCAGAAGATGATCGCTCGCGGCATCTCTGAAACCCAGGCGATGGACTATCTGAATACCTTTTCGCGCGATCATGCCCGGGTGCCGATGCAATGGAATGCCGAGCAATACGCGGGTTTCAGCACAACGGAGCCTTGGCTGGCGGTAAACCCCAATTACCCTAACATTAATGCTGAGGTGTCTTACGCCGACCCAGACTCGGTTTTCTATCACTACCAAAACCTGATCAAGCTGCGTGAGAGTGAGGCATATGGGGATGTGTTGGTCTACGGCCAATTTGAGTTGATCGATCCCGAAGATGCCGAGGTTTTTGCCTACAGCCGGACCTTCGGCAATAAAAAGATATTGGTGATTGCGAACTTCACCGGCGCGGCACTGACCCGACATTACCAGGCCGCCGTCCAGCAGCAGGTTGTGAATAACTATTCCGATCAGGTTGAACAGGTCCAGTCAGTGCTGCTGCAGCCCTATCAGGCTCTGGTTTTAGATATAAGTTCAGACTGAGGCCGTTGCTCAGCAGCCGTCCCAGCCGCTATTGTTGGGGCTCGGGCGGCACTGCGGACAATCAGGTTTAATGGTACTTTACATTTATCTAATATAAGGTTATTTTCGTGTTTTAACTCACAGACGAGATTGACTCTATGGCCTACACCGAAAAATTCCAACAACTTGCCGACACCGCCCGTGCCTCTGTCCAGGAAGTCACCCCGGCTCAGGTCGATGAATTGATCGCCAGTGGCGCGGTCGCACTGGATATTCGAGATAAGGAAGAGCACGATGCCGATCACATTGATGGCTCGGTGCACATCAGTCGCGGCAAATTGGAAATGAATGTCGAAGGGTTAATTCCGGATCTGACCACCCAGTTACTCTGTTATTGCAATGCCAACAACCGTGGCGCCTTGTCAGCGGCTACCCTGCGCAACATGGGCTATGTCAATGCGCGCTTTATTGCCGGCGGCCTGATCGGCTATCGACAGTTAGGCTGAATACCCGAACCTGAATTAGCTGGCTTTTCGCCAGACAAAAAAACCACGCTCAGGCGTGGTTTTTTTGTGCTTTGTGCTTTGTGCTTTGTGCTTTGTGCTTTGTGCTTTGTGCTTTGTGCATTTGGCGCTGCGGCAGCGCGCTGGACCCAAACCAATCAAGCCTAAGGTCAATTATGTAAGCTTAGCTGGCTCTGGCCCCTAGATATTGCCTTTGGTGCCTTTACCATTAGCCGTCAAGTTGGTTAGTGAAAAGGTCACTGTGATGCTTGCTATCATCTCGAAGCTAAGATTAAACCATATATCGTCTTCATCCGAGTTGGTGTTGGTTGCTAGGGGAATGACATCCAGACTATAGGTTTGTACCCCTCATAGCGAATTCAGCTGGAACCGCAATTTGAAAAAATTCATGCGGGTGCATTGTGAGTAATACAACTTGCCCGGCGAAGAACATGCTAGCTATTTGAACTGGCGCTGGTCTAGGGTTTTAGGCCGTCCTGGAATTAAGGTGTAAGAGTTGTGGAAAGTTGGTAATGCCTGATAACATGCCGTTCTCATAAAAAATCATAAGGATGGGGCAGGCCGTGACAGGTCTAGTGCAATGAGTAGGTGTTTATTTTTTTGACATTTTTGCTTTATTTTTTGGGGCTCTGCGCCAAATTTGGGAAAAAAATAGTATCAGTGGTGGATAAATAGAATATAGGGCGGCTGTTGCAGACTTTACTCAAAGTGCAGGGCATTCGAGCGCTCAGCCATTGTCAAACGGATCTAAGACCTCAGCTACCGACCATCCTTCACTTGTCACCCAGATAGTCTGAAATCAAGCCATAACAAGAACTCTAAACAACTCAAATGGCAAAGTCTCCAGTGTTTTGCAACCAACCGTGAATATTCACTTTCCATCCCTTCGGGTAATTAGTCTGCATTAGGTATGTTGAATTCAGTTCAACCGGTAAAAATAGAGCGAAGGTATGGATATTCCTGCTATAACAAACGACTGTATGGCTGTAGCGCATTCTTCGAGCCGAACTAATGTGAGTTGATTTCGAGTGAAATAAGGCGCTAAAGGTCCTTGAGATCTGGATTAGTCGACCATTAATTGCTGAATTAATGGATAAAATAGCTACGTTATAGGGGTGGATATATTTTTTAGAAGATAGCCTAGTACACTACAAATCATGAGCTGAAAACTTGCTGCTTAGGAGTTCTTGGCCATAAAACATTTTCCTTTATAACAACACTATAAGTGTCACGATAATCCTAGATAGGTGAAATCAATGCACTGCAGGAGATTTACAATGAATAAATTCAAAACTCTAACCGCCGTCGCCATTGTGGCGTGCATGGCTGTAATGCCGAGTATTGCTATGGCTAAGGACTTGGTCGGTATCTCTATGCCAACTAAGTCTTCGGCGCGTTGGATCTCCGATGGCGACAGCATGGTCGGTCAATTTAAGTCAGCTGGTTACAACACTTTGCTGCAATATGCCGATGATGATATCCCTACACAGCTGTCGCAAATTGAAAACATGATTGTGCGTGGTGTTGATGTGTTGGTTATTGCCGCCATCGATGGTACAACACTGTCTACCGCACTCCAGCAAGCTGCAGACCGCGGTATCCAGGTTGTAGCCTATGACCGTTTGATCCGTGACTCAGCCAATGTCGACTATTATGCAACCTTTGATAATTTCCAAGTAGGTGTGTTGCAGGCTGAATATATCGAAAAAGCCTTGGGTTTAGCCGCTGGTAAGGGCCCTTTCAATGTTGAATTGTTTGGTGGTTCACCAGATGATAACAACGCTTACTTCTTCTATAACGGTGCTATGTCTGTATTACAGCCTTACATCGATAAGGGCACTTTGGTCGTACAAAGTGGTCAGGTAGGCATGGATAAGGTTTCTACCTTACGTTGGGATGGCGCAGTGGCCCAAGCTCGCATGGATAACCTGCTAAGCGCTTACTATTCAGGTGGTCGTGTTGATGCGATCTTGTCACCCTATGATGGCTTGAGCATCGGTGTAATTTCATCATTGAAAGGTGTTGGTTATGGCAGTGCGAGTATCCCGATGCCCGTCATTACTGGTCAAGATGCTGAATTGCAGTCTGTTAAGTCAATGATCGCCGGTGAACAAACCTCTACCGTATTCAAAGACACTCGTGAGTTAGCCCGTGTTACCGTCAGCATGGTTGATGCTATCTTCAAGGGTACTACTCCTGAAATCAATGACACCAAGACTTATGATAATGGCGTTAAGGTAATCCCTTCTTACCTGTTGAAGCCAGTCAGCGTTGACGTCTCTAACTGGGAAGACGTGCTGTTAGGCGGTGGTTACTACAAAAAGAGCCAGTTCTAAGAACGGATCCTACCCGGCCGCTCGGTCGGGTTTCTTTTTTGTTCATGGTGTGCATAAAGAGGTTTCCACATGAATGCCATTTTAGAAATGAAAGGCATCAGTAAGGTCTTCCCTGGCGTTAAAGCGCTGGACAATGTGAGTATTTCAGTTAAGCAAGGTGAAATCCACGCTCTGGTCGGGGAAAATGGCGCAGGTAAGTCAACCTTGATGAAAGTATTGAGCGGAGTTCATCCCGCTAGCTCCTATACCGGCGATATAGTGTTTGAAGGCGAAGTCCAATCTTTTGACTCCATCGCTGCCAGTGAAAAGAAAGGCATCATTATTATTCACCAGGAGCTCACGCTGGTGCCACAACTGTCAATTGCCGAGAATATATTCCTGGGCAATGAACAAGATCATCGTGGTGTTATTAATTGGCAAAAAACCTTTAATAAAACCAAGAATTTACTGAAGAAGGTCGGATTATCGGATTCACCCGATACGCTGATTATCGATATAGGTGTGGGTAAGCAACAGTTGGTCGAGATCGCTAAGGCGTTGTCTAAAAACGTCAAGTTGTTAATCCTCGATGAGCCGACGGCCAGCCTCAATGAAAAAGATAGTGATGCCCTCTTGGCGTTGTTGTTAGAATTTAAGGCCCAGGGTATCGCGTCCATCTTGATTTCACACAAGCTCAATGAAATTCGTAAAGTAGCTGATACGGTCACGGTGATCCGTGACGGTGCGTCGGTTAAGACTCTCAATTGTCTGGAGCAACCCATCGAAGAAGCTGAAATTATTCGGCATATGGTGGGTCGGGCACTCGAAGATCGTTTCCCCCTTAAGACATCGACAATCGGCGAAAAAGTTTTTGAAATTAAAAACTGGAATGTCTTCCATCATCAAAATTCTGAGCGGCAGGTGGTTAAAAATGCCAGTCTGAATGTAAGGCGTGGTGAAATTGTGGGTGTCGCAGGCTTGATGGGATCAGGCCGCACAGAGTTGGCCATGAGTGTCTTTGGGCGGTCCTATGGTCAGAAAATATCGGGTCAGGTTTTTTTGCACGACAAAGAGCTGCAATTAAAAAATGTCGGCGCCGCTGTTAAAAGTGGATTGGCCTACGTCACCGAAGACCGTAAGAACTATGGTCTGGTGCTCATGGAGGACATCAAGAAAAACATAACCTTGGCCAATCTCGAACAGGTCTCGAAGCGTGGTGTGATTGATGAAAACCTCGAAGCCAATACAGCCAAGACTTTCCAACGTGACCTAAATATCAAGTGCCCAAGTATTTACCAAAAAACTATCAATCTGTCCGGCGGTAATCAACAGAAGGTTGTTTTATCGAAGTGGCTATTCGCTAATCCGGAAATTCTTATTTTGGATGAACCGACTCGCGGTATTGATGTCGGTGCCAAATACGAGATCTACGGCATTATTGACAGTCTGGCAGCGCAGGGTAAGGGCGTGCTGATGATTTCATCTGAAATGCCGGAGTTGCTGGGTATGTGTGATCGAATTTATGTCATGAACGAAGGCGAAATTATCGCTGAGATGACACGCGAAGAGGCTTCACAAGAAGCTATTATGTCAAAAATCCTACAGGCGGGGAGATAACCCATGTCTAAGCAAACAGTTTCGAGTCCTGAAAAGTCCGACGAAAATCAGCAATCTATGAGTTTCTTGAAAGGCAATATCCGTGAGTTCGGCATGTTAATCGCGCTCGTAGTGATCATGGGCTTTTTTCAGTTTCTAACCCATGGGGTGTTATTGATGCCCCTGAACCTGACTAATCTGATATTGCAAAATAGCTATATCATTATTATGGCTGTGGGCATGTTGTTAGTCATTGTAGGTGGTCATATCGACTTGTCGGTCGGCTCCGTGGTCGGTTTCATTGGCGCCCTGGCGGCCGTCCTGATGGTCAATTATAACTGGCATTACTTCCCGACCGTACTCGTCTGTTTGGTTGCCGGTGGTATTATCGGCGCGGCGCAAGGCTATTGGATCGCTTACTATCGGATTCCCGCCTTTATTGTGACGCTGGCCGGTATGTTAGTGTTCAAAGGCTTAACCCTAGCTTTATTGAATGGTCAGTCGGTGGGTCCATTCCCCGAGGTGTTCCAGAAGCTCAGCTCTGGTTTTATTCCTGACTTCTTTAACTTCGACGGATTCCACATGACATCCTTTATACTCGGTGTCGGTGCCGCGATATTCATGACTATCGCCAGCTACCGCTCGCGCCTTAAGCAACAGGCGCATCAATTGGCAGTCGAACCAATGCAGGTATTTGTAATTAAAAACCTGCTATTGACTGTTGCAGTCAGCTACCTGATTTATCTGTTGTCGACCTATCAAGGCCTGCCTAACGTTCTGATTATTATGGCCCTGCTAATTTGCCTCTATACCTTAATTACCAACAATACCACTATCGGTCGACGCATCTACGCTATTGGCGGTAATGAGAAGGCGGCCATGCTGTCTGGTATCAACACCAAGCGCCTGACGTTTCTGACATTTGTTAATATGGGGGTGTTGGCCGCGTTGGCCGGGCTGGTCTTTGCCGCACGGTTGAATACCGCCACGCCGAAAGCTGGCCTAGCATTCGAATTGGATGTTATTGCGGCGGTCTTTATCGGTGGCGCGTCTATGCAGGGCGGTGTCGGTAAGATTATTGGTGCGGTCATCGGTGCCTTTATTATGGGCGTGATGAATAACGGCATGTCGATCATGGGTGTGGGTATCGATTGGCAGCAAGTAATCAAAGGCTTGGTGTTATTAGCTGCAGTGATCTTTGACGTCCATAACAAGAACAAGTCTGCTTGATGATTTAGTTCCAGATATATAACAAAGCCAGCTCATGCTGGCTTTTTTTGGATGTTTTTTTGAGCTTGGTTACCGATATTAGTGTGCAAGCTTAATTGAACACTACGCTCTAGACTCGGTTTAGCTTTTGTCGCCGGGCCGATCAATTAATGCCCGGCCCATCAACCTAGGTTGGGCCACTCGGCCCGGCAAAGAGACTTTTGGTTGTGCAACCTTGAGTGCACTGGAATGACGACTGCAACAGTAATGCGCCATGGATCAAGGTTTTGAAGGGTTTCTGGACGAATTAGGAATTGCACGAAGCCTCGACGTTCACCTTCCTACAGGCAAAAAAAGGCACCCTAGGGCGCCAAGCTTCTCAACAATAAGTGGGTATGAGGACTCAAGAACTATTGACGAATCCTGCCATTGAAATAGAGGTCGTTATTGCGCAGTTGTTCTTTAAAGGGCCGGATCGTGGTCAGTTCGTCGATGACACAAACTTCGATGCCGGCCATGCTGGCAAACAGTTCCATCATTTCCGGTGTTATCGCCTGACTGTAAGACGAGTGGTGGGCACCGCCGGCTAGAATCCAAGCTTCAGCCGATGTTTCCAGACTCGGTAATGGATTCCACAACGCGTGCGCAACAGGTAAGTTCACCAGTGGCTGCGGCGGTTGTACTGTTTCCAGTTTGTTAACGATCATTCGGAAGCGATTGCCCAGATCGATTGTCGTGACATTGATGGACGGACCGCTCGCTGCAGTAAACTTCAGGCGGGCAATATCTGCTTTGCACCCAATGGTATGGCGATGGACATCGAGGATCGGCTTTTGGTCGGTAATCGATGGGCATACTTCCAGCATATGGGCGCCAAGCACCTGACCATTTTCGCCGAAATGGTAGGTGTAGTCTTCCATAAACGAGGTACCGCCGGTTAAACCCTGGGACATAACCTTCATGATGCGGACCATTGCCGCTGTTTTCCAGTCCCCTTCGCCGCCGTAACCGTAACCCTTTGCCATCAGTCTTTGTGTTGCCAAACCAGGAAGGTTGGACATTCCGGTCAGATCCTCAAAAGTGTTGGTAAATGCGCCGCACTGATGATTGATTAAGAAGCGTTCCAGGCCTAATTCCAGGCGCGCTTCATTTCGCAACATCTCAGCCTTATGGGCATCTTCAGTTAAGGAGAATCCTAAGTTGTAGAGGGTGACGTATTCGTCGACCAGGCTAGCCACATCGGCATCGCTGACCGCATTGATATAAGCCGTTAAGGCGCCCAAGCTGTAGGCATGAACTTCATAACCAAACTGAATTTGGGCGGAAACCTTATTACCCTCGGTCACAGCGACCTGACGCATATTGTCACCAAAGCGGGCGACTTTCAGCGTTTGACACGCAGACCAGGCAGTAGCCACACGGACCCAAGTACCGACACGCTGTTGCACTTTAGCAGTTTGCCAATGCCCCGCGACAACATGGCGGTCGATGCCGAGACGCGTGCCGATAAAACCAAATTCACGACAACCGTGAGCACTCTGGTTAAGGTTCATAAAATTCATATCAATTTCATGCCATGGTAATTCAACATTAAATTGTGTGTGCAGGTGCATCCAGGGCTTTTGCAATTTCAATAACCCATCGATCCACATCTTCGACGGTGAAAAGGTGTGCATCCAGAAAATAATGCCGATGCAGGAATCGTCCATATTGGCTTCCTGGCACATCCGGGTAATTTCTGACGGTGTCGTCACAGTGGGCTTGAACACGACTTCGGTACTGATGTGCTCACTGTTCGACAGACCCAGCGCAATCTCCTGGCTGTTGACATTGACCTGATTTAGTACCTTTTCACCGTAAAGGTGTTGTGAGCCGGTAACAAACCAGACCTTGGCATTTGGTTCAATTGACATGATAACTCCTACTAAAACAGATTTAGGGTGTTCAGCATTTCGCTTGAAAATTGGCCCGTGCCTAAAGTCTTGATAATAGACGGACCGAACCTTCGAATAATATTAATAGTGGCGCTTGAGCATCGATTAATAAATGGCGAATCCGAACTACTTTATGGACAATCATGTCTCTTTCAGTGCCTACATATCGGGTGTTGAGTTTTATAAATGCGTTTGGCGGAAATCACGCGGACTTACGCCCAGGTTCTTCTTAAAGACCCTGGAAAAGTAGAGCGCATCCTGATAACCCAGATAACCGGAAATCTGATTAACAGCCAGGTCTGTGGTGATTAACAATTGGCGCGCCAGGCTGATTCGCTGATCTTCAATCCACTGCCGTACGGATACTCCTAATTGCTTCTTAAACAGGTGCGAGAAGCGTGAATTGGACATGCAGGCGACGCGCGAGAGTTCCTCAACAGAAAGCTCCTTGGAGAGGTTCTCATTAATAAATTGGCAGACGCGTAAGATCCGATGATCAACCGGCAATTTTGGGCGGGCGTTGTCGTATTCCCGACAGCGAATGAGGACCTGCTCTAGTAAATTCAAACTCAGTTCTTCGGCGACAATCGAGTGCGTTTTGCAACTTTGATCGATGGACTGAAATAACGGCTCAATGATCGGTAAGGCCTCGCATGTTTTGCACTCTTCTAAGTCAAGAAAGCCGACGCCATTATGGGTTTTAGTCCACTTCAGCCAATCCATCCAGGTCGCCCGAGGTCTAAAATAGACCCAGCGATGGTACCAGTTGTGAAAATCCGGATGCCGGCCGTAATCGTGTTTGGTCCCGGCCGGGATTAACATCAGATTACCGGATCGGACAGTCTGCTCCTGCGGCGTACCCGGAAATACCAGGCCGGCACCAGATACCGTTAGATTGAGGATAATACCCTTCAGGCCTTTAGGCCGGTCAATCCAAAAATCGAGCTCATCACCCTTCACTATCGGTGTGATGCCCGAAACGAGATGCGCATTAAAGGGATACCCTGGTTTAAGAGGGTCTAAATTTTCGTCTGTCATCGCTTGCGTCTTATTGTTGTCGATGTCCAGTTAATATATCCATGTTTATAGGAAAAGTCTTGTTTCTGATCTAACTAACAGGAAAATGGCTTTATTTTAAATAACCATATTAAAATCAACCACTTATGCTTATTTTGTGCTTATGTTAGCAAAAGCTTTCGATAATGTGGCGACGATAATTAATATAAATAGCACAATTATCTATAACGATAAGATCCATACATAGGCAAAGTAACAGGGATTCGTAAAACAACTACAAAAGGAAGATATTAGATGACCACACAGTATGTCGCAGGCATAGACTTTGGCACCGATTCGGTTCGCTGGTTAGTGGTTAACGCAGTGACCGGCGAAGAGGTTGGTGAGGCCGTTAGTTATTTCCAGCAATGGGCCAAAGGTGAGTTCTGTAAACCAGAAATACAACAGTACCGCCAACACCCAGCCGATATTTTAGCGGCAATGACCGAGGCAGCCGTTTCCCTCAAAGCGGAAGTGGGTGACGCCGTGTTTGCCGGCATTCGCGCCATCGGCATAGACACCACCGGTTCGACCCCGATAGCGATCGACCGCTATGGCATGGCCCTAGCGTTGCGCGATGAATTTAAAACCGATCCAGATGCTATGTTTATCCTCTGGAAGGACCATACTTCGATCGATGAAGCAGAAGAAATCACCCTGGCGGCGAAAAATTGGTCGACCGACTTTACCCGCTTTGTCGGCGGCAGTTATTCCTCTGAGTGGTATTGGGCAAAGTTGTTGCGGGTCATCCGCCGTAACCCTCAGGTGACCAAGTCGTTACATAGTTTTGTCGAAATGTGTGATTGGATTCCAGCTGTTTTGACCGGCACCACCTCACCTAAATTTCTCAAGCGGTCACGTTGTGCCAGTGGCCACAAACTGTTGTGGAACGAAATTTGGGGCGGTTTACCGGAAAATAAATTTTTTGCCACACTTGATCTCAAATTGTCAGCGGTTAAGGATAATATTGGTGATACCACCTATACCAGCGATCAGTCCGTCGGCCGGGTCAATAGCGAATGGGCCGCCAACCTGGGTCTAAGTGATGACGTCGTCGTTGCGGTCGGTGCGTTTGACAGTCATTTGGGAGCGGTCGGTGCAGGGGCGCAAGATAACGAACTGGTTAAGGTCATCGGCACCAGCACTTGCGACATTGTGACGGCAACCTATAGCAGTTTGGGTGACCGTTGCATTGATGGTATTTGCGGTCAGGTCGACGGCTCGGTTGTCCCGGGCAAGATCGGTTTGGAAGCCGGACAGTCTGCCTTCGGTGACTACTATGCCTGGTTTAAAAACTTACTGATGTGGCCGGTGCTCAATGCCGATCTGCCGGCTACTACTGTCGAGAGTATCGAAAAGGCGCTGTTGAGCAAGCTTGGTGTGGCGCTGGAAAACTACCAGATTAACGAGAGTAAGCCGGTTGCGTTGGACTGGATTAATGGCCGTCGTACACCGCATGCCAACCAACGGCTTAAGGCTGCATTTTTTAATATGGACCTCAGCACTCAGACCCTGGACCTGTTCCACGCTGTTGTTGAATCTACCGCCTTCGGTGCAAAAAAAATAAACGAGTGTTTTGAAGAGCAAGGCGTTGCCATCAATAAGGTGATTGCCATCGGCGGTATTTCGAAAAAGTCGCCAGCGGTGATGCAATTGTGTGCCGATGTCTTAAACAAACCTATCGAAGTGAAGGCTTCCGAACAGTGTTGCGCCCTGGGGGCAGCCATCTGTAGCGCAGTCGCCGCCGGACTGTATCCGACTATTGAACAGGCCCAGCTGAATCTGGCCAGTAAAACCGAAAAGCTTTACGAACCTCGCAGGGCCACCAGTGATGTTTATCAGCAGCGCTATCAGCAATATCTGCAACAGGCTGCGTTGGTTGAAGCACAAGTGGTGGCCAGCCATAACCAAGGGCAGGGCAAGTAGATGTTAGTGATGGCATTAAGAACCGCCGTATACGAGGCTAATATGGCTTTGCAGCAATACGGTTTGGTGACATTTACCTGGGGCAATGTCAGCGGTATCGACCGTGAGTTGGGCCTGGTCGTGATCAAACCCAGTGGTGTGGCCTACGCCGATTTGTCGCCGGAAAATATGGTTGTGTTGAATCTCTCCGGTGACGTGCTTGAAGGTGGCCTAAAGCCTTCTTCGGATACGGCAACGCATCTGGTCTTGTACCAAAACTGTCCCGCTATTGGCGGTGTGGTGCATACTCACTCTGCTGCGGCTACCGCCTGGGCCCAAGCCGGTGCCGCGATACCGGCACTGGGCACGACCCATGCCGACTATTTTTTCGGCGATATACCCTGCGCACGTGCCCTGACCGATGCCGAAATTGCTACCGACTATGAAAGAAATACCGGTCTGGTCATGCTTGAGCATCTAACTGTCGACGACGTCTTGGCCATTCCTGGTATGTTGGTGCGCGAGCATGCGCCCTTCGCCTGGGGCGAAACGCCCAAGAATGCTGTACACAATGCCGTGGTGATCGAAGAGGTGGCAAAAATGGCGCTGAACACCCTGTTGATTAATCCCAATGTCCGGCGCATTAATCAAGCGCTACTGAATAAACATTATCTGCGTAAACATGGCAAGAATGCTTATTACGGGCAGACGAGCTCTAAACCTTCGGAGAAGTGAAAGATTAATATGGCCTACCTTTTAGAACAGTTAAAAGAATTATCGACAGTGGTTGCCGACACCGGTGACTTTTCCCTAATCCGCCAGTATCAGCCTCGAGATGTGACCACCAACCCTTCGTTGATCCTAAAAGTCGCCCAGATGGCGGACTATCAGTCGCTCGTGCAATCAGCTGTCGCCGCCGCTCGTCTAGAAAACCCGGACGACTGGCAAGACGACGCCATCGATCGCATCTCGGTCGCCTTTGGCGTCGAGCTAAGCAAACTGGTTTCGGGCGTAGTATCAACCGAAGTCGCCGCAGTATTGTCCTTCGATACCCCGGCCATGATCGCCAAAGCCCGACAGCTGATTGCCCTTTATGCGCAACATGGCGTGGCAAAAGAACGCGTGCTCATTAAGCTGGCCTCAACCTGGGAAGGTATTCAAGCGGCTAAAAAATTGGAGCAGGAAGGCATTCGTTGTAACCTTACCCTAGTGTTCAATCTGGTGCAGGCAGTTGCGGCAGCAGAAGCCGGCGTCTATTTGATTTCACCCTTTGTCGGCCGTATCTATGACTGGTACCAGCAGCGTGGCGGTGCTGACTTTGCCACACAAGCCGACCCAGGTGTTGCGTCGGTACAGCAGATTTACCACTATTTCAAAAGTCACAAATACCCAACAGTGGTAATGGCCGCCAGTTTTCGTTCGATTAAACAGATCACCGATCTGTCTGGCTGTGATCGACTGACAATCAGCCCTGCCCTGTTACAAGAACTGGGTCAGATTGAAGGTCATTTAACCTGCGCGCTGAGCGACCAAAGCATTCAATCTCCAGCGACCATCGACAGCTCCGAAGCCGCTTTCCGATTGGCTATGAATAACGACGAAATGGCCCATGAAAAACTGGCCGAAGGCATCCGTCAGTTTGATAAGGACTACAAAACCCTAAGTATAATGATTCGGACTTTGTAAAAAAGCCTGCAACAGCCGAGTCATTACCTGAGACCGCAAAGCGAGTGAGGGCTCGGCGGTCCTCAGACAAGCCCCGAATAAACTCGCCTCGCTCCCATACTCCAAACTAATCCTTTATGAATTGGACACACTTTTAATTTAGTTTTACCCCGAAGTTGTAAATGAAAGGGCTTGTCCCAACAGGGATACCTTGCCGGCGGCCTGATCGGCTATCGCAAGCTGGGTTAAAGTCATCGGCCTGAACGCAGTTTTTATCAGGCAGTCGCGTGAACTGCCTGACGATTCAATTTGCAGCCTTGCCCGTGCCCCCAAATCCCTTTACCTACCAGAAGATGCCCTCGGTAATTTGGGCCTCTAAGTTTGTGTCCTCATTATCAGACGATCGGTCATACCGGCACCGAGCCACATAAACAGCAGCGCAGTCCAGGATGTCAGTGACAGCACGGCACCACCGGTGACCCCAGCACCGACCGCACAGCCCCCCGCCAACATGCCACCGAAGCCCATCAGGGGTGCGCCGATGAGATAGCGAATCATACCGGTGTCAGCGGTAAAGGCTTCCAGCTGGAATTCCTTGGTTACAAGCGACGCCAGCATGGACCCCAGAAAAACGCCCGGTACCAGTCCGGTCCCGAAGTTAAGCGGAAGAGTCGGCGAGGTAATCACGGCCATCAGGGTATCGGCGGAAGGGCCAGTGAAGGTGACCGATTGGATCTTGACGATTTCATACGACCAAGAGGCATGCCAGCTGGTCATCAACCAGCCCAGCGCAATTGAACATCCGGTGAGCACCGAATAGCCGATCACCTTGGTAGAGAGGCGATTGCGTAGGGTAATCAAAATGCTAAATGCCATAAGCAGCAGCGAAACCATAAACGGCGCACCATTGGGCAGATAAAAGGCTAGATTTCGGACATTGCCGGAAATAAGCCACCAAGCAGTAATCCATTCGCGCAGCGGTGATAATATGCCGGTATAGGCCGCTTGCGCGATAATGGTGACTATTAGGCCGGTGGTTAGGGCGCGCATATTCCCGGTCGCCGACAGCACCAGCAGTCGGCTGGCACAGCCTCGGGCTAAAATCATGCCTGCGCCAAACATCAGGCCGCCCACGATCGCGCCGGAAAGCGACCCAGTACCGGTGAGTTGGCGGATCGAATCGGGCGATAGAGTGCCGAGACTGAACTGCAACTGGGTCAATACCAGGGCGGTTGAAAAGACCAGCAACCAAATGGCGACCTTAGGACCCAGGTGAGCATGCCAAAACTCGATGGTAGCAGCACGCAGACAAAATCGGCTCTGTTGCGCCGCGACACCAAATAGCAATCCAACGATGACACCAGTCAGAATTAGGAGGTTATCGTCCCCGAGCTGTTCCAGAAAGTCAGTCATCTAAGGGCCCTGTGCGAGGATGCGAACGGTTAATGCGAAGGACCAATATAGCACGTATATTATTATTTACTTATTTAGCGGGGGCGAATATTCGGATGCACGGCTGGGGTCCGTGTTTTTAGGACTAGGTGACATAAAAAAGGCGCCCATTCAGGCGCCTTTATTTATAACTACAAACCGCAGTCGCACTGGGCGATCGGGGCGCTTTATTGGTTGCGGTATTGCCGTTCTAGTACCACGGTAACAGCCAAAATAACCAATAAAAACAAGCCTGGAACCGCATTGGCTATCGGATCACCACTGAGTATATGCGACGCTACGGCACCCACTAACGCCACTGAGAAACCTGCATAACCCCATTGGCGCAGCGTATCGGAGACCGGCTGGAGTATTGCAGCGATGCCAATCAGATAGGCGACGCCGAGTATGGTCATTAAAAACAGTGGGTATCCCATGGCATCAAACGATTGCACCAGGGCTGGATTGGTTGTCAGCTTGGCCATTGCGGTCGCCGCCATGGCCAGTGAAAACAGTCCACTGAGCGCATAGAAGCTTATTTTAATTTTGTTCATAGTTTGAATCCTTATTAGGTTAGCTCCAGCTTATCTATTTTAAATTAGCAGTGATACGATAGTTAATGCAAAGTTAAATTGCATAATTGCAATATTTCTACCTAGAGGTACTGGATATGGACTGGAATGATTTAAAATATCTCATCGCAGTAGCCGACTCCGGTTCGCTTAAGGCCGCGGCCAAACATCTGGGCGTAAATCATACGACGGTGTGGCGGAAAATGCAGAGCCTGGAGGAACACTTAGATTGCCAGTTGTTCACGTCGAGCCGCAGCGGTTATCTGTTAACCGAGCCGGGTGAGGCCATCTTAGCCGACGCTCGGAGAATGGCCTCGTTGGTGGGCAGCATACATTTTCAGTCTCAGGCACGGCTCACCGAAATACGTGGCCTGATTCGCATCACGGCACCGGGTGAAATCGCCTTTGAGTTACTGCCCTCGATTATCGCCGAATTTCAGTTGAGCTATCCGAAGGTTGAGTTTGAAATTTTGGAAGATGTTCGCTCATTGAATATTTCCAATCGTGAAGCCGATATCGCAATTCGGGCCAGCTCGGCAGTACCCGACAACCTGATAGGCCGCAAAATTCGCGACGTGCATTGGGGTCTCTTTGCCAGTCAGGAATTTATTCAGACGCATAATATTAATTTCGAATCAGGAGATTATGTGTTTGATGGACTGCCGGTTATACCCTATCGGCTGTTCGCTTCACCGGCGGCGCGCTGGTTTAATGAAAAGACATTGAATAACCCGCGGCCGGTTGCAACCAACCGGATCATCGGTGCTTACCAGTGTGCCCTGCAGCATTTGGGTATTGCTTTGCTGCCAGAGTTACGCTCTGAGCCGCTGCAGGAACTCTATCGATTACCGGCCCAGTTTAATTCCCAGGTCTGGTTGCTCGCCAATAAGGACTTGCGCAATACCATCCGAATTAAAACTTTTTGGGATTTTTTGCAAACCCGACTGGTGGACTATTTTCCCGACACCCCCTAATGGCCGAGACCCGATGCAGTAGCCGCCTAGCCGGTTATTATGTGTCGCTTGTTAGGCACTGGTTTTCTTGCGCGCACGTTTCTTTTTACCGAATACCTTAGCCGTCCCCAGTCCTTTCAATTGCGTCGGCACCACACTGCGACTGGCCAATGTCATAGCTTGCAATTGTTCAGTCAAGGGGTCCATTAGGGCCTGGTATTGGCCACGCCCCTCGGCGATGGCGGTGAGTTGGGCCTCCCACTGTGCCGTCATATCGGGTGTCGTCGCGACATCGGGCAAGGCGGTGATAAAGATACGCCCGGTATCGGTGGCAACAATGCTCTTGCCCTGGCGCAGCAGAAAACCGCGCTTAAACAACAGCTCGATGATGCCGGCGCGTGTGGCTTCGGTGCCTAAGCCATCGGTATCCTTAAGAATCTTGCGTACCGCCGGATCGCTGACGTGTGCTCCGATCCCAGTCATGGCCGCCAGCAGTGTGGCGTCGCTGTAGGGCTTGGGCGCACTGGTGGCCTTCTCCAGCAGATCGGCCTGCAGCGAGCTCAGCAGCTGCCCCTTGGTCAGGTTGGGCAACAGCTGGTCAGCGTCCTCAGCCGGATCGCCAGCCTTGGCCGAACGCTTCGGAAACAGCTGCTTCCAGCCCTCAACCTTGGGTTCTATCGCCTTGGCGATAAAGCTACCGGCCGCAATGCTGACCTCAACCTCGGTGCTGGCAAATTCATAGGGCGCCATAAACTGGATCAAATAGTTACGACTGACCAGGCCATAGACCTGACCCTGTGCCTTACTGAGGCCGCTGTGTCGTTTCAGTGTTGGGATGATGGCGTGGTGGGCGCTGACCTTGGTGTCGTTCCAGGCGCGAGATTTTTGCTGCAAATTAAGCGGCAGGGTGGCAATGGCCTGGCCGTTGAGCTGGCCCAGGTTGTGCTCGATGGCGGCCACCACGGTGGCCGCCTGGCTGTGATGCTCGGTGGGCAGAAAGCGACAGTCCGAGCGCGGATAGGTGATCAGCTGGTATTTTTCGTACAACTCTTGGCAAATATCCAAGGTTTGTTGTGCGCTCAGGCCGAAGGCCTTGCTGGCATCGATCTGCAGAGTCGACAGACTATAGGGCAGCGCCGCAGACTGCTTTTTATGCTCGCGTTGCAGTCGACTCACGGTGCCAGTTTGGCCACTGATCCGGCGCGCAACATTGTCGGCTAACGCGCGCGACAAATTGCGCCCTTGCTCATCGAGATAGGGCTGGCAGGCCGCGCTCGGTTGCCATTTGGCCTTGAAGCGTTCGCCGGTTGCTGTTGCCAATTGGGCCCAGACTTCATAAAAGGGATGGCTGACAAAGGCTGCTATCGCCAGATCGCGTCGGACCACCAAACCCAAGACTGGAGTCTGCACCCGCCCGACCGACAACACCCCCTTATAGCCGACTTGCTGACCTTGCAGCGTATAGGCGCGGGTTAGGTTGATGCCATAGAGCCAGTCGGCTCGGGAGCGCGCCAGGGCGGAGGTCGACAGGGGGATAAAGTCTTGATTGCGGCGTAAGTTGGCTACCGCCTGACTGACCGCGGCTGGATTGAGATCATTGATCAGGCAGCGCTGAACCGCAGCTTTTTTATCGCCCTTGACGCCTAAAAAGTTGATCAGTTCATCGACCAATAACTGGCCTTCTCGGTCTGGGTCGCCGGCATGCACCAGTGAACTGGCCTGTTTAACCAGGCTGCGTAAGACGCCCAGTTGCTTGCTGGTGTTGCGTTTTGGCGTCAGCAACCACTTTTCAGGAATGATCGGCAGATGCTCATGCGACCACTTCTTAAAGGCTGGGTTATAGGCCTCAGGCGCCTGCAACTCGAGCAGGTGACCGATGCACCAGCTGACCGTATCGCCATTGGCGGCGGTAACAAAGCCCTCACCTTTTTTCAGAGGCTTGGGCAGGACCTCGGCAATGGCTCGGCCCAGGCTGGGTTTTTCCGCAATAAAGAGACGCATCAGAGGCTAAACCGCAACTAATTAACTGTATTTATATACAGTAATCTATTGTCGCGCCTTTTTGAAGGCCTGAATCTCTTATCAGGCACAATTTGCGCCGATACTCCGGTGGACAGGCTGAGTCAGCTTGGCCCGGCGCGCCGAATAAAGGGTTGCCTCCAAACCCGTAAGCCCTAAACTGCGCACTTGCCCCCCCATTTTCTAGGCCAATCCAGCATATGAGCACCCACCCTGATAAGCGCTATAGACCTCGGTCGAGACGCTGGATCTCCCAGCTTCTGTTCCTGTTCGCCGTCGGTGGACTGGCACTGGGGTATCAGTTCGGCTGGTTACCCAAGGGCTTGGTGTATTTCTATGGCGCGGCCAGCCTGGTGACCTTTGTAGTTTACGCTTGGGACAAGTATGCGGCCAAAAAAGGTTGGCGGCGCACATCGGAGCGGTTGCTGCACCTGTTGGCGCTGCTCGGGGGTTGGCCTGGGGCATTGTTGGCGCAACAGTGGCTGCGGCACAAGACGATTAAAAGACGTTTTCGGGTGGTCTTTTGGCTCACTCTGATGATTAATCTGGGGATACTGTTTTGGTGGTTGTTCAAGCCTTAGGTCATGCGCGCGTGCGCGTCAGCGTTCGCTAGCCGGCCCATCGGGCCCAGAAAAGACCGGTTGTACTTTAATGTCAATGTTTCATACTTGCGCCAACCTAAACTTTTCGACCTTAAATAGGATCTTGTTATGCGAATTATTGTAGTGGGTGGGGGCGCCGGCGGCTTGGAGCTGGCAACCAAGTTGGGCCGACGCTATGGCAAAAAAAAGCAAGCCGAGGTAACGCTGATCGATCGCAACAATAGCCATCTGTGGAAGCCGCTGCTGCATGAGGTCGCCAGTGGCAGCCTGGATATGGGGGTCGATTCTCTGAGCTATAGAGCCCATGCTTTTAACCATCATTTTCGTTTTAAGCTCGGTTCCCTCAGCGGTATCGATCGCAGTGAAAAAACCATCACCCTGGCGCCACTGAGCGATGATGAAGGTCAGGCGGTACTGCCCGAACGCACCCTGAACTACGATATTCTGGTGCTGGCCCTGGGCAGCGTGACCAATGATTTTGGCACCCCTGGCGTGCGCGATAATGCCATTTTCCTCGATGCCCCAAGCCAGGCGGAACGCTTCCACCGCAAGTTGTTGAACGGCCTATTGAAGTTGAATGGTCGGGCGCAAAGCGATGCCGATGCGGTTTACCGAATCGCCATTGTCGGAGCCGGTGCTACCGGCGTGGAGCTGTCGGCCGAATTGCACAATACCTTTAATATTATGCGCGCCTACGGCCTCAGTGAACTGAAGTCGGAACAACTGAAAATATCCTTGATCGAGGCTGGCCCGCGGATCTTGCCGGCATTGCCGGAACGTATTTCGGCCTCGGCGCACAAGGAGTTGGTGGCTCTGGGTATCGATGTCAAGATCAATACCCTGGTTGCCCGGTCCGATCCGGGTGCCTTTGTGACCAAAGATGAGCAGGTAATTGATGCCGATATTCTGGTCTGGGCGGCCGGCATCAAGGTGCCCGACCAGTTTGCCGCCATGTCCGATTTGGCAACCAATCGCATCAACCAATGGCAGGTTCGACCCACCCTGCAGACCACATTAGACGATCATATTTATGCCCTCGGTGACTGCGCCTCCTGCCCGATGGCGGACGGTAAGACCGTGCCACCACGCGCCCAATCGGCGCACCAGATGGCCAGTCATGTGTACCAAAATATCCGCCTGCAATTGGCCGGCGAAACGACCTTAAAAGCCTATGTCTATACCGATTATGGATCCTTAGTAAATCTCAGTCGCTATTCGACGGTCGGCAGTCTGATGGGCAATCTAACGCGTGGTACCATGTTGATCGAGGGTCGTATCGCTCGGTTTATGTATGTCTCCCTCTATCGAATGCATCAACTGGCCTTGCACGGTTGGTTTAAGACCGGTCTGCGTATCCTGTCTGATAGTCTGAATAAGGTGCTACGTCCGCGCCTAAAACTGCACTGAGCGAGCTGCTGCGCCGGCGGCAAGCGGCTAAGCGGTGGCGGTCGTTTGGGCAATCCGGTCGACCAGGAAGTCGACCGCGCTTTTAATCTTAGGCACCAGGTAGCGGTGTTTTTGATAGAGCAGGAATACCGACGCATCCGGGTGCGAAGTGATGGTGACACTCGGTTGCAGGTCGAGCAAAATCAGTTCGCCGCGCGCCAGATAGGGCTCGGTCACCCATTTGGGCAACAACACTATGCCTGCGCCGGCGAGGGTCTGCGCCATCAACCAGGTGCCATTATTGGAAATGCCCACGGCCGGTGCCGAGACATCCTGCCATTGCTGGTCGAAGTAGCTGAGCCAGGGGGTGGGTCCCGTCGGAGTACGAAAATAGAGTCCGGCATGCTGTCGCAGTTCGGCAGGATGGTCGGGCACGCCAACCCGGGCCAGATAGGTCGGTGCGGCAACCGCAAAGAAACGATTATCGAGCAACTTAATGGCTACCACACGCTCGTTTGGGGCATAGCCCCCGCGGATCGCAATATCGATATCATCCCGGTTCAGGGTCGACAATTCATCGGTCAAACTGATATCCAAGATGACCTTGGGGTAACGCTTGGCAAATTCGTCCAACAGGGGCAGCAGCATGAGCTCACCGAAACCGACCATTGAACTAATTCGCAAGATTCCCATCGGCTCCGTCTGATAGGCGCGCACCGATTCATTGGTTTGCGCCAATTGGGCCACCAGGGGCCGAACCTGCTTTAAGTAGTTCCGACCCACCTCGGTGAGCTTGACCACCCGAGTCGAGCGCTGGAACAGGTTGGCACCGAGCTGTTGCTCTAAATCGGCAATACGGCGCGAGACAGACGAGGCCGGCACGGAGAAGCGCCGCGCCGCCTCGGTAAAGTTGCCCGTCTCGGCGACGGCGATAAAGTAGTTCAACGCCCTTAATTGGTCCATTGGACCTCCATTGTTGTTTTTAAGACAATAAACATTCGCTTATATTGCTGTTTATCTGATTATTTATCTAGGTAATACTGGTTTCAACAGTTCGGCCGGCATCGAGCCGAGCGGGCTGAGCCCCTTAACCCAGTAATCTTGGAGAAACCCTATGTCGACTTACACCGCAATCAACTTGGCCAAACGCCCTTATGGCGCCGCCATCGGCCCTGAACTGTTTGAAGTTGTACACCTGCCAATACCTACCCCCGGAGCGGGCGAGTTACTGATTAAGCACACCCATATGTCGCTCGATCCGGCTATGTTGGGCTGGATGAGTCCGGCCACCGATAGCTATATTCCGCCGGTCGATCTGGGTTCGGTGATGCGCTCGTCCGGTTTTGGTGTGGTCGTTGAATCGAATCACCCAGACTTTGCCGTCGGCGATCAGGTCCAAGGTATGTTCGGCTGGCAGGAGCGGGTGCTCAGCAACGGCACGGGCCTGACCAAAATTGACGCCACGTTGTCGGCCGAACTGGTGCTCTCGGTGCTGGCCTTGCCGGGGCTTACCGCGACGCAGGGCCTCTATCGTATTGGTCAACCTAAGGCGGGCGAAACTCTAGTGGTGTCGGGAGCGGCCGGTTCGGTCGGCTCGATCGTTGGCCAGTTGGCCAAGGCTGAAGGCTTACGGGTTATCGGTGTCGCCGGTGGTGCTGAGAAGTGTGCTTGGCTGATCGATGAGCTGGGCTTCGATGGCGCCATCGATTACAAAGCAGGCAACCTGAACGATCAGCTCGAGGCGCTGACCCCCGATGGTATTGATATCTATTTTGAAAATACCGGCGGCGAGATTCAAAATTTGGTCTTTGCGCGCATGAATGCCCATGGCCGAATCGTTGTCTGCGGCCATATCGCCGACTACCTGACGGCTACGCCGGCACCGGGCCCGAACTGGATGAATATTATCAAGAAGCGCCTGACCATTAAGGGCTTCACCATGCCCGATCATTTTCAGGATGCACCAGCTCTATTGGGTTTGCTGATGCCTCATCTGATGGCCGGCAAAATCCAATACCGAAGCCATGTCTTGGACGGTTTGGAATCGGCCATGACCGGCTTGAATTTGTTCTTTAGCGGTGCCAATGAGGGTAAGTTGATCGTTCGACTGTAACCTTTCTCCAAGCTTGCGGCGCGGCCAACCAGTTAGGGTGGTCGCGTCGAGGGTTACTCAAGCTTCGGGTAGCGTTGTGACCAGCGCTTGCTCGGGTTCTAGAGGCAGGGAAACGGATTCAGTTGAAATAACCGTAGATGGGCAAAACGCTGATGACCACGACGGCCCCAATGAGCAGCCAATAGGTGATGAAAATCACTGGGCTGGCACGCAGCAGCTGCCACAGCGTCGGCACGCGCCCGGCGTTGACGTCCTCGGTATACTGGTCGCGCATGGCTCGGCTGTGGCCAACCTGAAACTGCTCGATCAACTCACGCGCGCGAGTAAACTCCTCATCGGTCTTGACCCATATGGCCGCGACGGAGATACCCCAGCGGCCGGCTGTGGTTTCATAAAAATCTATTTCCTGATCGACCAAGAGCGACCGAACCAGGTCGGCTTCTTCAACCGGAACATTATTGAGGCGAAAGGCAAGTTTGGCCATGAGGAATCCAGCATAACAAATTCAGGGCATCATACCGTTAAACCGGAAACAGACCAATTGCTGGTCTGTTTCAGAAGAGCGAAAGTCGGTCGCACGGCGCCCTAAACAGTCGATAGCATAAAGATAAGGGCCATTAGGCTCGCTGTACGCTTGTGGCCGCATCCGCGCGGCTGGGGTCCGCGACGCGGATGCGAATCCTGAGCACCAGCAATGCCGATACCATGGCAATCACGCCGGTCACCAATAGCACCAACTGATAGTTGCCATTGAGATCATAGAGGTTGGCGCCTAATTGGGTGGCGAGAACCGCCCCTATCTGATGGAACAGCCAGACAAAGCCAAAGGCAAAACCCTTGATCTCCTTGCTGAAGATAGTCAAGGACACCACCGACGTGCCGACCACCGTACCCATAAAAGACAGGCCAAAGACCGCCGCGAAGAGCAGAACGCCAAGCTGGCTCGGCAGTGCGAAGAGAATGAATACCGCCACCGCACGCAACAGATAAAACCCCGATAGCACCAGGCGAGCCGGATAGCGATCACACATAAGACCCGCTGCGATGCCGCCAATAAACTCTGCAACACCCAGTACGACCAGACTCAGGGCAATAAAATTGGCGCTTAAGGCCATGTCCTTTAGTTGTGCCACCAGGTGGATATCGACAAAGGCCATAGTGACGCCACAGCCTAGAAACCCTAAAGAGAGGTAGTAGAAGTTGGCATTGGTAAAAACCCTGGCCAAGCGTTGCCGGAACCTCTCAGGCACAGCTGGCTCCGGTTGATCAGCGACCGGTACCTGGCCAACAGCACTAAAACGCAACACGACAATCGCCAGTAGGGTCAGCGGCAGAACAAACACCAAGCCGGTGGCCAAATAGATATCCCGCCAACTCAAGAACGCCTCGAGATACAACCAGAGCGGTGCCAGAAACACAAAGCCCAGGGCCGCACCGTTGGTCACCAGAGCATAAATGAGCCCCCTGAGCTTGGGTGCGTTGATCTCCTCGACCAACACGCCCAATGAAACATAGGAAATGGCCGTATAAGCGAAGGCCGCGCCGATGCCATAGAGCAATAAGAAGGACGTAAAACTCTGGGTCAGGGCCATTAACAGAAATAGCAGCCCGCTGAAAAACAGGCCACCAATGATTGTGTGTTTGGCACCGATTCTATCGGCTATATAGCCGACAATGGGCGAGCTGATGCCAAAGACCGCCATAAAGAGCGTACCAGACCAGGCAAATTCACCACGACTGAGGCCAAAATCGTCGGACATTGCCACAAAGAAAACTTGGTATGACGTTTTAATGCTGGTCGACAACAGGGACACCAGAATCCCGAAGCCAACGATTAGCAGTAACAGAGCGTGCCTTTTTATCAGAGTCATAGACTGCCTTGTTTGGGTTTAGAGTGAATGAGCTGAATTTGCCGTTCTAATATTTGCCAAAACGACTCGATAACGCCTGCTCGCCAGCGCCGTGATTGAGGGATGAAAATTTCTTTTAGCCGGTCGGCAGACTGGCGATGTGGCTGCTCTCCTCGGTTATGCCAATAGTGGTAATTTTCAAGCGCCAACGCACAAAGAACACTCAGACCACCTCGAGTCCCATACTCCAATGTAATTGCCTTATCGGGCTCGGGTAATCGACTTGACAGAGTACCTCTGAGCTGTGAACTGATGCTGACATCATTGGCGGTATGGACGAGATTGCAATGCTTGAAAAAGCGATGATTGTCTTGATATTGCGCACTCGATTTCTGTGCTTCGGACAAGATATAGGCTTGGCCCCGCTTCCCCAAGCCGGTATGAATATCCATCAAATACAAAGAATTTGATTGATACTTCACCAACAGATCTTGCCAGAATTGCGCAGACGCGGATGCAGTGGTTCCACCAAAAAAAAGATCACGTTCGTTTTCATATTGCCCTGCCGTAATTAAACTTTGCAAAGCTGCTTTTTTCCCCTGGATGATTTGCCAAACCAACATGAGAGAAAGTTTTAGGGATTGGTAGCCATTTGAGGTCTTGCGCAACTGCCGAATAACAGCATGCTCCCGATTTTTGTCTATTATGGCTGTTGGCCTTGAAGTCAAAAAATTTCGGTTGATATCCACATTATATTCATTGCTACGTCGAAAATATGAAAAGCCAAAGGGATTGAGGGCATGCACCAGCACAATTCGACAATTTCCCAATTTCAAAGCATCGATCTGATCCAGCACTGCAAGTTGGCAAGCCGACCCAGCAAAACCTTCTACGCCATGGGTGCCGCTAACAATAAACAGAACGTTGGAACTGCGTGGATCGCCCAATTCAACCGTGTCCGCAGTCAATGCCTCGCCGGCTACACCCTTGCCGGCAAAGGTGTAGGTGGTCACTACTAGACCCCGGACCTGAGCTTTGCTGTTGAAGCGGCTTCGGGCCTCGACATAGGAACTCGAGAAATAGTCACTGCGCTGAGCACAATTCATGATCATTCTAGGCCGCCAAAATCGCGGGGCAATGGCGGTGGGCGACGCCGCTATACATATTCCAAAAGAGTTGACAGGTATGGTTTACGGCAAAAAGTGCCTGATCTTGGAGATCTTTAGTCGTGCAAATATCCGTGACAAGGTTTAGGCCCTCATTAACATGGCCAATATCTTCTTTTTGGTGAACGGAGAAAAACAATAGGTCCTGCTCGGTTAAACCATAGAGCTTACCCAGTATCTCATGCCTGGCAGCACCCGCTCGAGTTTCCAAGTTTTGACCTTCGCTTGCGATCATGACCGCCGCGGCACCGATATGATATTGGCTACGGTCCTTTACGGCGGTCATTCGATAGTCTATTAATGCCTGGGTTTCAGGGTACGCCTTGGCAGCATCGCGTTCTGCATCGGAAATCCCTAACGCCCTAATAAAATTTTCCATCAGAACGACGTGGTTTCGCGTTTTAGAAATCCGACCCGTCTCCTCTTCAAATAGGTTAAACAACAGTCTCCTTTTATGCTTAGCCAGCGGGCAGTAAAAAAACAGATGTTCGACGTATTCTAGGAAGTGTTTGGTGAGCTGATAACCTTGTAATGCCATGACTTTCATTAGTGCCAGGTTACGCTCGGGTTTTACCAACTCGCCAATGATCGGATGGTCTAAGGTAAGATGATTATGTAAGTCAGATTCTAATTTCAGTCGAAACTCGCTGGGGCTATGCGCTTTGTTCATGATTTAGCTCCTTAAATTGGCCTGTTATATCCGTTTGGGTTAGGTGTACTAGGGCATTCTCAATATCCGCAAGAAGATCGCGACTGTCTTCTAAGCCAACTGACACTCTGATTAGGGTATCGCTAATACCAAAAATGTTTTTTTGCTTCGAGGTCAAGCGACCGTGGGTAGTGCTCGCAGGATGAGTGACAAGGGTCTTGGTATCGCCAATATTGGTACTATTGGTGATTAACTCCAGGCGATCAATAAAGCGCCATGCCCGGGCCTTGTCCCCCTTGAGTTCGAAAGAGACAATGCCACCGTGGAGGTTGTTGGCGTGTTGTTTGAGTGCCAAGTCGCGCTGTGGGTGATCGTTCAGGCCAGGGTAATAAACTGTGTCAACATAAGGGCTATTGGTCAGATATTGCGCTAATTTTTGGGCGTTTTCGGAGTGCATCCGCATACGAATATCAAGAGTTTCAAGGCTCTTCAATACAATCCAGGCGTTAAAGGGGCTAATGCAGTTACCCTTGGAACGCACGATGGCGCGCATCTGTTCGCATACGCTCGCATCGCCTAAGACGACGCCGCCGCCCACACGGCCTTGGCCATCGAGGAACTTGCCGGCAGAATGAACCACAATATCGGCACCAAGCCCAATGGGTTGCGTCATAATGGGCGTGCCCGAGGTGTTGTCGACTACGACCAGCGCGCCATGTTGGTGGGCTTTAGCACTCAGTCGCTCTATGTTGGTCAGCCTCAGGTTTGGATTGGACGGGGTCTCAAAGAACACCAAACGAGTTTTATCGCTAATTTTATTCTGCCAGTTTTTTTCTTGGCTCAAGTCGACAAAATCGATAGAAATGCCCCAAGTATTGTAGAAATTAACAAACAAAAATGCAGTTGTGCCGAATACATTTCCACCCACGACGACCTGATCCCCAGGTCTAAGGTAGGCCATAAGGACCGAGTCAATTGCGGCCATGCCTGAACTAAAAGCCACGCCACCATAGGCATTTTCCAATGCGGCGATGCGCTGCTCAAACGCGCTCACGGTTGGATTTGAAATTCGGCTATAAACATGACCTATCGACCTGCCCGCAAATTTCTCTTCGGCATCTTGTGCGCTTTCAAAAACGTAGCTACTGGTTAGCGCCAGCGGTTCGCAATTAACCGTCGAGGTATCAATGGCTGCACCTTCACGTATCGCCAGGGTGGCCAGAGACAGTGTCCTTCTGCTTTTACTGATCGTCATTGGAGCTCCCTTAATGGTATCGGTAGTTACCGTGCATGCAGTTCCTCGATACGCGCTGTCATAAACAGTCCTGCATGCAGTTTTCCTTGGTAGTGTGAATAGTCGGTTAAACGGCCGTAGGTTTCAAAGCCCAAAGCATGCCAAAGTTTGGCGCTCGGGGTGTCCTCTCTAACGTCAAAAATAAACCGCGTTACCCCCATGCTGGTGGCCTTCTGACATACCTTTCTCAGGCCCATTTTAAGCAAGCCCGCGCCTCGAAATGTAGGCTCAATAATCACTTTACTCAGTTCGGCTATATGACATGACGTCTTATGGGCGATTTGAGTAACCACAACAACGCCTGCGGCCCGCCCAGACATTACGTCGTCAATTAATAGGATATGAATAATATGATTGTTCAGTTTTGCCCCCAAGTGAGCCACATAATCGGCGATCAAGGCGCTGTCGGATTCACCAAAGCCGAGCATGCCATCATCAGCAATACTGGCCATGAGTAGATGTTCCAGTTTAACGGCGTCTTGCGGCTGTATTTCCGTCAGCCATCGATATTGAAGGTCCATGGTTATCCTTAAAATTGTGTCGATGGCGGATATGCATTTAGTCCGCCTTTATTCCCTTATCAGAAACATTACAAACCCAGTTCTCCTTGGGGCCATAGAAATGTAACTGAAGCCTTGATCAAACCGGGCTTGTACCTTCGTATGAGCGGAAAAATGACAGGTAAGTTTTGTGAAATATTTTTGTCAAAATTCACATTATCTCAATAAACTTTAGACCTACTTCACAAAAAGCTCACAATTTCGGTTATAAATACATCAATAAAAAGTCTAAGAGCATGCTGAGGCTGACTCGAAGCAGGATGCTGCGCGGGGGTTTAAATCACCGGCAAAGTCTATAAACTCTCAGTGAAATGTGAGTTTTCACTCAGAATAGTGCCCAATTATTAAGGATCCAATATGAGTTTTAGATCGAAAACTGTTCGTCATCTGTCCATTGGTTTGTTAATTACCGGTGCCGGGTTGGCCTGGGCCCATAACGGTGCAATGGGGATCGTTAAGGACCGCATGGATGCTATGAGTAGCATGGCGGAGTCGGTTAAGACGTTGAAGCCGATGATGCGTGGCCGGACGACATATAACGCCGAGACGGTGCAGGCGGCGGCGCAATCCATAGCCCGCCTGGGCGGGGTCCATCTTACGGAGATGTTTCCTGAAGGCAGTTTGACCGAGGCCAGCGAAGCGAAGCCCGCCATTTGGCAGCAATGGTCTCAGTTTGAAACCTATGCCCAGGAATTGACGCTGTATGCCGATGGCTTGGCCGCGTCTGCCGCCAATGAGGTATCGCTTAATGATGGGGTCGCGGCAATCGAAGGCTCAAGTCAGCCCATGACCGTTGAGCAACTGGCATTGATGCCCCCGGCGGATGTTTTCGGTCTTTTGACTAAAAACTGCGCCGGCTGCCATAAGACGTTCCGCAGTAAAAAGTAATGATGGCGGCGGCTGTTTTTGGCCGCCACGCCCAAGCTGCAAACTAAAAACGGCGGCAACAATCCGAACCCGTCTACTATTCATCCCAACGTAAAATCTAACAAAAAACATAACGCGCGTTAATTGATAAAACAAACCCCCCCCCTTAAAATCGATCTTTTATGTATTTTATTACAAAAATTCTTGCCTTATTCGGCAATAAGTAATACTTTAATGACTAACACGCGTTAGCAATTAAAGCAAAAAAGGTCAGAATATGATGTCAGTCCCACATAGCACACGCACATCGCCTTATGCCTATCTGTTTATTTTACCGGCGCTGATAGGTTTTTTGGTGTTTTATGCTTGGCCTGCAGCACGGGCTGTCGCGATCAGCTTTACCGACTGGAATCTGCTCAGCGATTCAACTTTTGTCGGTTTCGACAACTATCTAGAAATGTTTCAGGACGAGCAGTTCCTCAACGGGATGAAGCTATCGGGTTACTACGTGCTACTGAACATTCCGTTGCAAACGGCATTAGGCCTGTTTCTGGCGGTGGCGATGGACCGCCTGACTAAGTCGATCTTTGTTAAGGCGACGCTGTTACTGCCCTATTTGATGTCCAACGTATTGGTCGCGATGGTCTGGCTGTGGATGCTCGATCCAATATTGGGAATCATCAATGCGCTGGTCGACACTCTCGGGCTGAGCACTCAGGCATATTTGGGTGATCCCGACCAAGCGTTGGTTTCTGTAGCCGCCATCAATATCTGGCGCCATATGGGTCTGGTCGCGATGTTGTTTTTGGCCGGGTTGCAGACCATTCCGCGCTACCTCTACGAGGCGGCCGGTCTAGAGGGGGCCTCAGAGTGGCAGATGTTCCAGAAGATTACCCTGCCGTTGCTGCGCCCAGTGATGGTCTTTGTTTTGGTGACAAGTGTGACCGGTTCTTTTCAAATTTTTGACACTATAGCGGTAACAACCTCGGGCGGACCGCTCGATTCAACCCGGGTCATCGTCTACTACATAGTTCAAAACGCTTTCAGCTTTTACAGGATGGGCTATGCCTCCGCTATGTCGGTAACGCTATGCGCCGCAATGCTGCTGTATACGCTGTTTCAAATGCACATTATGAGGGCTTCCGAAAGTGACCTTGCTTAATAAATTGACGCCGGCACGCATTGTTGCCTGGGTGGTTCTGGTTTTGATGTTATTGGTAACGGTGTTTCCGCTGGTCTTCGTGGTGAAAACCTCGCTGGTGCCGGCGAGTGATCTCTATACCACCTCGACTGACTTGCTGCCCAGGCATGCCACGCTGATTCATTATAAAAAAGTACTCGGCATGTTGAGCACCGAGGAGTCGATTGCGGCCGGTGGTTCGGGTGCGAACTTTAATATTTCACAGTCGCTAATAAATTCAATTTTGTTTACCGGCATTATCGTCATTGCACAGACCTTTAACTGTGCCCTGGCAGCCTATGCCTTTGCCCGCATCCCTTTTCGCGGGTCGAAAGTTTTGTTTGGGTCGTTCGTTGCATCGATGATGGTGCCCGGGGTAGTTACTATGATTCCGAATTTTATTTTAATTCGCGATTTGGGTTTATTGAACTCAATGGCAGGCATGGTTGCCCCGTTTTTTTTAATGCACGGTTTCACAGTGTTTTTTCTCAGGCAGTTTTTTCTGTCCCTTCCTAAAGAAATCGAAGAGGCTGCTTGCATTGATGGCGCAGGCCCCTTCGTTATATTTTTTAAGATCGCTCTGCCGCTAAGCTGGGCGCCCTTAATGACGATTGCAACGCTGACAACTATTAATATGTGGAATGAGTTTCTATGGCCGTTTTTGATCGGTAAAGAAGCCAGCATGCATACCTTGCCTGTTGCCTTGCAATCGTTTAAATCGCAGACCCCTCAAGGTCAACCGGACTGGAGTGGGCTGATGGCGGCAACCGTCATTGCCACCATTCCAACCGTTGCTATGCTGTTCTTTTTTGGACGCAGGATTGTCGAATCCGTGCAGTTCACTGGTGGTAAGTAAACTAAAATAATGGAGTAATAACATGAAAATAAAAACAATGGCTTTGACTTCTTTAGCGCTGGGTATCGCATTCCAGGCCAATGCTGGCGAGGTAAAGTACGTCTTATGGGATTCCAACCAACTGCCAGCTTATGAGCAATGTGCAGTGGATTTTACCGCTAAGAACCCAGGCATTAATGTCGCTATAACCCAGTCCGGTTGGGACGATTACTGGACTGCGTTGTCGACCGGATTTGTGTCCGGTACGGCGCCAGATGTGTTCACTAACCACCTGGCAAAATATCCTGAATTTGCTAAAAACAAACAGTTAGTCGATCTTAGTGAATTGGTTAAAAAAGATAGCGTGAATACCTCACAATATTCACCCGGCCTGTACCAGGTTTGGGGCAAAGATGGCGCACAGTATGGTCTCCCGAAAGATTGGGATACCATCGCTATGATCGTCAACATGGATATGGCGCGCAGTGCGGGTGTGAGTCTGAACGAACTCAATAACATGACTTGGAACCCACAAGACGGCGGCAGTTTCGAGCAAGTTGTGCGCAAATTAACGGTCGATAAAAATGGCAATAACGCCGCGACCGGTGCTTTTGACAGCAAGAATGTCGAGGTGTTCGGCTATCAGAATCCCGGTTCGGGCGGCATGATGGGGCAAACTGAATGGAGTCACTTCGCGGTGTCCAACGGCTTTAAATATCAGGATTCTGCTTGGAACGGCAAGTTTTACTACGATTCTCCAAAGCTGGCTGAAACCTTGGCCTATCTGACCTCTATGGCCACGAATGGCTTATCGGCTGACTTTAAAAATTCCCAGTCACTCGGTGCCGATGCGATGTTTATGGCCGGAAAAACGGCGATCGTGCCACAGGGTTCTTGGATGATCACCCACTTCGCTACCAATTCTACGTTTGATTATCAGTGGATACCCCTGCCGGTTGGACCCACAGGCAAGCGTGCTACCATGTTTAATGGTTTGGCCGATTCTATCTGGAGTGGCTCGAAGAACAAAACCGAAGCTTGGGAATGGGTTAAGTACCTAGGCTCAGCAGATTGCCAAAATGTTGTCGCTGAACGGGGTGTGGTTTTTCCTGCGATTAAAGGCATGGCCGAAAAAGCCATTGCTGCTCAAACGGCGCGCGGCATCGATTCTTCTGCGTTCTTAACCATGGCCAACAGCAACACTTTCCTAGCGCCAATTGCCAACAACGGTGCGCGGATTAACGAACTGGTCAATGGCGCGATCGAATCGATATTACTGGGTAAGGACGACGCTCAGGATGCCTTGACTAAGGTAAATAAAAAAGTATTGAAACTGAACAAGTAACTAACCCTAGGCTTACCACAGACTAAGCCCATCATCTCGACCATCCACTGCCGCTGACCACTGCGGCAGTGGACTTCTGATAGGAAGCGCCAATGTACTCTCCTCCAAAAATAGTTTTAATCGGTGCAGGCAGCACTGTTTTTACCCGGAATTTGCTCGGCGATATCTGGTCGATCCCAGCGCTGAGAGATGCCCATATTGTGCTCCACGATATTGATGACCATCGCCTGGATTTATCCATGGCGGTGGCTTTACGACTCGCCGAATTGCTCGGTGTGCAACCCAAGATTGAAGCGCAGGCCGACCGTCGCGTAGCCCTCGAAGGTGCCGATTTTGCGCTCAACACCATTCAAGTGGGCCGGTATCGCCCAGCCACGGTACGGGATTTTGATATACCCAAAAAATATGGTCTGGAACAGACCATTGGCGATACGCTCGGTATTGGCGGTATTATGCGCGGTCTGCGGACTATCCCAGTAATGCTGGACATGTTGCGCGATATGGAACAGGTCGGTAGTGATCGCCTGATCCATTTGAATTATGCCAATCCTATGGCGATGATTACCTGGGCACTCAATGCCTCCAGTGATAAGGTGAAAACGGTTGGCCTGTGCCACAGTGTTCAAGGTACCGCTCATGAATTAGCCAAAGACCTGAAGATCCCCGTACAGGAAATTGATTACAAATGTGCCGGTATTAATCACATGTCCTTCTATACCCGATTCGAACATAAGGGTCAGGATCTTTATCCTCAATTAAAGGCATTAGCCCAGAGCGGTCAAATACCGGAATGGAACCGGGTGCGGTATGAAGCCATGATGCAGTTTGGCTATTTTCCGACCGAGTCTAGTGAACACTTTGCCGAATATGTGCCATGGTTTATTAAACCCGGTCGTGAAGATCTGCTTAAAGAGTACTGTATCCCGTTGGATGAATACCCGGGCCGTTGCCAGGTGTATGAAACAGCCTGGCCCTTTATCGAGAAGGAATTACAGCACCCCGGATCACAATCCGTTGAGGCGCTAACCCAGGCTGTTCTAAACAAAAACATTAAGGTGATGCCACGCGAAATACAAAGCGTGGCCCATATGTTAACCGGCCTGAGCAATGTTAAGCGCTCTGTAGAGTTTGGCAGCACCATTATCAACTCAATGGTGACCGGTGAGCCGAGCGTCATCTATGGCAACGTACTCAACAACCGCTTGATCGACAATTTGCCAGACGGTTGTTGTGTCGAACTGCCCTGTTTGGTGGATCACAATGGTGTGACCCCGACTCGGGTTGGCAAGTTGCCATCACAGTTGGCGGCGCTGATGCGCACCAATATTGGGGTTCAGGAAATGGTCGTCAATGCGGTGTTGGAACAGGATCGGAATCACATCTATCACGCAGCGATGCTCGATCCGCACACCAGTTCGGTGCTCGATATTCGTCAGATCCGTGCCATGGTCGATGAGCTGCTCGAGGCTCATCGGGACTATCTGCCCGAGTATTTTTATTAGCGCTGGCGGGGTGAGCCAATGTGTGCGTACAATCTCTGATCTACCCGAATACGCTTGACGTTACGGGGATCTAATAAAAAGAGAGCTAAAAGTTATGCGAGCAACCAGTGCTCAGGTCGCCAAACTTGCCGGTGTATCCCGCACCACCGTGTCGTTCGTACTGAATGATGTCGAAAAATCTGGTATCAGTCAGGCCACTCGTGAGAAGGTTTTGGCAGCAGCGGCCCAGTTGGGTTATGAGCCTAACGCCGCAGCACAATCTTTGGCGTCGGGCTCCTTTGCCTCGATTGGTTTGGTCCTGCCGGAGATTCATCATCTCTACATAGACTCTTTTCTGGCCCGTGTCGTTGCCTCAGTTTTGGAAGAAGCCCACCTGAACAACATGAAACTGCTGATCGAATCCACAGCTGACGAACAGACCCGCGGCTACACTAAGTTGGCTAAAGGCGGCCGGGTCGACGGGCTGATCGTGGTGAACCCGCGTGAAAACGATTACGACGAGTTGGCACAGATCAATCAACAGATAATGCCCCTAGTGGTCTTCGGTAGCCAACGGCGTAGTGCTGAAACCGCCTCCGAGTTTAGCACCACCGGCAGTAATAACTTTATCAACGCTAAGCTGGCTGTGCGTCACCTTATCGGTTTGGGCCATGCACGCATTGCGCACATTGGTTTCGCATCATCGGCCTTTGTCAGCGTCAACTCGCGTGAACGCGGTTGGCTGAGCGCACTGGAGGAGGCTGGGCTCAGTGGTGAGGGCCTAAAAGAAAGTGCCGAACTGAGTGCCGAAAGTGGTTATGAAGCTTGCCAGCGATTATTGCGTGGTAAGAAATCCTTTAGCGCAATTTTTGCCGGGAATGATACCGTTGCGTTCGGTATAATCAAGGCGCTGACAGATCAAGGGTTGCGGATTCCGGACGATGTCGCCATCGTCAGTTACGATGATACCCCCTTAGCGGCATTCGCGCCGGTGCCGTTGACCACTATTAAAACCTTCCCTGAAGAGCATGGTCGAAAAGCGGTGCGGATACTGCTCGATCACCTCAGCGGCAATCTCGAACCCCACCACCACCGGATGGATTCACATCTGATTATCCGTGATTCCTGCGGCGCCTCACGCGGCTAGGAATCTCTGCGGTCAATAGACGCCCAGATCGACACCACATTGGACCGCTCCGTCGAACGACTGTTTAACTTCGGCTACCAGTGCTTCCGGTGTTTCGCCCCAGAGCAGCAGGTGGGTCAGGACCAACAGTTTTGGCCGCACTCGCTGGGCAATTTCGCCCAGCTCAAGCCCCGAGGTGTGCATATGGCTGTGATACGCCTGCCAGTGCGGCGCACGGCGCGCAAACCCGGCGGCGGAGTAGACTTCATGAATCAGCAGATCGCAGTCTTGCCATAGATCATAGACTTCGGGGCAGGGCGCGGTGTCGCCCGAGACGACAATGGTGCGTTCGGCCGTGGTGAACTTATAGCCCAAGGGCTCCCAGGTGGTACCGTGCTCAACACCAAAGGCCTCGACCAAGACCCGATCATCTTCAAAGACGATACCGGCATCGATCTCGAACGCCTGAGCGCTGCCGCCGGTGGCGTTAATCGGTTCCAGACCGCAGGTGCGGGCCTCAACGTCGGCACCATAGGCACTCACCACCTGGTCCACCAAATGGCCTGTGCCCTTGGGGCCATGGACTTGCAGGGGCAAGGCCCGACCCATCACCCAAGGCGAGAAGATTAGATCCGGCAAGCCGACCGTATGGTCTGAATGCAGGTGGGTGAGAAATAACCGATCGAGGTTTTTGACGTCCAAGGCGGCAATGCCTTGGGTGAACGCCTCGTGCGCGCGTCGAACCAGGCCGGCACCGCAGTCGACCAGATAGGCCCGATCGCCGACCGTAATAGCGGTGCAGGGACCCATGCGCAATGGATCCGGGTTGGGTGTGCCGGTACCGAGTAAAATGGCCTGGGTTCGGTTCATAATCATTCTCTACGCAGTGGCCGGACAGTATAGGTTAGACGTAGATCGGTGTGGTGAATTTATTGATCGCCCAATAGGCCAAGGCCACCAGCCAAAAACCAAACCACAGCAGCACGCTATTGATTAATACCTGCGCATAGCCATAGCTGGCCACATCGATAAAGAAATAGGGGTAAGAACCCACCAGTGGGCCGCGCACCAGCCAATAGATCAGATAGGCCACGGGGAACAACAAGATTGGCAGGGTGTGGGCCAAGTTCATCGTCTTGCCGCGCACGCTGATAAACCAGAACGTGACGTAGAGCAGAGGTGTCACCCGGTGCAGTAGATTATCGCTTAGTATATCGATGCCCTGCGGCTCCCACGTGTCAGCCAACAGCAGATTATAGACCAGCCCAGTGATGGTGATGTAAACGGCGATGGCGGTCTGTACCTTCATCTGGCTGAGTGTTAAGGCCCAGCTGGTGCGGCTATAAAACAGCTGGCTAGCGGCTAGGACCGCGATGGATATATTACTCAAGATGGTAAAATAGCTCAGGGTGGCGATCAGCTCGGACAGCCAGAAACTCGCGGGCTGGCCCCATAGGCCGGGGAAGTAAGTGGTGGCAAAGCCAGCCAACGAACTGACCAATAAGAGCCAATAGAATCGTTGTTCGGTCGCTGTCATGGGTTGTGCTCCTTTAGGGGGTGGCCGCCGCGGCCATTTAGGCCCAATTTAACGGACTCTGAGCGCGAACAACAGTTTTAATGGCGAGCAGCAGCCAATCCCTGTGATGGGGAACTCCTCAGGCATATGCAAGCAAACTGGAGCCCGTAAATTGACGGACATGCAATAGCCCTACTGTAAGGGCGGCGAATCAGGGCCTGTGGGTGGAATTTTAGCTTGGCGGACTTTGCCACCAGGCTTAGTGTTGCCGCGCGCTTAGTCTGGACCGGACGATTCAGGTCACGCCATAGCGCTCGGCCAAGGCTTGGCACTGCGCCCAAGACACGGCTTTGGCCCAAGCTACCGACTCCGCGATCGCACTCTGTTGCGCTGGCGTGGCCCGCTCGACCCAGTTCGGCTTGTCGGTATCCAGCTTGAGGCTATTGATTTCCGCCATCACCCCGACAAAGGCCATAAAGTCCGGATCGTTTTCATAGGCACCGATTAGGTGGCGCAGCCGTTCGAGCTCTATTGCGCCTTGAAGATAGTGCGCGCTGCCATCGAGCATGGCCTTGGCGGTGACACCAATCAGGTGCGCGGCCTGGGCGTTAGAACTGGTATCGGTCATGGCGGGCTCCGGTTTAAAAGTTAGCTTAGGCAGGTGTGGGTTGCCGAACGACTCGATTGGCGAGCCTGATTAGCGCCCGATTTTAACGATGCAAACACAGGCTAATGGCGACTTGGGTCAGGGAAAAACCGAGCCGTTTGTTCCAGTCATTGAGGTTGTCTTTTAATTGTACGTCGGACGGCAGTTCGGGGCTATTGGTCGCCATCACGATCCAGTTACCGCCATCGATATTATTGACCCACACTTGAGCAAAGAGCGCATGTAACTGGGCTAGTAATTCAACCTGCTTATGTTCTTGCCAAAAGTTCACTACCAGCCAGCCCTGTGGCGCCAGGAGTCGGTAACAGCGCTCCAAGTAGGCTGCTTGAGACTGATGCGCGTCCATGCCAGTTGCGTGATAAATATCGCTCATGATCAGGTCATAGGGTTGGTCAACAGGCTGCGCGAGTTTGGCGGCGGCATCGCCGATCCCAACCGATAGGCGAGGATGACGCGCCAATTGAAAATGACTGTAGGCCAGATCCACCACAACCTTGCGCAGCTCCACGACATCGATATGGGCCTTGGGCAACTGATGGTAGAGCAGATTGGCCAAGGCGCCGCTACCCAGGCCCAATAATAGCGCGCGGTTTGGAGCGGCATTGAACAACAGGCTGAGCAACATAGCGCGAACGTAGGTGTATTGGATCTGTGTCGGCTGGTGCTTGAGAATGCAGCCCTGTTCGTCATCATCGCCAAAGGAGAGATGACGCTTATTGCCGTCGTCATACACCAGAACTGGGCCAATGGCATCATAAACCCGTTTAATTTCCTTACCAAAGTTGTTCATCTCTACCCTAGGCTGGTCGTTGGTCGCTTGGCACTGTTGGCCTCAAAAGGCCAGCTGGGTGCCGGGACTGTTTTGGGATTCGTGCGTCGCGACCATGGCGATCACCTGGCCGGGCGCGGTCACAAAGTGATTGGTCTGGCTAAACAGCCGCCCAGCACTGGGGCTGCGCACCGCCACAGTCTGTGGTTCGGGTCCGTCCAGTATAACGATTTCGGCGATCAGATCGCCAGCGGCGAGCCACTCACCCAGTGCACGGCTATAGGTCACCAGGCCCGCATGGCTGGCCAGTATTAGGCTGACCTGGTCAACCCCATGCTGCTGAGGTGTGCAGGCCGGTGGCTGATACTCACTGGTCGTGATCAGGCCTTGTTCGGCGAGAAAATGCACGATGCCCTGGCTGTCCTGCTGGGCCAATGCCGCCGACACGTCATTGCGACCGCGCAGTTCGATGGTAGCCGCAAAGCAGGGGTTGGCAAAGGGATGATCGGGAAACTCGGCCTGGAGCACGACCCAGGGTTGGGTATGGGTACCATCAAAGGCCACGGTGCCGCGTACATCTTCGCCGAGGCAAATATCATAGCCTAGGCAATGCGCCAGTTGTGCACCCATCTCAGGCTGATGCTGGCCATAAAACAGATGGGGTAGCGCGACCTCATCGCAATGCAGATCCAATACCAGATCGGCGTCTATCGACAGGCTCAATAGCGTCTTGTGCAGCGTGGCAATTTCCATCTGGCCACTGCGTTGGGCGACCTGGTGCAGCATGGCTGCCCGCAGCAGTCGGCTGTTGTGCTCGCCATCTTCGCCCAGCTCGGGCCTTAGGCTCTCAATCAGTGCGGCCGAATCGAGGGCCATGCCACGGTTGAAGTTTTGCCCGGTATGCCAATCGCAGCGACCGGTGAGGTGCCCGAACGTGCGCTGCCGTAAGCCAATGGGATTGGCGAATGGGACGAGGACAATTTCGGCCAGCAGCAATTGCTGTTGTTCTAATTGGGCGAACTGGCCGATCAGGTACTGAGCAACCAACAGGCCCGGATGTTCATCGGCGTGTAGGCCGGCTTGGATGTACACTTTTTTGGCGCCGCTCGGGCCGAAACGATGCACCCCAAGATGGCTCTGGTTGCCGACCGCAGCGGACGGCAGTGCAATAGATTGGTAACTCACAATGGGCTCTCAACAACAGTTTACGATGTTAGCCGATAGTGCCGATGGTCCTGGTGAAGTGCAAGGGTAGGGGGCGTCGAACTGTTAGGATCTGTCGCAATGACCGAGGGGCATTTAACGAAAGGCTACCGTCCACTCGACCCATTGGCCGGTGGCGACACCATCTTCCAGCGCCGGTTGAAACGACCATGCCAAGGCTTGCTCCAGGGCCGCCTGATCCAATTCTAGATGCCCTGATGACCGCTGCACAAAGGGCTGTTCCAGTTGGCCCGACGCGCCGACAAAACCGCGCAGAACGAGTTCGCCGCGCAGCCGTTTGCGAATGGCACTGGCCGGCTTGATCGGCACCGGCGGGCGACCGGCGAAGCGGGCGGCGGCAAAGTTTTGCACGTCTCGTCGATCGACGCGATCGGGTTCTACTTGAGCGGTGGATTGAAACTCATTGCTGGGCTCGGATACGATCTGGTCGAGGGGATTAGCCTTTGGCAGTTCGGCCATTGCCGACGCAATCGCAGCTGGCATTGCCGCTTGCTCCGGCCCAGTCGATGTCGGCTTTAGGTCTTCCATGGAGGCGAGTTCGGCGGTCGCTAAAATATTTTTTGCGCGCGCAAATTTTTCCAAATCGAGTACGTCAATTGGTTTGGAGAGCTGGTCTTGGACGATTGGAGCTGAGGTTTTTTTTGCGACGAAGACGGACGTCTCTATTGGATCCGTTTGGGCAATAATCAAAGTCGCTTTAGGTTCGATTTTTTTGCCCAGCGCGTCGGGTTTTAGTATTTTTTTTGGTGTCGCCGTCTTGGTCGGCAATGTGCTGCTAAGAGCTTTTTTTGTCTGGGTTTGGGCGCTGCCCTGCGGCACGGGCGTAATAGTATTTATGCTGCTTTGGAGCTGCACTGTTAAACTATTTTTCGTCGCCATTGGCGCCGAAGTCTGCGGTATTTTGACCAATGCGAATATAGCCAGGTGCACCAAAATGGAACCGGTAAAAAATACCAGTCGCCAGATCGTATCGCGTGCAGACATTGTAAATAAGGGGTTGACGGCTTCGTCGGACACTCTATACTCGCTTCCAAATTCAGGTGACCTACAACGTTTAAACGGGAAACTGGTGTGAAACCAGTACTGCCCCCGCAACGGTGAGAGAGGGTAAACCATTGAATCAATATATGCCACTGCGCAAGCGGGAAGGGATTGATTCAACAGCCTAGCTGAGCCTCTCAAGTCCGGATACCGGCCTGATGTCATTTTTCCGTACGGGTGGGTGCATGTCGTTTAGACAATCGTGCAGCGTTTCGCTGTGGTCTGTAATTTTTTGCCTTTTTGTAACAACTCCGTCTGCAGAAGACTTAGTTGATGCATCGGTTGGCGCGCAAACTGATGCGGCCCAGCCGACGGCTAATATTTTGCCGACCCTATATTCTGCCATTACCCCCGCTTTCAGCACCCAGCCGGAATTCAGTACCGCCCAAGTCACCGTAATCGATGCCAGCCAATTTGCGGCTAGCGCTCTAAGCGTCGCCGATGTTATCGAGCGAGCCCCCTCTGTGCAGTTGCAACAAACCGGGGCCACTGGTAGCTATGCCAGCGTCAGCGTGCGCGGCGCACCCAGCGCCCAGACCCAGATTTACCTCGACGGGGTGTTGCAGTCGAACGTTGGCGGTGAGGGCGGTTTCTTGCAACAGATGTCGCTCGCCGATGTCGAACGCATCGAAGTTTATTCCGGCAGTACCCCCACTCAATTTGCCCAGGGCAGCCCGGGCGGTGCCATCAATATAGTGCGCCGCACGGCACGCCAAAATCGAACTAAGATATTGCTCGAGACCGGTAGCTTTGGCCATCGGCGCGGCCTGGTGACCAGTGATCTACTGGTGGCGAATCTGGCGGTTACCGGCTTTGTTGAAGGCTTGGCAGTCGATAACGATTTTACCTACTCGAACGATGGCGGCACCGCGCAATACAGCGGCGATGATGAATGGCAGACGCGCAACAATGCGCAATTTGAATCCTGGTCCGGTGGCCTAACCGGCACTATCAATCAAGCCAAGAGCAGTTACTTTGTCAATCTCAGTGCGCACGATCAACAGAAAAATCTGCCCCACTGGGCCAATCTAACCAGCGCCGACAGCTACTACCAGCAAGGCAAACAGGCGCTGCAACTGGGTATTAACCTGTCCGACTGGTTATGGCACCAGGACAGTTCGCTGCGCTTCAATATCAGTGAAGATCTGGGCCATTTTAGCGATCCGGCCAATGGCCTGGGCAGCTTTGTCAGCGACAGTCGCGATCGACTGTTGAGTCGACAGCTGGCGCAGACCTTTGTGCTGCCGCTGTCTTGGGGACTGCTTACGTTGAACAATCAATTGGATCAGGCGCAATTTGTGATTGAACAGCAGAGCGTTACCCAGGTCGACGCCGAACGGCTGAGCGGGGCGCACAGTCTCGGCGCCGACTGGTTTGTGGCTGCCTTTACAACCTTAACCGGCAGCTTACGCTACGCCACCTTCAGTGATAGCTCGGATGACACAGAGGCGGCTGGTAGCCGCTTCAGTGGCCAGGCCGGAATTGGCTATCAACGCGGTGAGCACCGCGTGCAAGTGAATCTGCAAAGTTCCGAGCGCTTGCCGAACCTCATTGAACGCTTCGGGAATCTGGGCAGCTTTAAGGGCAATGCTGACCTGGCTGCCGAGAGCGCCCTGAGCGGGGATATCAATTATCAATGGCAGGGTGCGGCCTATCAGTTCAATGCCACCGCCTTTGCCCGGCAGTCGGACAATACCATCGCGCCGGTGTTCAACTCCCAGGGTGTCGGTCGTTATATTAATATCGATGAATCGATTTTTTATGGCCTGGAGTGGCAGGTCGAAGCCCCTCTCGGCGCGTTGCAACTGAGCTCCAGTGGCAGCTGGCAACGTGGCTGGGCAAGCTCGTTGTTAAAGGTCTATGACCAAAAGCAGGTGCCCGGCTTTTATCCACTCAGTGTGCGCCATCAGCTGAGCGGGACACCCTTGCCCGGCCTGACTTGGCAGAGCAGTTATATCTATCAGGCCGGCCTCTATTTTGATCGCGCCAACTCGACCATGGCGACCGCCAAACACCAATTTAACAGCGCGCTCAGTGGCCGAAAAAATAATTGGCAGGGCACGCTCGCCGTCGAAAACCTACTCAATCGCTACCAGGTGGATTACAGCAATAGCCCGCTGCCTGGGCGCAAAATCTATCTTAGCCTTGTTTATTTCTTTGGAGAAAATATATGAAAAAACTGTTAATAATTGCTAGCGCCATGCTCCTTGTGGCCTGTTTGCCGGAGCCGAATAACAGCCCCTTGGGTTCGGTTAACCTAGCGGTGGCGGCAGCCTCGCCGGACTATGCCACTAGCGATGTTATCCTGATCAACACAGTCCTAGAAATCGATGAAGTATTTGAACAACGAATTCACACCACCAATCCAGCCGATATCGCCATTGCCTTTGAAGCTGGAGAACTGTTCCGACTCGGACGTTATGGCTTTGATTCCGTATCGAAAATCAGTATTGATACGGAATCGGACGTTGTGTCAGTCGATTGGCAGCGCAGTGTCTTGGGCGATGATTTTAGTGCCAATCCGGGTGATCTATTGGCCCTAAGTAGCCGTCAAGCTTACGTGTCTCGCAATGGTAGCAAGGATCTGTGGGTGGTTAATCCTGCCGCGACGACAGATGCTGATTTCCTCATCGAGAAAATTGATCTATCTGCCTTTGCTAACGCCAGCAGTGGTAACCCGCATATGGCCGATCTGGAGTGGCTGGATGGGAAATTATTTGTACTGTTAACTGGTTTGAACGACAGCTATGCCGCTGCTGCCAATTCCAAGGTCGTGGTGATCGATACCAGCACGAATAGTTTAGTCGATACCGATACCACAATGGCCGGCGTTCAGGCTATCGAATTGCCGGTGCGCAATGCCGGGTCCTTTGCACTGCACGATGGCCTACTCTATGTCGCGGCCACAGGTGACGCCTACAACTATGCCGATACGTCAGGCAAATACACCGGTGGTATCGCCACCCTTAACACAACCAGCTACGCGACGGCTCTGTTGATCGACGATGGCGACCTGAGCGCGGCACCCTATGGCAATATCAGCGGCGTGACCGTGTCGGCCAACAACGATGTGTACTTTTCCGGTAGCGTGAGCTGGGGCAACGACAAGGTCTTTGTGCTGCGTGCTGGCACCAGTACACCGAGCGAAATCGTCTTGGGAACCAACCAATATAATATCGGTGACCTGCTGGCCACCGATGATGCGCTCTATGTCGGCGTGCAGGCGCAAAGCGATGGCAGTGAAAACGCCGGCTTAAAGGTAATCGATCTGGACGACGGTACGGTGAATCGGTTAATCGAGCTGACTTACAACCCAACCCAGATTCTCGCACTGTAACCGGGCCCCGTTAGGTGAGTGCTTGAACCCCGTCGGTTAGGCTCACCGTGAGGGCCTCGGAGCGGTCCATTATTTTCACCAGGGTGGTCTGGATGGTTTCATCGCTGCGGATGTCGGCCTGGGTGTTAAAGGTTTGCACCTGAGCGGCACTGTTTTCATCCGCGATAAAGCTGATATCGACCCGGGTCGCTAGATCGGCGCTGGGGCCGGAATAGGTGATAATCAATTGCGGGAAGCCTTGAAAGCCCTTATTCGCCTTTTTGCTAATTCGTTTCTGTGCTTTATCGAGATTCATCGCTTAGCAGGCCCTATATTGTGTATGTTGACGCCAGTGTAAGAGCCTTTGGCGGCATTAGCCCCAGTTTATTGCCTCAGACGGCATTTTTTTGCCCGCTTTGTCCGAAAAAACTATTTTTGCCGAAAAATGCTCATATTGGTTGGGCAGATTCATTCGTCATGGCCCTGCGCAGGCGCAGGAAAAGCGCGGTACTGACTAGATTGCTAGCCAACAACAGCAGACCGGCCAGCCACAGGGCGGCGTTCTGTAGGCCCAGCTCGCGCTCAATTATAGCCTGAGTAGCACGCTCTATGAGACGCTGATCGACGAAGCGGGTCAGCGCTTCGCTGATGATCTCGCCGGACAGCTGTGACTGGTAGGCAATGATCAGCAGCGCAATGGCCACGGTCACGATCAGTAAAAGAAGTGCGCAAAGCAGCGCGTATTTAAGGGTATGCATCATAAAGGCCTGATTCGTCGAGCATTACCCGCTAATATAGTCCAGCTTTTGCTTCTATGCCCAAATCCGTCCCGGTTTGGCCCGTTCGCCTGCTGGTTGCTCCACACAGCCCAGGCCCCCCAATGAGTTAAACTATGACCGCACTAAGCCCAATCGATCATTTACGAGCCTTGGCTCGCGACACCCTCGAGGTGTCTTGGACCCTTTATAAGATTATGGTGCCCACTCTGATAGTGATTAAAGTGCTGGAGGAGCTCGGTGGGGTGGAGTTATTGAGCCAACTTTTGGCGCCGCTAATGGCCAGCCTCGGCTTACCAGAGACGATGGCCCTGGTCTGGGCGACCAGTCTGCTTACTAATATCTACGCCGGTATGTTGGTTTTTTTTACCCACTCTGATGGGGCCATGACGGTTGCTCAGGTATCGGTTATCGGTGGCATGATGTTGATTGGCCACGCACTGCCGATCGAAGTGCGCGTGGCCCAAAAGGCCGGGGTTCGTCTCGGTTTCTCGCTGTTGTTGCGGCTGGTTGGTGGTCTGGCCTATGGCTACTTCCTACATCTCATTTACAGCTTTTCGAATACCCTGCAAGAGCCGGCCATACTGCTCTGGCAGCCAACCTTGGGCCCAGAGCCGACGTTGTTGGCGTGGGCACTGGAACAACTTAAGGGTCTAGTCGCTATCTTCCTGATTATTGTGCTGCTTTTAGCGGTGTTGCGTATCTTTAGAATTATCGGCATTGAACGCCTGATTAACCTTGCCTTGGCACCGCTGTTACGAGTATTTGGGATCTCTGCTCAGGCGACCTCGATTACCCTGGTGGGCTTCACCCTAGGGCTATCTTTTGGCGGCGGATTGCTAATTCGCGAAGCCGCATCTGGGCGCATTAAACCGATGGACGTCTTTGCCGCTATGACGTTGTTGGGTCTCAGTCACAGCCTGATCGAGGATACTCTGCTGATTTTACTGATGGGCGCAGACCTATCGGCGGTATTGAGCCTGCGCCTGCTGTTCACCTTGCTCGTGGCTTGGCCCCTGATTCACTGGGCGCGTGGCCGCAGTGCAGCGTTTCAACAACGCTATCTGGTGCACTCGTTGGCGACAGATCCATAGGGCGCGAAGTCCTGCTTTGCTCGCCTCAAACCGCTTAGCGCCCAATGCTCAGATGTCACCCCCGGGTTGCCGGTAAGGTGGCCAACCAGGGCGCCAATTCTGTGGCCACCGGCTTACCGTGAGTCGCCAGGAAAGCCAAAAAGCGTTCCGGGGTCTTGGTGGTGATGCGACGTTCATCAAAACCCAGTTCGTCGAGAATGCCCAGGGTGTAATCGAAGCGACCGACATCGAAACTAATATGCGCATCACTGCCTAGGCTGACTTGCCCAGCGTGCTTATCAATCAACTCCAACAAGCTGCGGCAATGGGGTTCGGAACCGTTTCGGGACTGTAAAAAAGAACTGTTGTTGATTTCCAAGAGCACATTGTGGTCCTTGGCGGCGCGCACGATCTCGTCTTGGATGACGGGGAATTTGGGATTGCCGGGATGGCCAATAATCTGAATTACCCCGCTGGTGATGGCTCGAATCATCGCCTGAGTGTTCTCTCGGACACTGCCGGGGGCAAAGACCGGTTCATGAAAGCTGGCGATGGCGAAATCCAAATAACCCAGCATGCCATCGGGCAGGTCGACATAGCGGTCGTGCGTGTTGGTAAAGGGTTCGGGCAATATATTGGCCTCAATCGCGCGGAGGATTGCGATATTTTCGACCACCCGGGGCAAGATTTTCATATTGCCGAAGTGCCATGGATGCGGCGCATCGGGCATGGTCGGGCCGTGGTCGGTCAGTGAGAACAGCTCTAGGCCATTGCCTCGGGCATCGCGAATATAGTCGTGTACCGTGCTATAAGCATGGGTGCTGGCGATGGTATGGGAATGGGTATCGCAAAGAATTTTCATAGGGTGCCTGCCTGCAACCCAGTCGCCTTAGTTGGCCGCACGGGGTTAATGAATAATGTGTCAGTCTGGGCACAGCATATAGGAATGGGATCGAAAACACAGGCTCGCGTGTCGCTTCAGCGAATGATGCCGAGGCCATAACTTTCCAAGATCAACTGTATCTCTGCCATCCTGGCATCCGTTGGCGGCACCATGCCCTCTAGGGGATATTTCAAATTCATCGCCTTCCATTTGTGGGTGCCCAGGTTGTGATAGGGCAATAACTCAACCTGCTCAATATTATTCATGGGCGCCAAAAATTGGCCCAGTGAATGGATGTCATCCAGATCATCGGAATAACCCGGCACGACCACATAGCGTATCCGAGTTTTTTTGCCAAGGCTGGCCAAATAACGGACAAAGCGCAATGTCCGCTGGTTTGATACGCCCACCAATAGATGGTGTTTTTGATCGTTGATATGTTTGATGTCGACCATGATCAGGTCACTCTCGGCAATCATTAGCTTGTCTTCAGCGCTGTAAATGCCGACATAGCCATTGGTGTCGAGGCAGGTGTGAATATTGTGCTGGTGCAGTTTCTCAAACAAGAGCCCGACAAAGGCGGCCTGCAACACCGGTTCGCCGCCGGTTACTGTAACCCCGCCACCGCTGGCGTCCATGAATTTAGCATAGGGCAATATTTGCTCGACCATTTCAGTGACGCTATAGAGTTCGCCGCCATCCAAGTCCCAGGTATCGCGATTGTGGCAATACTTGCAGCGGAACAAACAGCCTTGTAAAAACACCACAAATCGGGTGCCTGGGCCATCGACGGTGCCAAAACTTTCAATTGAATGCACCCGACCGAGCATCTCATCGGCATGGTATTTTGGAATATTTAACACGGCTATGGTTGAGCTCATTATCCATCCTAGTGGGTCGGCGGCGTAATTGTAGCGCCATCGCAGACAAGCCTATTGCGACAGATCAGTTGAACGATTAGGGCCCGCCCTAACTTGCGCCGAGCTCGGGTAATAAGTCCGGTCGAGGTGACGAGATATGGGCGCGAAAATCGCTCGCCGAAACGGCTTTGGTAAAGAAGAAGCCTTGGGCGGCGGTCACGCCCTGGGCTTGCAACCAAGCTAATTGTCTCGGGGTTTCAACCCCTTCGGCCACTAGCTGCAAATCCAAAGCTTTCGCCATCTGGATGATGGCTGTGCAAATGCTGGCGTCATAGCGGTTGTCGGGAATGCCGGCGATAAAGGATCGGTCAATCTTGAGAACATTGATGGGTAAGTTTTTTACATTACTGAGGGGCGAGCAGCCGGTACCGAAATCATCTAAGGCTAGATGAAAACCGCGGGCGCGCAATTGCGACAGCTGAAGCACCTCGGCATCGTCTTGTTGGATCAACACCGACTCGGTGATTTCTAAAATGATCTCACCCGCGCGAATGGGATAACGCGCCAAAAGTGCATCGATCTTGTTTAGGAACTCTGGGTCCGCCAGCTGGATTATCGACAGATTAACCGAAAGATAGCCTATCTCAAGCCGCTCGTTGCGCCATCGCTGCAACTGGGCCAGAGCTGTTTCCAACACCCAAAAACCAATGCCGTGAATGAGGCCGGTCTGTTCAGCGACGCAGATGAATTGCTCCGGTTTGAGGTTGGACGCTGGCCAGCGAATAAGCGCTTCGGCGCCAACACAGCGATTCGAGTTGAGCTCGACAATGGCCTGGTAATGTAGGCTAAAAGCCTTGATCTTTAGGGCCTGCCTCAGGTCCTGTTGCAGTTGTCTCTGTGGCGTTTCGATCAGTTTGATTATCAGCATGAGTAGGGCCGATACCGCCAAGCCTATATAAAGATAGCGCCAGGGCTGCGCTCGATGCCAGTGTTGAAAGGACAAGGCCGGATCGCTCCAGCCGACAGTGGCGACTAAGGCCGTGACTTGGCTCGGGTAATCTGAGGTGTCGTAGAGGATGTCCTCCTGAACTCTAATGGCCAAATTCAACTTAGGACCTAGGGCCGCCAGCCACTGAGCCGGTTCGAAGCTGATCGCCAGCAGTTGTGGCCGACTGCTAATATCGGTTGCCACCGGTAGGGTTAGCACCAACAGGGAGCGGTTAAACGGGTCCGGCCAAATGCGCCAGTCGAGCCGGCGCTCGGCGTCAAAGTAGTAGCGCCATATTGATGTGCCGACTAGACTCAGCGGGCGCGCCGCAGCATCGGTGTCGTCCTGGGTCACCAAATAGTGTTGCACCGGGTTGCCGCCATTAAAGCGATAGTAGGTGCCATCAGCTAAAAGTAGGTAAGCACTGTTCAGGGCCAGCTCAAAAGCACCGGGTTGCATAAGATGGCTGAGCAAGTCGGCACCATTTGTCTTCTTTTGAGTGTGGCCGACAAGCTGGCTGACGGCAAAGGCCAGGTTGTTGGTAACCTGTTCAAGCCGAACCAACTGTGCATCCAGCGCATGGGCACTCGCTGTGCGTTCAGTCAGAAAGTCCAACTTAACCAAGAGTATTGCAAGAAGCACAACAGCAAACAGAGGGGGGATTTTTGTTAGATAATAAGCGGCCACTGGCATTGGACTGTATAAACGGGTCAGTTTTAGCATAGCCCATTTTTTTGACCTTAGATTGCCATCCAAGCGCATGGGTGATCGAAACCTTGGGGCTCTATACCTTATTCGTTAGGCCGTCTTAGCCGACCGAAGATATGCATCCGGTGTCGGCCGTTAACCGCCAAGTCATAAAAAGGGCGCTCGGCGCCCTTATGTTCGAATCGTTAACCCCGACAGCGGCCTGTCTATACCTGGCTGTGAAAGGTCCGAGTGATGACATCCATCTGCTGTTCACGCGTCAGCTTGACAAAGTTCACTGCATAGCCGGACACGCGAATGGTCAGTTGGGGATAGTTTTCCGGGTGTTCCATGGCATCCTGGAGCATTTCCCGATTCAAGACGTTGACATTAATATGGTGACCCTTGGCGCCAAAATAGCCATCGAGCATGCCGGTAAGGTTGCCGACCTTGCTGGTCTCGTCTTTGCCGAGGGACGCTGGGACTAGAGACATGGTGTAGGAAATACCATCCTCGGCATCGTCATAGGGCAGCTTAGCCACGCTCAGCAGCGAGGCCAGAGCACCCTTTTGATCCCGGCCATGCATCGGGTTCGCACCCGGTGCAAAGGGCTGCCCGGTTTTACGGCCGTCCGGGGTATTGCCGGTTTTCTTGCCGTAGACGACATTCGACGTAATGGTCAGGATCGATTGAGTGGGCGTAGCATCCCGGTAGGTCGGCGTTTGCCGGACATGATCCATAAAGCGAGTCACCACCATTTGCGCCAATTCATCGACCCGGTCATCGTTGTTGCCGAACTTGGGGTAATCGCCTTCGGTGGCAAAGTCGGTAATATAACCATCGGCGTTGCGGATGGCCTTCACCTTGGCAAATTTGATCGCACTCAAGGAATCGGCCACGACCGACAGGCCGGCGATGCCACAGGCCATGGTGCGCACGACATCCCGATCGTGCAGGGCCATCTGTGATGCTTCATAGCAATACTTGTCGTGCATAAAGTGGATCACATTGAGCGTATTGACATAGGTCCGGGCGATCCAGGCCATGTACTCATCGAAGCGTGCCCAGACGGTGTCGTAGTCCAGATAGTCCCCGGCCAGGACGTCTTTTTTTGGTCCGACTTGCAGGTTAATTTTTTCGTCCATGCCACCGTTAATACCATAAAGCATGGTCTTGGCCAGATTACAACGCGCACCAAAGAACTGCATCTGTTTGCCGATGCGCATCGCTGATACACAGCAGGCGATACCATAGTCGTCGCCAAACTTGGCGCGCATCAGGTCATCGTTCTCATACTGAATTGAGCTGGTATCGATTGACACCTTGGAGCAGAAGTCCTTGAAGCCCTTGGGCATGGCGTCGCTCCATAACACCGTCAGGTTTGGCTCCGGCGCAGCACCGAGGGTATAGAGGCTGTTTAACATGCGGAAGCTGGTCTTGGTCACCAAGGCTCGCCCGTCTTCGCCCATCCCGCCGATCGACTCGGTGACCCAGGTGGGATCGCCGGAAAACAGACCATCGTATTCAGGAGTCCGTAGGAAGCGCACCATGCGCAGCTTAATCACCAGATCGTCGATCAATTCCTGGGCCAGCTCTTCGGACAGGGCGCCGCAGGCCAGGTCACGTTCAATGTAGATATCGAGGAAGGTTGAAACGCGACCAAAGCTCATCGCGGCGCCGTTTTGGCTTTTTATCGCGGCAAGGTAGGCAAAGTAGGTCCACTGTATCGCTTCATGGGCGTTTTGGGCCGGCAGGCTGATATCGAAGCCGTAGCTTTCCGCCATGGCGGTCATTTCTTGCAGGGCCCGAATCTGCTCGGACAGCTCCTCGCGCAAACGTATTACCGCTTCGGTCATCTGCTCATTATCGAGCGAAGTTTTCTGATTCTTTTTATCTTCAATTAAGCGCTCGGTTCCATACAACGCGACGCGGCGGTAATCGCCAATGATCCGACCACGGCCATAGGCATCGGGCAAACCGGTCACCACGCCGGCCTTTCGGCAACGTACCATTTCGGGGGTGTAGCCATCGAACACGCCAGCATTATGGGTTTTACGATACTGGGTGAAAATTTTATTGATCATTGGGTCCAGCTTTCGACCATAGGCATCACAGGACGCCTCCACCATGCGGATGCCGGCGTTGGCGACCATGCCCCGCTTAAGGGGTGCATCGGTCTGCAGGCCGACGACGCGCTCGAGATCTTTATTGATGTAGCCAGGTTGGTGGGAGGTGATGGTGCTCGGTAAATCGGTATCAAAGTCCAGTGGGCCCTGCAGCCGTTGTTCTTCTTTCATTAGATCCAGAACGAGCGCCCAGACATCTTTGGTGCGGGTAGTCGCACCGACCAAAAAACGGGCGTCGCCGGTGTACGGACGATAGTTTTGTTGGATAAAATCGCGCACATCCACGTCGCGTTGCCAAAGTCCGGAGTGGAATCCATCCCACGGTGTGGTTTGGGTATTGATGGTGTGGTCTGCCTGTTTTCGGTACATAGGTTTTTCTCCGCAACGTTTCTATAAGCATAGAAAATTTTAAAACTAAGAGCAGGAGCGTCTGAAAAAAAGGTAGGAAAAAAGCCGAGCTAAGTGAAATCTTGAAACGATTAAAACTGGTTTCAAGAGTTATAGGCCAACACCAGCACTATTATCTCTGCTCAAGAAGTCGCTTTAAGGTCTTTTCCTACAGCCAGAGAGTGATAACAGACTACCTTCATTTGTTGACGATATTTTGGCTTACATCAATGTTTTAACCATGACTGAAAAAATAGTTTTATTACAGCTTTCATGGATTCATCGAGCCAAAAAGACTTCAACACGCTCTACAAATTTTGTCTGGCGTTATTATCGATCTCTTAGGTCGACTCCGTTTGATCTGAGTCAACAAAAACCTGGCTTAGGGCTATTTTCATGTAGTTAAATTACGCAATTGAATTTCTCCCCTGGGATGCCTGCGAAGTGCAATCTGGGAGCGAAATTACGCAATATTTCTTTCTCACTGGGGTTGAAGAAAACCCATCGAGGGTGGATTCTCTTCTTATTGAGGCTTAGCCCCAAGGCATTAGGAGAGGATTTTGGTGAGGTCGTAGATGGACTGATTAAAGGGTCGAGCCATATTCTCGATGGCATCGATAATATCGTGGTGGGTGAGTTTATTACTCTGTATGCCAACACAGCGGCCGGCTTCACCCTGTATTAATAATTCCACGGCAAAGGCGCCCATTTCACTGGCCATAATTCGATCGAATGCGCACGGCGAACCGCCACGTTGGGTGTGACCCAAGATTGTGGCGCGGGTTTCCAAGTGGGTGCGTTTTTCGATTACCATTGCCAGGTCCGCGACATTGGTGATGTGTTCGGTGATCGCGATAATGGCGTGTTTTTTACCTTTTTCGACATCACTGACGATGCTGGCGACCAACTCGTCTTCGTTGTAACCCTTTTCGGGGATGATGGTGAATTCCGCACCGCCCCCGATGGCCGCCATCATGGTTAAGTCGCCACAATGACGACCCATGATTTCGACTATTGAAATACGATTGTGTGACGAACTGGTATCCCGCAATCGGTCGATGGCATCTAGGACTGTATTTAAGGCGGTATGAAAGCCGATGGTATAGTCGGTGCCGGCGATATCATTGTCGATGGTGCCGGGCAGGCCGATACAGGGAAAACCCATTTCGGTCATTTTCTTCGCACCCATGTAGGAGCCGTCGCCTCCTACGACCACCAGCGCCTCAATATCGAGCTTGCGCATATTGGCGATCGCGGTGTGGCGTACCGACTCTTCTTTGAATTCCGGAAAACGTGCCGATCCGAGAAAGGTACCGCCTCGATTGATCATGTCGGAGACGTTGTGCCGTTCGAGCTTCTTAATACGACCTTCATGCAAACCTAAGTAACCGTCATAGATGCCGTAAACTTCAATGCCCTTAGCAATAGCGGTTCGAACCACCGCTCGAACTGCCGCATTCATACCTGGGGCATCGCCACCGCTGGTAAGTACACCGATTTTCTTGATCATGGGAGGACTGCCTCTAGAGTTCAATGCCTGTGAATGGATCAAAAACAGGCTATTTGGTATCCGATCTGGGGCCGTAAAATGTAATGAAATTACATTAAAAGGGCCTGAAATTAATAATTGGGGCTATTTTAGTGTGCTTAAGCAACTTTTGATAGGGTCAGTAGGGCGTATTTAACCGGAAATGGAAATTAAGTACCAAAAGTCAGGAATAGGGCCGTGTGCTAACCACGAGGTGGGTGAGCGCTCGGCCGAAGGGTTCTTAGCGGCGCATCTCAATATTGCGTGACGCCATATGTCGCTTCGCATCGGCGATGGTGAATTCCCCGAAGTGAAAGATACTGGCCGCTAGCACGGCATCGGCATGTCCCAGATTAACGCCCTCGGCCAGGTGCTCCAAGGTGCCGACACCGCCACTGGCGATCACCGGTATCGATACCGCATCGGATATTGCGCGCGTCAGGGCCAGGTCGAAGCCGCTTTTGGCGCCATCTCGGTCCATGCTGGTCAACAGCAATTCGCCCGCACCATACGCCTGCATGCGGATGGCCCACTCAACGGCGTTTATGCCGGTCGCCTTGCGGCCACCATGGGTAAAAATTTCCCAGTGGTCATCGACGCGTTTGGCATCGATGGCGACCACAATACATTGGGCGCCGAAGCGCTCCGAGGCTTCGCGGACAAAGGCTGGGTTGCTGATGGCGGCCGAGTTAATGCCAATCTTGTCGGCGCCGGCATTGAGCATGGCGCGGATATCGGCGACGGTACGAATGCCACCGCCGACCGTCAGCGGGATAAAGACCTGCCCGGCGATGGCACGCACCGTCTCGATCATGGTACCGCGACCTTCGTGGGTGGCGGTGATGTCGAGCATGGTGATTTCGTCGGCACCCTGCTCGTTATAGCGTTTGGCGACCTCGACCGGGTCCCCGGCGTCGCGGATATTAAGGAAGTTGACACCCTTAACGACTCGGCCCCGATCGACATCCAAGCATGGAATAATTCGTTTGGCTAATGGCATCTTGATTCCCTGTTATGCGCTTGTATAACGATCGCAGTACTGTTGGGCCGCGCTTAAATCCAGCGTACCTTCATAGATGGCACGACCGGTAATGGCACCGGCGATGCCGCTCTGGGCATGCTGGCACAGCTCGGTGACATCGTTCATATTGGTGACGCCACCCGAGGCGATGACCGGTATTCCACATGCAGCCGCCAAGGCTTGAGTGGCCGGCCAATTGACGCCTTGCATCATGCCATCCCGGCTAATATCGGTGTAAACGATAGCACTGACACCGGCGTCGGCAAAACCGACGGCCAGGTCGGTAGCCTTGACGTTACTAATGTCGGCCCAACCGTCGGTCGCCACCCAGCCGTCTTTGGCGTCGATGCCCACTATGATTTTGCCCGGGAATTGCTTACAGGCCGCCTTTACAAAATCCGGATCCTGCAGGGCCTTAGTACCGATGATGCACCAGCTGACACCGGCCTCGATATAATGGGCTATGGTCTCGAGCGAACGAATACCGCCACCAATCTGAATCGGTAACTTGGGATATTTCTGCGCAATCCGAAGCACGGCATCGGCATGGATCGGCGCGCCTTCGAAGGCGCCATTGAGGTCCACCAAATGCAAACGCTTGCAGCCAGCCTCGACCCAGCGGGTCGCCATGGCAACCGGATCGGCACCAAACACGGTGGCGTCTTCCATACGCCCTTGCAGAAGGCGAACGCAGTGGCCGTCTTTTAAATCGATGGCAGGGATAATCAGCATGATGTGTCCTATTGAAAAAATCAGTCGGTGGGTTACAGGCGCCCATTCCAGTCGGTAAAGTTTTTGAGTAGCTGCAAGCCGGCGGTATGGCTTTTCTCCGGATGGAATTGAGTGGCAAACAGGTTGTCGCGGCCCACCATCGCCGCAAACTCGGGTCCATAGTGGCAGGTACCAATGGTGTAGGCCGGTTGTGGCTCAACATAGTAGCTGTGGACAAAATAGAAGCGCTCCCCTGACTCAATGCCCTGCCAGAGCGGGTGTTCGGCTTGTTGATAGACGTTATTCCAACCCATATGGGGCACTTTCATCGGTAAATCGTGGACATCGAGCGCATCTTTCGGGAAACAATGGACCCGACCGGGGAAGGTGTTGAGACCAGCCACGCCCCCGTTTTCATCACTGGAGTGCATCAGCGCCTGCATGCCGACACAGATGCCCAAAAAGGGCGTGCCGCTGGCCAGAACGTCGCGCACCAGCGTGTCGACGCCCTGCGCGCGTATTTCCGCCATGCAATCGCGGATGGCACCGACGCCGGGCAATATCACGTGATCGGCAGCGGCGATACGCGCCTTATCTGCAGTAATTTCAACCTGAAAATTGGGTGCCACATGCTCTAGGGCTTTGGCAACCGAGTGCAGGTTGCCCATGCCGTAGTCGATAATGGTCAGGAGGTGTTTGCTCAATTCGAACTCCAAAAACAGTGCGGCCGGTCAGGCAGAGATGACCGACCGGTCCAGCGGAACTATTACAGCACGCCTTTAGTGGACGGAATTGCGCCAGCTTGTCGTTCATCGACGGACACGGCCGTTCGTAAGGCTCGTCCAAAGGCCTTGAAGATCGTCTCAGCCTGGTGATGCGCGTTGCGACCTTTTAGATTGTCTATATGCAGAGAGACTAGGGCATGGTTGACGAAACCTTGAAAGAACTCGACGAACAGATCGACGTCAAAGGTGCCAATACTGGCTCGGACGAAGGTGCAATCAAATTCTAGGCCCGGTCGGCCGGATAAATCGACCACCACGCGGGACAGCGCCTCATCTAGCGGGACATAGCTGTGACCGTAACGGGTCAGGCCTTTCTTGTCGCCAACGGCCTTGGCAAAGGCTTGCCCCAGGGTAATGCCCACATCTTCGGCGCTATGGTGATCATCTATTTGATTATCACCGTCACAATAGACGTCTAGGTCAAAAAGCCCGTGGCGAGCAATCTGATCGAGCATATGGTCCAGAAAAGGGATAGACGAATTGAGCGTCGCCTTGCCGGTGCCGTCTAGATTGATCGACACCCGAATCTGGGTTTCGTTAGTGTTGCGTTCTACTGTCGCCTGGCGACTCATGACAATCTCTCTGTATGAAAGTGAGGTTAATCTTTCTGGACGGGTGGCCGGTTTATTGACCAAAACCACTTGCTGAGGGCGATTATATAAGTATGCTGACCGTCAAACCACCCATGCGTGTCAATCTGGTTCATCGAAGAGCGCTATAGTGAGCGAAACTATCACTTGGGTGACCCGCGTGCGCACAGGTCATAGCATACCACTGGGGTTGTGGGTCGTGCTGCATTCAGGGCTAGCGAACCCAATAATAGTGGTGCTCCTTGGGCCAAATGCAAGCTTTAGGGCGGCCTCACTGCCTTGCTGTAGGCTAATGAAATCGAGCCCCTTAAAGGTATGCCGGCGTTATTTAAGAGGACCCGTTCCGCTAGCACTGGGGCCATAAATAGAACCTATGGGTTGTTTAGATGTTCCCGCCAGGGTGAGATATTGAGTGCTACCAACGGCTAAGAGCAAGCCCCCAAAAGGTGCCTTCTGTGTGTTTAGCGCACAATAGTCATTTAAAAATCGAAACACTCGCCAGAGGAAGCACCGTGATTCAGTCATTAGAACAGTCTGTTAATGAAGAAAATGAAACGCGCATTCGCTTGTATGATTTTTCCACGGGTACGCAAACCTTTTTTCAGTGGCAGGCCGGGATGTTGCCCTCCCTCGCCGGGAAAAGGGTGCTGGAGCTGGGTTGCGGCAGCGGTGGCTTTTGGCAGTCTCTATTACCGCGCTGGTCAAACTGCGCGCTGACACTGACCGATATTTCTCAGGATATCTTGTCGTCAGCCCAACAAAAGCTCGAGCCGCTAAGCAACCTAGCCGCGAGCCTTGAATTTGAAACGCTGGATTTTAATGAGTTAGCCAAGGTCGCGGGCCCTTTTGATGTGGTTATCGCCAATCACAATCTGTTTTACGCACAGGAAATCGACGGACTGCTGGCCTCAGTGATCCGCTTGCTGACGTCCGACGGACTGCTGATTTGCTCGACAGTGGGGCAGGACCATCTGCATGAATTGGCCACTTTATTAAGGTTAAAGCAGCAGGATTTGACCTGGGGCGCCGAGACATGGGCCAACTGCTTTGGTTTGGAAAATGGCGGTGGCATCTTGCAGCGCCACTTTCAGCAAGTAGACCAGTTTGAATATGACAACAGTCTGCACGTCAACTCCGCAGAACCGGTAATGGATTATCTGTTGAAAACCATGAAGAGTAGTCTGGCCGAGTGGGTGACGGAGCATTACGACGAGATCCATGCCGCTATTAGTGACGCCATGGTGGTCAGGGGATATTTGCGCCTCACCCCTCATTCAGGCTTCTTCATCGCTCGAAAAAACGGTTAACACCTCTACCTTCGTCCCAGCATTGCAACCTATTGCGGGCCTTGGTGTGCTTATTCAATGCGCTATTTTAGTGCACATTTGTTTCTTATTGCTCTATATTGGTGCCTCGGTCTAATTTAGGCACCTTGATTGTGCAAACGGGGTCAACTCTTTTGTAGCTCTGGGCATTTATCCGCGCCATTTTAAACAGACCCCAGAACACAAGTTCCCGCCCCTCGCTGGCTTTGTTCGCTCTAGGCCTTGCTCGCATCAAATAATACTGCATGAGTAGCGGACTGGCCTGTTTCTTGCGTTTCTCACTCATACTCAGACTAGGATGATTACCTTGGTGGATAAGGATTCAGCATTTCGACGCATTATGGCACATCAATATACGGCAGTAGTGGTGCTGGATGGGTCCTGTGTCGTGGAGCATATTAACTCTGCCGCCGAACTCCTACTGGTGCGTTCCGAAAAACAACTGCTCGGCCATGCCTTTGATAGCCTGTTTGCCCAACCGGATGAAATTCGGTCTCTGCTGGCGTCGGTTGTTCAGGAGGGCGCTTCGGTATCGGTGCGCTCGGCCAGCTGGCAAATGCAGAGCCGAGAACTCCTGACACTCGACTTTATTGTCAGTCCCGTTATGGATAGGAACCAAATACACCTAATTGTGGAAATGGTACCGGCCGACCGATCGGTGCGCATCAGCCGCGATGAGGGTCGAGTGGATCATACCGAGACCAGTCGGCATTTGGTGCGCGGCCTGGCGCATGAAATCAAGAATCCGCTCGGTGGTATTCGCGGTGCCGCCCAGCTATTGGCGAGCGAATTGCCCAGTGATGAGCTGCAGGAGTACACCCGGGTAATCATCAAGGAAGCCGATCGATTGCGTAATTTGGTCGACCGGTTATTGGGCAGTCACCAGATGCCGGCCTTCTCGCAATTGAATATTCATCAGGTCCTAGAGCGTGTATTGGCGCTTATCAAGGCCGAAGCAGGTGATCGTGTGACCCTGATTCGCGACTACGATCCGAGCATTCCGGAGTTTCTCGGGGACGAGGCACAACTGATCCAGGTCTTTCTCAATATCGCCCGCAATGCCCTGCAGGCCCTGTCGGAAAGCGATCAATCGGCTGCGGTAATTCGCTTCCGATCCCGTACCGTGCGCCAATATACCATCCGACAAAAACGCCACCGTATCGTTGCGCGTATCGATGTAATCGACAATGGCCCTGGCATTGAGCGCGATATGCTGGAAAAAATATTCTATCCGATGATCTCCGGTCGTGCCTCGGGCACGGGCTTGGGTTTATCGCTGGTGCAACAGTTGGTTGAATTACACAATGGTTCCGTAGCGTGTGAAAGCGAAGCGGGGCAGACATTATTTACCGTCCATCTTCCCTTGGAGACAATAGATGAGTAAGACCAAGACTATCTGGGTGGTTGATGACGACCGTTCTATCCGCTGGGTGTTGGAACGCGCTATCAGCAAACAGGGCCATGATTGCTCGGTGTTCGAAAGTGGTGAAGCCCTGCTGCGCAAGATATCGACCCAGACCCCCGATGTCATTATCAGCGACGTGCGTATGGATGGCATGGGCGGGCTGGAGTTGTTGGCGCGGATGCAGGAAGAGCATCCCGATATCCCGGTGATTATTATGACTGCCCATTCTGACCTAGACAGCGCGGTGTCGTCGTTTCAGGGCGGCGCCTTCGAGTATTTACCCAAGCCATTTGATGTCGACGAGGCGTTGGCCTTGGTCGAGCGAGCAATCGAGCACCGAGCGAAGCACCAACCCAAAGAAGCGGTTTTTGTTGAGGAGTCGCCAACTGAAATTATCGGTGAAGCGCCGGCCATGCAGGAAGTGTTTCGAGCCATCGGGCGTTTATCGCAAAGCAATATAACTGTATTGATCAATGGTGAGTCCGGTACCGGTAAAGAATTGGTGGCTCAGGCCCTGCACCGGCACAGTCCGCGTAAGACCGAGCCCTTTATTGCCCTGAATATGGCGGCCATCCCCCGTGATCTGATGGAATCGGAACTGTTTGGCCACGAGAAGGGCGCCTTTACCGGTGCGCAGAATTTACGTCGCGGCCGCTTTGAACAGGCCGATGGTGGCACGCTGTTTCTCGATGAGATCGGCGATATGCCGGCTGAAACTCAGACGCGTCTGTTGCGGGTGCTGTCCGACAGCGAATTTTACCGGGTCGGTGGGCATTTGCCGATCAAGGTGGATGTGCGCATCATTGCCGCAACCCATCAAAACCTTGAGCAGCTGGTCGAAGACGGGCGTTTTCGTGAAGATTTGTTTCACCGCTTGAATGTGATTCGAATTCACATCCCCAAATTGTCCGATCGGCAGGAGGATATTCCTAAGTTACTCGACTTCTTCCTGCACAAGGCGGCCAAAGAACTGGGCGTCGAAGCCAAAACCTTGCGACCGGATACCCAGTCTTACCTGACCCGGTTGCCCTGGCCCGGTAACGTCCGCCAGCTGGAAAATATTTGCCGCTGGATTACCGTGATGGCCTCGGGCCGGGAAGTCTTGGTGAATGACTTGCCGCCGGAGCTGGTCGAGGAGGTTACGCCGGGTGGCGGTCATGAGAACTGGGAACAATCGCTGCGCAACTGGACTGATCGTGAGTTAGCCCGCGGCGAGAACCGTATTCTTGATCTGGCGATCCCCGCCTTTGAACGGGTGATGATTGAAACCGCGCTGAAACACACCGCGGGTCGGCGTCGGGACGCCGCCGAATTGCTCGGCTGGGGTCGTAACACCCTGACCCGTAAGATCAAAGAGCTGGGCCTCGATGACGGCCATGACGAATCGGATTGATCCAGAATTGACGGGTATCAACGCAATCAACAGGGCGAGCTTAGGGCTCGCTTTTTCATGGCGTACCAATAGGCCGGATGAAACAGGTTATTGTCGGCATTTTACTGGTGCTTGGCGACGTCAATCCATACAATGTGCCCGAAATTAACTGAACTCAATGCCGGGAGTGCATATGTCAGATATTAAAAAAGTTGTGTTGGCCTATTCTGGCGGTCTCGATACCTCGGTGATCGCTAAATGGATTACTGAGACTTATAAGTGTGAAGTGGTCACCTTTACCGCCGACCTGGGTCAGGGTGAAGAAGTTGAACCCGCCCGCGCCAAGGCTAAAGCCCTGGGCATCAAAGAAATCTACATCGAAGACTTGCGTGAAGAATTCGTCCGTGACTTCGTTTTCCCGATGTTTCGCGCCAATGCCATCTATGAGGGTGAGTACTTACTCGGCACCTCTATTGCCCGGCCCCTGATCGCCAAGCGATTAATCGAAATCGCCAATGAAACCGGTGCGGATGCTATCTCTCATGGTGCCACCGGTAAGGGTAACGATCAGGTTCGCTTTGAGTTGGGTGCCTATGCCTTGAAGCCCGGTGTGAAGGTGATTGCGCCTTGGCGTGAATGGGATCTGACGTCGCGTGAAACGCTGATGGACTATTGCGCCAAACATGATATCCCGGTCGATTTCAACAAGGCGGGCAAAAAATCGCCCTATTCGATGGATGCCAACCTGCTGCATATTTCCTATGAAAGTGGCATCCTGGAAGATCCATGGACCGAAGCCGAGGAAGAGATGTGGCGCTGGAGTGTCAGCCCCGAAGCGGCCCCCGATCAAGCCACCTATATTGAACTGTCGTACCTCACCGGTGACATTGTCGCCATCGATGACCAGGCAATGACTCCGGCCGAAGTCCTGACCTATCTGAATAAGGTTGGTGGCGACAACGGTATCGGACGTCTGGATCTGGTCGAGAATCGCTATGTTGGTATGAAAGCACGCGGTTGTTATGAAACACCCGGTGGCACCATCATGATGCGTGCTCATCGTGCCATCGAATCCATTACCCTGGATCGCGAGGTTGCTCATTTAAAAGACAGCCTGATGCCGAAATACGCCGAGCTGATCTATAACGGCTATTGGTGGAGCCCGGAGCGTCAATTGTTGCAGAAGATGATCGACGCCTCGCAAGAGCCGGTTAATGGCACAGTCCGCTTGAAGCTCTACAAGGGCAATGTGACCGTGGTGGGCCGTAAATCCGACGACAGCCTGTTTGATGAGAAAATGGCGACCATGGAAGACGACGCCGGCGCTTACAACCAGAAAGACGCTGAGGGTTTCATTAAACTGAACGCCTTACGCTTAAAGATTGCTGCCGCCAAAGGCCGTAGTCCGCTCTAAACCGAGCTATACTCCGTCCCGATCCTTCAGGTGTCGTGGCGGAGTCCTCTTCGTGAATCGACGGCGATCTCGCTCAACCACCTTGTGCATATTCGTCCGTTGGTATCCTAGCGCCCGCCTGGGGTGTCGTCCTTAAGCAAGGGAATGTCGATTGGATAACCTCTTCTTTATCGCCTCAAAACTGATCTGGATGTTCATTTCACCGGCCAATTGGCTTGTGTTGATCCCGCTGCTGGCGCTTTTATTGAACCGCTTAGGGTGGCTGATATGGGCGCGCTGTACTTGGGCTCTAGAGATCGGGCTTATTTTACTGATTGGTGCCTATCCGGTCGGCCAATGGTTGGCTGAGCCATTAGAATCCTATAGTGCGATTCCTGTGCCGGATGCACCGGCTCCCGATGGCATTATCGTGCTTGGTGGGGCATGGCAGACCGAGCAAGCCGATTATTGGCAACAATGGGAGTTGAATCACGCCGCGGAACGCGAGCTGGCCTTTCTGATGCTGGCCGAGCGCTATCCGGCTGCTAAGCTAGTCTTTACCGGCGGATCGGGCCGCGTGTTTAGTCAAGGGCTGAAGGAAGCTCATTGGGCACAGGCTCTGTATCGGGATTTTGGTCTCGACCAGACGCGCTTAACGTTGGAAAACGAGAGTCGCAACACCGATGAAAACGCTCGCTTCAGCAAGCGACTGGTGACCCCCAAAATCGGCGAGCGCTGGTGGTTGATCACCAGCGCATACCATATGCCACGCTCGGTGGGGGTCTTTTGCCAGCAAGGTTGGTCGGTCACGCCCTACCCGGTGGACCACTACTATGCCGGCCTGTCCTGGCGTCCTAATTGGCAACTGGCCAAGCATCTGCAGGAGCTGGAGCGGGTTTTACACGAATGGCTGGGTCTGGTGGTGTATCGTGGCACGGGCAAAAGCAGTTATTTATTTCCCCCACGTTGTTAGCGGGTAACGGGCCACTTCAACAGCATATCGACCAATGCTTGCCGCTTGATTGGCTTCACTAAAATATCATCTGTCCCGGCGACCAGGCAGTCCTGTCGATCCTGTTCGCTTGAGTTCGCCGTGAAGGCGATAATAGGCTGGGTGAAGCCGCGCTCGCGTAAAGTTTTTGTTGCCGTTAATCCATCCATTTCGGGCATTTGTATATCCATAATGACCAGATCGATAGGATGTTGGCCCACATAGTCCAGAGCCGCTTGAGCCCGACTAAAGGGTTTAATCTCGATGTTGAGGCGTTTCAACAAGCCACAGACCACTTTTAAATTGACTTCATTATCATCAACAACAACGATGCGACGTCCCTCAAAGTCGGGTTGGCTAGGCTGTACTGCCTCCTCGAGAGGGCCTGCGGGTGCCGGCGCGACAATAAGTGGCAAGGTGAACCAAACCTGGCTGCCTAGGCCCAATTGGCTTTCCGCACCGATCTGCCCCGCCATCAGCTCAACCAGATCGCGTGCAATGGTCAGGCCTAAACCGGTTCCGCCATAGAGTCTTGACGTCGATGAATCCGCCTGCGAAAAGGGTCTAAACATGTCCTGTACGCTCTTGGGATCCATGCCGATGCCATTGTCGATGACTGAAATTTTAACCAGTTGAGACCGTATGTCGACTGAAAGCTCGAGTGTCACCGTGCCTTGGGGGGCAAATTTAAAGGCGTTACTGAGTAGATTGGCAATGACCTGTTCGATGCGTTGTTGATCGCCTATGATCCACTTTGGCAGTTCGGGCGCAATGATCAGTTCGAACCTGGCTGCGGGATTGTTACCAAAGCCAGCGGCATAGATGCGGGCGATTTGCTCGGCCAGGGATTGAATATTAAAGGGCTGATTGTCAATCGTAAGCTTGTTGTTCTTTAGTTTGGCAAGATCCAAAATATCGTTAATTAGGAACAGAAGAAACGACGAAGCATGGTCAATTACGGCCAAGTGTGCCAATTTCTTCGGTTTGTCGACCTGTTCGTTTAACAGTTCGACCGAGCCTCGAATGGCAGTGAGCGGGGTGCGTAATTCATGACTGATGTTTGCCAAGAATCGCTCCTTGCTACGCACTGCCTGATCGGCAGCGAAGATCGCCTCTCGAGCAGCAAGCAGGCTAGCGGATTTTTCAAGGTAAATAATATTCAGTTGATGGCCCAACACTAAGGATAACAACACGACTTCTATGGCAACGGCGATCAAGCCCAGGTGTTCAACAAATAGAATGGAATTGGTCTGGAGTTGTGTCGTGAGGGAAAGAAAGAGCGGAATCCCAAAGGCAACGATAATAAAGGCAATATTGGCAATCAGATAATAGCGTGCCGTCTTGTGACCCCGACGCGTCAGGGCAATGCCGGCAGTTAAGCCATAGAGAGCAAAGATCACGGCTCCAAGGCCCGCAAACTGATAGCTGTATTGAGGTAATAACGGTAACAGCAGCCAAAATGAGGCAATTGTCGCAATTGATAATAGGCCAGCTTTGTACAGCCAAGGGGTGCGGTGTGGGGCGATGCCAAGCAAACACATCACAAAGCCCATGTAGGCAAGGTTGGACGCCATGACGGTTAAGCTGATGCTATAGATGATTGGCCAAGCGAATATATCACTGAAGACATTTAATGCGGTCGCGTTGTAAATGAGGTTGCCGAAGATAAACATCGAGTAGAAAAAGTCGGCTAGATGATGGCGCACCAACCCGAGGATGAGGTAATACAGACCCAGAGCCAGGAACATGCCCAGCGCCATCAAGGTTAGGCCATTACTGAGCTTGATCGATTCTTGATAGGATGCCTGGTCATAGAGGGCTGGAGTGGGTTGGCCCATTGAAAAGGGCGTACTCATACGGGTAAAAATACGATATTGACCGGGCGGCACCGACAGGGCGCGGCCATGGCGTAAGAAATAACCATTCACCTCGGTACTTTGAATGCCGCCATGGTAGGCCGCAACTGCCTCACCGTGTGCGTCGATCACAAAATGACTGAACAGACCAACTACCGAGGAGTTTTTAAAATCGATCACCAGCGGTTTGTCGGCCAGGACCTGGGCCGACATCAGATGCCAAAAAGTACCGCCCGTTCGCGGCAACCTATCCGCGCGCGCAATCAGTTGCCCAGGTTCCAATGCGAGCAATTCACGCCAGCCGGTTGAGGAGTCACTAAGGCTGTCATCGAGCCAGAAGGCATCTGCGTTAGCGGCTGAAACTGGATGGGCGACAAGCAACATAAGAGCCAAGGCAAATCGAGCGAGCAGTGAACCCGTACCGAAAACGCATGATCGCCTTAGTGTTTGGGCCGATAGATTTATCATTGTTGGCTGATACTTAGTGAGCTGAGTGACCCAAAGGCTAACAGCAACGAAATGGTTGTCAATTTTACCGGTGTCAACAGCAACCGGGCTCGGTGATCCGTTTAGCTCCCAAACTCATGCTCGGCCATGCTGGCTTGATCAGCCGATTCAGTTCAATAGGACTCATGACAATGTAATTATCACTACATTCTTAACGTGATTGTTCGTTGATTCCGATCAACTTTGTAATATTCCTACCGGTTATTCTCTTGCGCAGATATAAACCCCTAGGAGATTCGGCATGAAAAACCGTTGGCTTATCGCAGCATCTGCTGTGGGCGTGCATGCCTCAATTGGTTCAGTGTACGCCTTCAGCGTATTTAAAAAACCGTTGGGACAGCTAATAGACACGGCGACAAACAATGAAATCGCGATGACGTTTAGCTTGGCAATATTTTTTCTAGGTATGGCTGCGGCCATTATGGGCCACTTTGTCGAACGTCACGGCCCCCGCAAGGCGGGCATTTTGGCGGCCAGCTTCTTTGGCGGCGGCATGCTAATCGCCGGCTTGGGTGCCTATATTCAGAATCTCTATGTCATTTGGTTAGGGTATGGGGTTTTAGGCGGCATCGGTCTAGGCATCGGTTATATCACCCCCGTATCAACACTGGTCAAGTGGTTCCCGGACCGGCGCGGTCTGGCTACTGGTCTAGCGATTATGGGTTTTGGTTTTGGTGCCATGATCGGCGCACCCGTGTTTAACTATATTATTGAGACTTTCACCGTGGCCGGTGGCGGTATCGCCTATACTTGGTTCATCATGGGGCTGGTCTACCTGGTAGTGATGTTTGCCTCCGCGTCCTACTTGGAACGCCCCCCCCAGGGTTGGCTGCCAGCCGGTATGCAAGCGGCGGTTGACGCTGGCGAGAGAACGGTTACTCAGGATTTATCTCAGCTTATGGCTAACGAAGCCATCAAAAAGGCTCCGTTCTATGGCCTCTGGATCATGATGTTTATTAATATTTCCTGTGGTCTTGGCGTGATCTATTCAGCGTCACCCTTGGCACAAGAAACAATGGGCTTAACCGCGACTCAAGCCGCAACCATGGTCGGTTTAATGTCGCTGTTCAATGGTCTGGGCCGTATCGGTTGGGCATCCTTCTCCGATGTTATCGGCCGTGGCAATACCTATATGGCGTTCTTTCTTATCCAGATCGTGGCCTTCATTCTATTACCCAATCTAACCTCCCTGGTAGCCTTTCAGATTGTCGTGTTTACCATCTTAAGCTGTTATGGCGGCGGTTTTGCGACCTTGCCAGCCTTTATCGGCGATCTATTCGGGACCAAGGAGCTAGGTGCGATTCACGGCTATATCTTAACCGCTTGGGCTTTTGCCGGTCTGGCCGGGCCACAAATTAATGCCTACCTACATACCGTGACAGGCTCATATGAGGCGACCCTCTATATTTTCTCGGGTGCTTTTGTGGTGGCACTGGGCGTTTCAATTGCCATGATTCTCTATATCAAGCGCGCCCGTGCCGAATTAAATGGCCAGCCGTCCATAGCCTAACTAGGGCTATCGCCACCGCTGGTGTCGATGTTGCGAGGCTAGCAACTGAATAGGGCGTATTGGATCTGTTGCTTGCCTTGGTGGTGGGTAGGGCTGGCGGGCTAAAGTTCCCCAATTCAGCGTCGGCCGTTTTGCTTTTCCGCCGAAATTAGCCGCCCTGGTTTGTGTGTGCATCGGCTTTATGATCTGATGCCCCCATTATCATAAGAGACTCGCGCCGACATGACTGCCAAGAAGCCCATAACCGGTCAGCTGCATCCGCGTAATAAGCATCAGGGCCGATACGATCTGGTTCAGCTGGCGAACAGCCATCCCCCTTTGGCTAAGTTTTTTGTCAAGAATCCAGTCGGGCAGCTGACCGTTGAATTCGCCAACCCGGAGGCGGTGCTAGCACTCAATCGAGCCTTGCTGGCGCACTTCTACGGCATTAAGCATTGGTCAATTCCAACAGGCTACCTCTGTCCGCCCATTCCAGGCCGGGCCGATTACATCCACTACGCGGCGGATATACTCGGCCTGAAGAGCGTCCAGCCTCGCGGAGCTGTGAGGATTCTCGATATCGGCACCGGTGCCAATCTTATTTACCCGATCATCGGCAGCCAAGTTTACGGATGGAATTTTGTGGCGAGCGATATCGATCCGATATCGATTTCGGCGGCCCAAACCCTGGTTGCGGCTAACCCGGTGCTGAAGTCGAAGATTGAACTCAGGCTCCAAGCGCAGCCGGGACGGATCTTTCACGGCTGTATCAAGCCCGAGGATCGTTTTCACTTAACGCTGTGCAACCCGCCTTTTCATAAGTCGTTGGCCGATGCTGCGGTCGGTACTCGCCGAAAACTCCACAACCTTAAAAAAGCCAAGCCGGGGCCGGCCGAACCGATCCGCAATTTTGGCGGGCAACAGGCTGAATTGTGGTGCCAGGGCGGTGAGCTGCGCTTTATCCAGAATATGATCCGAGAGAGTGTTGAATTTCAAACGCAAGTGGGTTGGTTCACCTGCCTAGTGTCAAAGCGAGAGCATTTAAAGACGTTGGAGCAATCGATTGCGGCCTTACCGGTGCAGAATCGCCGTGTGATCACCATGTCCCAGGGCCAAAAAAACAGTCGCTTTTTGGCCTGGACCTTTAAAACCACTGCTCAATTGGCCCTTATGTAGCGCTGCCAATGGCAAGGGTTGGTGCTGACGGCCTTAATTGCCCAAACTCGTCTTCAGGTGCCGGCTGATGAAGCCACAGTTGCCGTTATTCGGGCGATTGAATCGAATTCGATTAGATTGATGACGAAGATTCGGACGGGTTTTTTAGCTTCGCCTCGACCGTTAGACCAAAAATGGTTCTCCATATACCTATTTACACTTAGTTGACATATCATTTTGATCGAATCATGACCAATTAACGGATTTTTGTCGCGTCTTAGTGCACCCAAAAAGCCCTAAATGCTAGGCGCACCAATAGAGTGCAGGTCGTGAGTCATTGGCAGGGCGTTAGCAGACATTTGTATTTTAAACAGTTCGATTTTTAAAATAAGCGTGCTAGTCTAACGGGGCTAGACGTGCAGTTCGATAGGTGTTTGTGGTCAAAATGACACTGATCCTATCAGGAGTGTATGAAAATAATTATAAGTTCAGGAGACTCACATGATTAAGAAAGCTTTATTAACGACTCTAGGTGTTGCGCTTACGTCATCACTTTTGATGTCTACGGCCCAGGCTGGAGAAGTATTAGACAAGGTAAAAGCTAAGGGTTTTGTCCAATGTGGTGTTAGCCAGGGTTTGCCTGGTTTTTCCAACACCGATGTTAATGGTGAGTGGTCTGGTCTCGACGTCGATTTTTGTCGCGGCGTAGCCGCTGCAATCTTTGGCGATGCTACTAAGGTGAAGTTTTCACCTCTGTCGGCTTCTGAGCGTTTTACTGCACTGCAGTCTGGTGAAATCGACATGTTGTCGCGTAACACCACTTGGACTCAGACTCGTGACACGTCTTTGGGTATCAACTTTGCCGGCGTGACTTACTATGACGGTCAGGGCTTCATGGTTCGTAAAGATCTGGGTGTTAACAGTGCTTTGGAATTGGATGGTGCTTCAGTTTGTACCAACCAAGGAACAACTACCGAAGTTAACTTGGCTGACTACTTCCGTGCCAATAACATGACATTTGAACCAGTTGTGTTTGTTAAGGCAGACGAAGTTGTTGCGGCTTACGATTCAGGTCGTTGTGATGTTTACACCACCGATGCTTCTGGTCTTGCTGCTCAGCGCACCAAGCTGGCCGAACCTGCTGCACACGTAGTGCTGCCGGAAATCATCTCTAAAGAACCACTCGGACCCGCAGTTCGTCACGGTGATGATCAATTCTTCGACGTTGTTAGCTGGGTTATCAATGCCACAGTTGAAGCTGAAGAAATGGGTCTGACGTCTTCAAACATCTCTCGCCTGTTGGTTGATTCCAACTCAGCGACACCCGCGGAACTTCGATTCGTTGGTCGTGAAGGTGCTTTAGGTGAAAACCTTGGACTGGACGCCAAATGGTCTTATAACGTCATTCGCCTAGTAGGTAACTACGGTGAAATTTGGGACCGCAACATTTCCGGTTTGGAATTGCCGCGTGGCCTGAACAATCTTTGGAACAATGGCGGCATCATGTACGCGCCACCAGTTCGTTAATCGTTAAAGATTAAAAGTTGATTGGTCCTACCTAACCACCTCGTTACGAGGTGGTTTACTAATAAAAAATATACAGATCAATCCAGCCTTGTATGCCAAGCTCCACAATTCTTTAGGTAAGTCAGCTGACTTCTCTACCCTCATTAGTTTATATGGAATTCCGGGAGACCCTTTGTGAGCGAACTGAATGCTACTAACGCTCCGGCTAAACCCCCTTTTTGGCGAGATCCTGAAAAACGTGCCCTAGCATTTCAAATAGTGTTCTTAGCTATTGTGCTGTATATCGGTTATTCATTGGTAAACAATACCATGACCAACCTGGCATCTCAGGGAATTGCCTCCGGGTTTGGTTTTTTATCGACCAATACTGGCTTTGCCATTGCAGAAACACTCATTGACTATAATGAGAGCTCTACCTATTTAGACTCCTTTTTTGTCGGCCTGCTCAACACCATTCTGGTGTCGGTCATTGGTATCTTTTTCGCTACTATCCTAGGCTTCAGCATGGGTATAGCCCGTCTGTCGAATAACTGGCTGATTTCGCGTTTAGCGGCCATCTATGTCGATACACTGCGTAACATCCCTCTGCTGTTGCAACTGTTTTTCTGGTACTTTGCGGTCTTGCGACCCTTACCCAATCCGAAGCAGGCCATCGAATTCGGCAGCAATTTATTTCTCACCAATCGCGGTCTGTTTGGCCCGAAACCCATCTATGAAGCAGGCTTTGGCTGGGTTGCTATTGGCTTCGTCCTAGCGGTTATCGGTACCGTGGTCCTATTCAAATGGGCCCGAAGACGTCAAGAAGCGACTGGTGAGCTGTTTCCAGTGTACCGCACGGCGTTGGCCCTGTTGATTGGCCTGCCCCTTGTGATCGCGGCATTGAACGGTTTCCCAATGTCGTGGGATATCCCGGTCTTGAAGGGCTTTAACTTTCGTGGTGGCATGTCCCTAACACCGGAATTTTCATCGCTGGTATTTGCGTTGTCGATCTATACGTCTTCCTTTATCGCCGAGATCGTGCGTTCCGGAATACTCGCGGTCGATCAGGGTCAAACCGAAGCGGCCTTTGCCTTGGGTATCAAACCGGCCTGGACAACTCGCTTGGTCGTCGTACCGCAAGCCTTGCGGGTCATTATTCCGCCCTTAACGTCCCAATATCTCAATTTGACAAAAAACTCGTCATTGGCAGCCGCCATCGCCTATCCAGACTTGGTCGCCGTATTTGCGGGCACCGCTCTGAATCAGGTGGGTCAGGCAGTTGAAATAATGGGCATGACATTAGCCGTGTATCTATTTTTAAGTTTGACCATTTCATTCTTTATGAATTGGTATAACTCGAAAATGGCCTTGGTCGAACGCTAGGAGTGTTGCAATGACAGAACAAAAATACGCTGTTGGTCTCCACCCCAATTTGCCGCCACCGAAGCACTCGGTGGGCGCCCTGCATTGGGTTCGGTCGAGTTTTTTTAGTAGTCCGATGAATGCTATCCTGACGTTTTTCAGTTTATATCTGGTATGGCTAGTGGTTCCGCCCTTTTTGAATTGGGCGGTTTTTTCCGCAGACTGGCTCGGCGAGGATCGCAGTTCTTGCTCGCGTGAGGGTGCCTGCTGGGTGTTTATTCGAGTTTGGTACGAGCAGCTCATCTATGGTCGTTATCCCGACGAGCAAATATGGCGGATCAATCTGTCCTATATTTTAGCGATCGCAGCCGCTGCACCGCTGTTTTTTGACGCGGTATCGCGCCAAATCAAGACCGTCTTGGTGCTATTTCTGGTCGTGGTCTTTCCGGTTATCTGCTTCTACCTATACTACGGTGGCAGCTTCGGCCTGGAAATGGTTGAAACCTCGGTTTGGGGCGGCTTGTTCTTAACCCTGGTGATTGCCGTTACCGGTATCGTGATGTCTCTGCCTTTGGGTATTTTACTCGCGTTGGGACGGCGCTCTGAGATGCCGGTGGTGAAGTCAATCTGTGTGGTCTTCATCGAATTTTGGCGTGGTATCCCACTGATCACCGTGCTCTTTATGGCCTCGGTTATGTTTCCGTTGTTTGTCCCAGAAGAGATGAGCCCCGATAAGCTGGTGCGTGCTCTAATAGGCGTGGCGCTGTTTTCATCGGCCTATATGGCTGAAGTGGTCCGCGGTGGCTTGCAGGCCATGCCCAAGGGTCAGTATGAAGCTGCAGCTGCATTGGGTCTGAACTTCTGGAAAAGCACCATGCTGATTATTTTGCCGCAGGCACTGAAAATGGTGATCCCTGGCATCGTCAATACCTTTATTGGCTTGTTTAAAGACACCACACTGGTCCTGATTATTGGCCTCTTCGATCTGTTGGGCATGGCCCAGCTGGCCTCGACCAATCCCGATTGGTTAGGCTTCGCCATTGAAGGCTACGTCTTTGCGGCCCTCGGCTTCTTTGTGTTTTGTTTCAGTATGAGCCGTTACTCACAACATCTGGAACGTGTCTTAGATACTGGCCACCGAAATTAAGGAATCTCTGTAATGACTCAATTTGTTCAACGCGACTTATCGGAAGAAGTAGTCATCCAGCTCAACCAGATGCATAAGTGGTATGGCGATTTTCATGTTTTAAAAGACATTAATTTGTCAGTGAAGAAGGGTGAGCGGATTGTTGTGTGCGGACCATCAGGTTCCGGTAAGTCCACCATGATTCGCTGCATTAACCGTCTGGAAGAGCATCAACAAGGCCAGATCATCGTCAATGGCACCGAGCTGACCAGTGATGTTAAGAACATCGAGGAAGTTCGTCGGGAAGTCGGAATGTGTTTTCAGCATTTCAACTTATTTCCGCATTTGACCATTTTGGAAAACCTGACCTTGGCGCCGATGTGGGTTCGTAAGATCCCTAAAGCGGAAGCCGAAGCGACCGCCATGCATTATCTGGAACGCGTTAAGATTCCGGACCAGGCTAAGAAGTATCCCGGCCAGCTATCCGGTGGACAACAGCAGCGCGTCGCCATTGCGCGGTCGCTCTGTATGAAGCCGAAGATTATGCTCTTTGACGAACCAACGTCGGCGCTCGATCCTGAGATGATCGCCGAGGTATTGGATGTCATGGTCGGTCTAGCGGAAGAGGGTATGACCATGATCTGCGTAACCCACGAAATGGGTTTTGCGCGTAAAGTAGCCGATAGGGTGATCTTTATGGACGCCGGTCAAGTTATTGAAGAGAACAATCCGCAGGATTTCTTCGACAATCCTGAAAACGAGCGGACTAAGTTGTTTTTGAGCCAGATCTTGGGTCACTAAACAACCGCAGCGCCGGCCGCAAAAAAAAAGCCCGAGGTCCTTATGGACCTCGGGCTTTTTTGTGTCGCCAACTCTAGAGCATATTACTTAGCCCACCGCCATTGGTTACGTGCAGATATCCGGCTCGCTCCAGCAACGTTTTGGCCACGCCGGCCCGGCCGCCGGCGGCACAATAGACCGTGATCTCATCATCGGTAGCCATCGCCAAACCGGCATCCAACTGGATCGCTAACTGCTCGACGGGGAAATTGATTGCACCGGGTGCATGGCCGGTTTGAAACTCGGCAGGAGATCGGACATCAACTAAATGCTGCATGGCTATTACCTCTTGGGCTAACGACTTGGATTTATATATATTAGATATTACTAATTTTAATGCAACCGATCTTTTTGGCCGCACTGTTTCTAATATGGAACAATCCTTAAATCCAATATCTTAGATACCCAGGCCCTGTTTCACCTCGGCACATTTTTCTGCTCCGAACAGTTGATGCACCAGCGCGAGGGCAAAGTCTATGGCGACACCGGGCCCTCGCCCAGTAATCAGATTGCCATCTATTTCAATAGCCGCACCGGTATTGGTCCATTGGCAATCGAAGGCATCGAGCGCGCCGGGAAAGCAAGTTAGCGTTCGCTGGGTGAGTAAGCCGGCGACGGCCAGAGCTTGGGGCGCCGCACAGATGGCGGCAAAGGGCCTATTATGGAGGTCCTGATCTTGCAATAGGGCGTGCAGTATTGGGTCTTCGGCGAGACTGATCGAGCCGGGTAGACCGCCGGGCAGGACAATTAGGTCAAAGCGCTGGTCTTTGATTTGAGCCAGGCTGGTGTCGGGTACCAGCTTTAGGCCTCGACTGGCTTTGATCGGGCCGGGGCGCAGACCCGCGGTGACTACCTTGGCACCGGCTCGGGTGAGGATATCGGTAATGGCAACGGCTTCGAGCTCTTCGCAACCGTCTGCTAGGGGGACTAGTACAGTTTTCATGGTTGTGCTCCTGTTGTTTTATTATCCAGGATTTAACGACTGAGGCAGTGCCAGAACAGGACGTTCGGGTGTCACTTTGTCGCTGCTAGAGCACTACTGGTTAAGTTTGAACCCAGCCTTTGCCGTTGTCATCAGTTTTAAAGCGGCGGCGTCTGGGTTATTCTTGGCGCCTCTGTAGATCCGAGTTTCAGACTTGGGTTTTATAACCTCATTATGCGAGTTTCAAAATCAATGGAAACAAGTTACGTACCCGCCGCAATAGAGCGCTCTGTCCAGCAAGTATGGGCTCAAAAGCAGGTCTTTAAGGCCGTCGTCGACACCAATAAGGAGAAGTACTATTGCCTGTCGATGTTGCCCTATCCTAGCGGTGCCTTACATATGGGCCATGTGCGCAACTATACCATTGGTGATGTGATCAGTCGTTTTCAGCGCATGCTGGGCAAAAATGTGATTCAGCCTATGGGTTGGGACGCCTTCGGGATGCCGGCCGAGAATGCGGCCATCAAACACGGCGTTGCGCCGGCCAAGTGGACCTTGGAAAATATCGACTACATGCGTACTCAGCTCAAAAGCCTGGGCTTTGCCTACGATTGGGAGCGTGAGGTGACCACCTGTAAACCCGAATATTATCGTTGGGAACAATGGTTCTTTACCCGCCTGATGGCCAAGGACATGGCTTATAAAAAGTCGTCCTTTGTGAACTGGTGCCCACACGATATGACGGTATTGGCCAATGAACAGGTTCACGATGGCTGTTGCTGGCGTTGTGATACCCCGGTCGAACGCAAAGAGATGGAGCAGTGGTTTGTCCGCACCACCGCCTATGCCGAAGAATTACTCAGTGAACTGGACAATCTGCCCGGTTGGCCCGAGGAAGTGAAGGCTATGCAGCGTCACTGGATTGGTAAATCCAGAGGCGTCAACTTGCAATTCGCCGTGCAGGACAGCCCGGACGTGGTTGAAGTCTATACCACTCGTCCAGACACGCTGATGGGCGTCACCTATTTGGCTGTGGCCTCGGCACACCCGTTGGCGACGGCCGCAGCGCAGTCTAATCCGGCGCTGGCGCAGTTTATCGATGAATGCCGTCAATCGACGACCTCTGAAGCCAATATGGCGACCATGGAAAAACGGGGTTGTGCTACCGGTCAGATGGCGATACACCCCTTAACCGGCAAGGCCGTGCCCATCTGGGCCGCCAATTTCGTACTTATGGATTACGGCACTGGTGCGGTTATGGCCGTGCCGGCCCACGATCAACGCGATTGGGAGTTTGCCCGCAAATACGGCTTGGCCATCGAGCAGGTCGTCGCGCCACTGGCAGACAGTGCCATAGCCTGCGATATTGAACTCGAAGCCTTTACCGAGAAGGGCCAGTTGGTCCATTCTGGCGAGTTCGACGGTTTGACCTTTGAGGCCGCCTTCGACGCAATCGCAGCCGTTTTGGTCGCACAGAACAAGGGCTCGGTTGCGACCAACTATCGGCTCAGAGACTGGGGCGTAAGTCGCCAGCGCTATTGGGGCACCCCGGTACCGGTAGTCTATGTCGATGGTGTGGCCAAGCCGGCCGAGCAGTTTCCGGTCGAGTTGCCCTATGATGTCACCATCGATGGCATCAATTCACCGATCAAAAACAATCCTGAGTTCGAGCAAACTACCTGGCAAGGGCAGCCGGCGCTGCGTGAAACCGATACCTTTGACACCTTTATGGAATCGAGTTGGTATTATGCGCGTTACTGCACGCCCCATTACGATGAGGGCATGCTCGAGCCGGAAGAGGCCAATTATTGGCTCCCGGTCGATCAATATATCGGCGGTATTGAACACGCCACCATGCATCTGATGTATGCCCGTTTCTTTCACAAGGCGCTGCGCGATGAAGGCCTGGTGAACTCGAACGAACCCTTTACCCGTTTGCTGTGCCAGGGCATGGTCTTGGCAGAAACTTGGTATCGGCTCGATGGCACCACCAGGGTGTGGATCAATCCTGACGCGGTGACCCCCGAGCGCGATGAGCAGGGCCGTATCGTCGCGGGCATTGAAACGGCCACTGGAGCCGCGTTGATCTACGCCGGTATGGCTAAGATGTCCAAGTCCAAAATGAACGGCAAGGATCCCCAGCAAGCGATCGATCTCTATGGGGCCGATACGGTCCGGCTGTTTTCAATGTTTGCCGCGCCCCCGGAACAAACCCTTGAGTGGACTGAAGCTGGCGTGCAAGGCGCAAAGCGCTTTCTCGAGCGAGTCTGGCGTGCGGTGCATCAGTTGGTTAGCGGTGACGCCCGGGTCGCGCTCGATCCGAGCCATCTCACCGCCGCCGAGAAAACGCTGCGGCGCAAGACCCATGAGACCATCGAGGGCATCACGCTCGACTTTGGTGAGCGTAAGACCTTCAATACCGCAATCGCTAAAACGATGGAGTTGCTCAATGCGGTCAATCAATTTACCGGCGACGGCGCGCAGAGTTCTGCGGTGGTAGGCGAAGCCTTGCAGGCGATCGTGGTGATGTTATCGCCTATTGTGCCGCATATCAGCCAACGTCTCTGGCAGGAACTGGGTCAGGACGGGTTGATCATCGATGCCGCTTGGCCCACAGTCGATCAGAGCGCTCTGGTTAAGGATACGCTGCTCTATGTGGTTCAGGTCAATGGCAAGGTGAGGGCGCGGCTTGAAGTGCCCGCCAGCATGGCCAAGGACGAGGTTGAAGTCTTGGCACTTAGTGATGAACATGTGATGAAGTTTCTCGAGGGGGTAACGATTCGCAAGGTTATCGTGATCCCTAACAAGTTAATCAATATAGTGGCCAATTGACGGCACCATCAGAGGTAGCACGCTTAGGGCTCTGGCTGACACCGGATGCCCTAGGGTGGGCCTGCTCGCACTGCGCTAACGGGGAACTCGGATGAAAATTGCCGCCGCTCAATTAGCGAAAAATCTCACCTCAATGCCGCTGCCAGCGGTTATTTGGCTCAGTGGTGATGAACCTCTATTGGTCCTCGAAGCCAGTGATCTGATCCGTGCCCAGGCGAAAAAGGCGGGTATTGAAGGGCGTATCTCGATCGATGTCGATGGATCATTTGACGGTTCGGAATTGATCGCCGCCAACCAGTCCCTGTCGCTCTTTGGCGACCGGGAATTGATCGAGTTGCGCATGCACGCTAAGTTTAACGACAAGGGCCGCAAAGCCCTGATGGAATATATCGCGCAGCCCAATCCGGACAACCTGTTAGTGATCGTGTCCAATCGACTTGAGGCTGCCCAGACTAAGGCCAAGTGGTTTTTGCAGGTGGTCGCGGCGGGCTGGTGGCTGCCGATCTGGCCAATTGAGCACAGTCAGTTGTCCGGCTGGATTCGCACCCGCATGCAGCAGGCGGGTCTGCAGCCCGAACCGGATGCGCTCACCCTGTTGGTCGATCGGGTCGATGGTAATTTGCTCGCGGCGAAACAGGAAATCGATAAGCTGCAATTGCTCGCGGGGGCTGGTCAGGTCAGCGCTGAGATGATTCTCAATAGTGTCTCAGACAGTTCGCGCTACACGGTGTTTGATCTCTCATCGGCTTTTTTGTCGGGTGATCTCACCCGAACACTGAAAATCATGCACGGCCTAGCCGGTGAAGGTATCGAGGCACCCATTGTGCTCTGGCTGATCAGTCGAGAGCTGCGCCTGGTGATCGAGTTGTGCGAGGCCCAGGTGCACAACCAGTCGGTGCAGGAGGTCTTTAAGCGGCTGCGTATCTTCGAACAACGGCAAAAAGATTATCAATCGGCCATGCGCCGAGCGCCGGTTAACCACTATCAGCGTTGTTTGATCGCCTGTTCCAAAATCGATGCCATGATCAAAGGTCAGACCAAGGGCGACCCGTGGACCCTTATCAGTGAAATGTTGGTGGCCATCAGCGCCCCCCAATTACCGGCCTATCAACTGTAACGCGCACTGACAATCGCGCCAGCGCAAATGGCACAGGCACTCTGCGGTCTGTGACCCAGTCGACGCCACTTATTAGCAAGGACTTTTAAATGATCTATCTCACCGGGCTGACCCTGGCCTTGGGGCTGATCGTCGCGATCGGTTCGCAAAATGCCTGGGTGCTCAGCATGAGTCTGCGCGGCCAGCGGCCTTGGCCGATCGCGCTGGTCTGTATGAGCGTCGATGTCGTGCTGATGGCCATCGGCGTGGTCGCCTTCGCCCGGATTCAAGCTTGGCTGCCCGGTCTGGTGCCCTGGTTCACGGCGATGGCGGTGCTCTTGTTGGTCGTGTTAGCCTGGCAGGCTGGCCGGCGCGCGATCCGCGGCCAATCTGGCTTAACCGCCAACCTTGAGCAACCGACCCTGGGTTTGCGCCAGGCGGTGTTGGCGGCCCTGGCCATGTCGTTACTCAACCCCCATGTTTATCTGGATACCGTTGTTTTGTTGGGCAGTTTAGCGGCCGCCTCGCAACAGCCTTGGCTCTTTTGGAGCGGCAGTGCCAGCGCCTCGATCCTCTGGTTTAGTGCCTTGGCGGCGGCGGGCAAACCCTTGAGTCGCTGGCTGTCTTCGCCTCGCCGTTGGCGCCTGTTCGACACCCTGATGGCCCTGTTTATGGCCTGGATGGCGGTGGTTATGGCTTTTAAGGTTTGAGTAAAATCAACCGGCCCGACCTTTAAATCTAGGCGTCGATTTGAAAGTTTATTAGGCTGCGAGCAAATTTATAACCGGTAAGGACAGTTATTGTGACCTGGTGGAAAGAAGGCATTGTTTATCAAATATATCCGCGCAGCTTTGCCGACAGTACCGGTAATGGCGTCGGCGATCTGCGTGGGATTATCAGCAAACTCGATTATTTGGTTGAACTGGGCGTCGACATCGTCTGGTTAAACCCGATCTATCAATCGCCCAATGATGATAACGGCTATGACATCTCCGACTATGACGCCATTATGGCCGAATTTGGCACCATGGCCGACTTCGATGAGTTGTTGGCCGGCCTGCATCAACGCGGCATTCGGCTAATTATGGACCTAGTGGTTAACCACTGTTCCGATGAACACCCCTGGTTTGTTAGCAGCCGGGCCAATCCGACCGGGCCCTATCGGGACTATTACTTCTGGCGGGACGGCGACCAGGATCGGGCACCGAATAATTGGCTCAGTGTCTTCTCTGGATCGGCCTGGGAATTTGACCCCGCCAGCAGGCAATATTACCTGCATCTGTTTTCCAAAAAACAACCGGATCTAAACTGGGCCAACCCCGACCTGCGTCAGGATATCTACCGTATGATGCGGCGCTGGTTTGACAAGGGCGTCGACGGCTTCCGGATGGACGTGATCAATATGATCTCGAAGCATCCGCATCTGCCCTCGGTCGGTGATGAGATCCAGCTGAGCTGGGGAGGTGAATACTTTATTAACGGCCCTAAGTTGCATGACTATATGCAGGAGATGCATCGAGAAGTGTTACAACATTACGATTGCATGACTGTCGGTGAATGCTTTGACGTCGATATAGAACAGGGCAAGCAGCTGGTCGGCGCCGACCGTAACGAGTTGCAGATGATCTTTCAGATGGAGCATATGGCGCTGGATCACGGTCCCGCTGGTAAGTGGGACGCGCAAGCGACCTGGTCGCGGGTGGCACTGAAAAGCATTCTCAAACGCTGGATCGAGGGTTTAGACGGCATTGGCTGGAACAGTCAGTTTTGGATGAATCACGACCAGCCCCGAGCCGTGAGTCGCTTCGGTAACGACCAGAGCTTTCGTATCGAGTCTGCCCAGGCTTTGGCGGCCGTTACCCTGACCTTGCCGGGCACGCCCTATATCTATATGGGCGAAGAGATCGGTATGACCAATGTGCAGTATCCAATCGAGGCCTACCGCGATCTGGAAATCACCAGTTGGTATCGAGAGCAACTCGCCCAAGGCCGGGATCCGGTGCAACTCTTGACGTCTATTCATCGTATGGGGCGCGACAATGCCCGCACCCCTATGCAATGGACCGACGGGCCTCAGGCCGGCTTTACCACTGGAATGCCATGGCTGAGAGTGAACCCTAACTTTGCCCAGATCAATGTCGCCGCCGCGCAAGCGGAAGAGCAGGGCGTGTGGCCCTGGTATCAGCGGCTGATTGCCTTGCGTAAGGTGCGTAAGACTCTGGTTTATGGCCATTACGAGTCCTTTATGGATAGCTCGGAGCAGGTCTTTGCGTATCGAAGGCGCGATGCTAATGGCGATTTTTTGGTTTTAGTAAACCTATCCGATCAGCCCGCGGATCTGACCCTACCCGAGCCGGTGCGCAGGGACGACTGGCACCTAGTCATGACCAACAGAGGGCCCGCCGATCAGCCTTCAAGGCCCAATCTGGCCCAACCCTCGGTCTGGTTGCAGTATTTGTCGCCGTGGCAGGCTGTGGTTGCCGAGCGGCCCCTAGGAGTAAACAATGGCACGTAGTGACGATTGGCAACGCATGGTCCGGGGCGAGCCATATTGTTCGCTGGCGCCCGATCTGTTGCAGCAAAGAGAGCTAATACGCCAACGCAGCGCGCAATTTAATCGTGCGCCCAGTAAAGGCCACCTAAAACGCTTGTTCGAACAGTTTGAGTCCGTCGGTGAACAGTGCTTTATTGAGGCGGGGTTGTTTGTCGATTACGGCAGCCAGATGACCCTGGGCCGCGCGGTCTATATTAATGCCCACTGTGTGTTCCTCGATTCCGCGCCGATCCGTATCGATGATGAGGTATTGATTGGGCCCGCCGCACAGTTTTATACCGCCCAGCACGCCCTAGATGCCGAGGCCCGTGCAAAAGGCCTGATGTGGGCTGAGCCGATTCATATTAAAACGCGGGCTTGGATTGGCGGAGGTGCGATTATCTTGCCCGGCATCACCATTGGTGTGGGAGCCGTCGTGGCGGCGGGCAGTGTGGTCACTCGGGACGTTGCCGATGGCGCTCTGGTCAAGGGCAATCCGGCGCGTTAGAGCACGCGCCGGTCTCGCGCCAGAGCGCTCGAATAACCGCCCTGCGTTACTGCTCTTTTATCGCCGTCGGGTGCAGGCTGTTAATTTGGATTTTTTTAGCCTTCATCGCGTCGGGAATTTCCTTCAGCAAGCTGATCTGTAAGATACCATGCGCCAGTTGCGCGCCGGTCACCGTGACATAATCGGCCAGTTGAAACTTCCGTTCAAAGGAACGATAGGCAATGCCTTGGTATAGAAACTGCCGTGTTGTTTCGTCCTTGTCTTTTTTTCCTCGCACCACTAGTAGGCTATTTTCCGACTGGATGTCGATCTCATGTTCGGCAAAGCCGGCCAAGGCGAGGGTGATGACATATTGGCTCTCGCCGGTGATCTCAATATCATAAGGTGGGTAGTTGGTGCCCGTGTTGGCACTCTGGTTGGCCGCATCAAAGAGGTGGGCAATTCGGTCAAAACCGACAGTGGTGCGGTGTAGTGGTGAAAAATCGAAGGCTGTACGCATATCCTAATCTCCTATGAGCAAAAGGTTGCTAAGACGTTGCTAACCGGGTTGGCTAAAACGCTTAACTCTTTTATCTAATACGACCCGCTTTGCGGCGTCGTAATCAAGAGATAGGGGTTAGGTTGACCCGCTTCAAGTCTGGCCCGATAATTTTTTTAATATATTTTGATAACCCTGCACAATCGCCTTGCTTTGTGGCGTAGGGCGATGCTCCAGTTGTGCGCCATAATAGGCTATCAGCTTGTTGATGTGGCGCCGGTGATTGGGGTCGGCCGGGAGCCAGCAATCGCCATGACTAAAGTCTGGATGGTCGATCATTGCCAACCCAGATGATGTCGGTTCGCGACGAATGGTGAGTATTTCGTAAGAACGGTTATGTTCCGTGACCACCTGTTCTGCCAACAGATAAGCGCCTTGTTCGATCAGAAATTGCCGAACCCAGTACATCTTTGTCGCCGGAGAAATAATAAAGCTTGCCGATGCACTGGCCGGTTGGGCAAACAGATGGGCCAAAATAACGATACATTGTTCAGCGCCAACGCCGGCCAGCAATAGGGTAGGTTGCCTACTGGCGGTGAGCTCTAAGCGTTCGGCTGGGCAGATTGCCAGGCGATAATTATCTGCCGCTAACTCCGCCAACTGGTGCTCTAGATGGGCCATAATATCGCTGTGGATATCGTTGAACACCACCGGGCAGCTTGGCCTAGATTCGAGTATGGCACGGCCAGCCGCGCCGTGGTCACAACAGAGATCCCAAAATTCAGTGGTGGTTTCGGGTATGGCGTTAAAGAGTGCGCTCAGACGTGTGCCCATACGGGTTTTTAAACTGTGATCGATCATTTTACCCTTTCATGAGTATGCTCAGGTACCTAAAGTCAGGTAAAGTGGGGTCAAATTTCTGCTCTGTGAGCCTGTAATGACAGACCCAACGCCAAATTCTTCGACCTCTTCTGCCGCTCAGCCTAAAAAAGGCGGATTTCTAAGCAACCTGCTGTTTAATATAGTTATTCCAGTGGTCATCTTAACAAAGTTTAGCCAAGAGTCTGCATTGGGGCCGGTTTGGAGCATTATTGTCGCCCTTGCCTTCCCAATAGGCTTTGGTCTGTGGGAAATGCGCGTGACTGGTAAGGTCAATGGGTTTTCCATTCTCGGTGTGGTCAGTGTGCTGTTGACCGGTGGCATCAGCCTATTGCAGTTAGACCCTAAATATATTGCCATCAAAGAAGCGGCCATTCCGGGGCTTATCGGACTGGCGGTAATCATCAGCCAAGGCTCGCGTCGGTCGGTGGTGAAGTTGTTAATCTTCAATGAGAACATAATCCAGATTGCCCGAGTTCACGAGGCATTGGCGGAACTGGGCAATAAAGCCAAATTCGATCAAAAGATGAATATTGTGACTTACATAGTTGCCTCTTCTTTCTTCCTGTCTTCAGGCTTGAACTATATGTTGGCCAAGCTGGTGCTGAAAAGTCCGGCGGGAACCTCCCAGTTCAATGAAGAGCTAGGCCGCATGACCGCACTAAGTTATCCGGTTATCGTGATTCCGAGCATGATTGTATTAATCGGCGCGATCTTTTATTTGCTGGCCCAATTGAAGTCCCTAACCAAGTTGCCACTCGAAGAGCTGATGGTGGATGGCAGTAAGAAATCCTAGTATGAGCGCGCAGCCCTGATCTAGATCGCCGTTTCGAGCGGCCACAAAAAAGCCCGGCTAAGCCGGGCTTTTTTATTAATCCACAATCAGCATGACCGGTTTATTCGTCGATAAAGCTGCGTAGATGATCGGAACGTGACGGATGCCGTAGCTTGCGCAGTGCCTTGGCTTCAATCTGGCGTATCCGCTCACGAGTAACATCAAACTGCTTGCCCACTTCTTCGAGGGTATGGTCAGTATTCATGTTAATGCCAAAACGCATCCGCAATACCTTAGCTTCACGTGCGGTGAGTCCGGCTAAAACCTCCTTAGTCGCCTCACGCAAGCCTGTAGAGGTTGCCGAATGCATCGGCAGCTCCATGGTATTGTCTTCGATGAAATCGCCCAGCGAGCTGTCTTCGTCGTCACCAATCGGTGTTTCCAACGAAATCGGTTCTTTGGAGATTTTCAGCACCTTGCGAATCTTATCTTCGGGCATGTCCATGCGCTCGGCCAGCTCCTCAGGAGTGGGCTCACGACCCATTTCCTGGAGCATCTGGCGCGAAATACGGTTCAGTTTGTTGATCGTTTCGATCATATGCACCGGAATTCGAATGGTGCGAGCCTGATCGGCGATCGATCGAGTGATCGCCTGACGAATCCACCAAGTTGCGTAGGTTGAAAATTTGTAACCACGACGGTATTCAAACTTATCAACCGCTTTCATCAAACCGATATTGCCTTCCTGGATCAGATCGAGAAATTGCAGACCCCGGTTGGTATATTTTTTCGCGATGGAAATTACCAAACGCAAGTTGGCTTCGACCATCTCTTTCTTAGCTCGACGCGCGCGCGCTTCGCCAATGGAGATCCGCCGGTGAATATCCTTCACCTCGGCTAGGGTGACGCCAGTGGTCTTTTGCATATTGCGCAACTTACGTTGGGCGCGACGCAATTCCACTTCATGACGAAAAGCTTCATCTGAATATTGCGGATCTTCGAGCACATGGTTGAGCCAAAGATCTTCGGTTTCATGTCCGACAAACAATTCGATAAAGGTCTTGCGCGGCATCTTCAGCGTCCGAACGCAGATCGCGATGACACTGCGTTCCTGTTTGCGAATTTCAGTCACTGATGCCTTGATCGGGGTGATCGACTCCTCGAATGCTTTCGGGGTTAGCTTAAAGCAGGAGAAGGTCTCACCCATTGCACTCAGGCAGGCATGAGCTTCTTTGCTGTAACGACCCTTGGCCTCGATCACACCTAGAGCGGTCACAAGTTGTTCTTTGAGCAGAGTAAAGCGCTCGCGAGCAATTTCCGGATCCGGGCCACTTTCGGCCTCTTCTTCGTCTTCTGCCGCGTCACCACTGTTGGCTTCGGCTTCGGGCACCGGGATCGCGTCGGGTGAATCGGCCGCAGGCAGCGGATCGGCCTCGTCGGGATCTTGAAAACTGGTTAAGAAATCAGACAGGCGACCGCCGTCTTCGACCAACGTATTGTCGTAGCATTTAATAATACTTTCGATAACACCCGGGTAAAAGGCCATGGCCTGCATCACTTCCCGCGTACCTTCTTCGATACGTTTGGCGATAACAATTTCGCCTTCGCGAGTTAGCAGCTCAACGGTACCCATTTCGCGCATGTACATGCGCACTGGGTCGGTGGTGCGACCGGTATCGGTTTCAACCGCCGCCAAGGCCGCGGCGGCTTCTTCGGTCGCGTCGTCATCGGTATTTTGATCGCTGTCGGCAAGCAACAACTGATCGGCATCCGGAGCCTGTTCGAAGACTTCGATGCCGATATCGTTGATCATTGCAATGATGTCTTCCACCTGGTCGGGAGAATTAATTTCTTCCGGCAGATGGTCGTTCACTTCGGCAAAGGTCAAGTAACCCTGTTCTTTGCCTTTTGCGATCAGTTCTTTTAGACGGGACTGACGCTGAGATTTTTCAGCCATAGATAACCTGTAAGCTCTGTAGTGGTTAATAACGCACGCAAATAGCCGGATAGTGTACAGTAACTCAACGACTTAACCAAACGGCCCAGGGCACTTATCTGCCCATTCTGGCATCTATGCGGTCCGCTAAGATGGTGGTGAATTGCTTTTACAGACTCCGGTGGCTCGGCATTTACTGCTTTCTTTGTTTGAGCAGCTCGCGGTATCGCTGCTTTTCGGCATCCGTTAAGGATGGATCAAGCGCTAAGGCGCGTTTTTTAAGTGTTTCATATTCATCATCTGGTGCTCTCTGTGTGAGGCCGTTTATGATTTTTTCAAGTTCTTGGCGGCCAAACGCCTGTTCATCTTTATGATCCTCATTCGCCGCTTCGAGCCACAGATAGTCCGACGTGGCGATCGGTGATAGGGTTTCGCGTAAGCCATGCTGACACAGATAGTCGAAGGCATAATAAAGGTTATCCTTCGGGGCTTTCTGCAGTAATTCGATGACCGATATCAACAATAGCCGGTCATTCTGGGGCGGCAAGCGACGAATGCGTTCAATATCGATATCGAGCGCCAATTGTGGGAAGCGGATTAACCAGGCCAGGGCGCGGTGTATATAGCCGATCTTAACCACCAGAGCCCCGGTTCGGCCGCCCGAACGCGGTGCTGGTGCCGAGCCCATGTCATAGGCGGCGTCAACCGGAATCGGCCAATGATCCGGATTGCTGGACTCCTGTGACTCCGACGCGGGTTCAATCTTGGGCGCTACCGGCTCGAAGTTGGCGATGATTTGCTCGGTAGGAAGGCCAACCAGGCTAGAGAGCTCGCCCAGCAGCAGTTGTCGGAAGATGCCTTCCGGCACCTTCTCGATCCAACCGCGCGCGATACTGACCAAGCGAGCCTTGCCGTCGAGCCGTGATATGTCGGCCTGGGTCTGCAGGTGTTGGAATAGAAAGTCGGGCAGGCTCTGGGCCTGCTTGGCACGGAACATAAAGCCTTCGAAGCCTTCTTTGCGGACTAGGCTGTCGGGGTCTTCGCCATCCGGTAAGAACAAAAACCGCGCTTGCAGGCCGTCCTTCAGTTCGGGCAGGGTATTGGTTAGGGCGCGAATGGCGGCCCGTTTGCCGGCGGCATCGCCATCGAAACAGAAGATGATCTCGGTGGTCAGTTTAAATAGCCGTTGGATATGGGTGGGCGAAGTCGCCGTGCCCAGTGTGGCAACGGCATTCTTAACGCCGTGTTGAGCCAGCGCCACCACGTCCATATAGCCTTCGACAATAATGATATTATCAAAGTTTTTGACCGCCTTGCGGGCTTCATAGAGGCCATAGAGCTCTTGGCCCTTATGGAATACCGGTGTTTCCGGGCTGTTCAGGTACTTGGGTTGTTCATCGGCCGACATAACGCGACCACCAAACGCAATAACCCGGCCGCGGATATCGCGGATCGGGAACATAAGGCGATTCCGAAATCGGTCATAGACCCGACCTTTGTCATTCTGGGTCAACATACCGGTGGTGAGAAGTTCGCGATCGGTTTGCTCATTGCGAAAATGCTGGCTCAGGTTGTTCCAGCCTTCGGGCGCGAAGCCAATCTGAAAGGTGCGCACCACCTCTTCCGTTAGACCGCGATCTAGAACATAGCGTTGCACCGGCTTGGAGTCGGCATGCTGGTAAAGTTGGTGGGCGAAGTATTCCGAGCAGCTGCCTAATAGATCGTGCAGAGACCTGCGTTGTTGTTGCTTTTGCTTGGCCTTGGCGCTCACTTCCTCGCGCGGTACCTCGACGCCGGCCCCGCGCGCCAGCTCCTCGATGGCCTCAACAAAGTTCATCTTGTCGTATTCTTGCAGGAACTTGAGCGCCGTGCCGGACTCACCACAGCCGAAGCAATAGTAAAATTGTTTGCTCGGATTGACCGAAAAGGAGGGGGATTTTTCGCCATGGAACGGACAGCAGGCCCAGTGGTCCTTGCCTTTTTTCTTTAACTCGATTCGATTACCAATAACTTCAAGTATATCTGTGCGGTCGAGCAACTGCTCAATAAAGTCATTGGGGATTAAACCGGCCATTAGCTCTCTCTAAACGAAGGCACATTGCGCTTGCTAAGCGGAATTCAAGACACCGTAATAACTGCGAGGCACCTTGTCAGTGCTTAGCCCAATTGGGCTTTGATCTTTTGGCTGAGTTGGCCCATGTCAGCTCGACCCTGGGTTTGGGGCTTGAGAATGGCCATTACCTTGCCCATGTCGGCCATGGACGCAGCACCTGTTGTTGCTATAGCAGCATCAATAAGGCCGTTAATCTCTACTTCTGTCAACGCCGCGGGGAGAAAAGCTTTAATCACCTCCAGTTCATTGTGTTCGATCGCGGCAAGATCTTCGCGTCCGGCATCTTTAAATTGTGCCATGGAATCGCGTCGTTGTTTGGTCATTTTGTCCAGTACGGCCAAAACTCGCTGGTCATCTACTTCAATACGTTCGTCTACTTCAATGCGTTTGAGCTCGGCCAAGATTAGGCGAATCGCACTCAGGCGAGGCTTATCTTTAGCGCGCATGGCGTCTTTCATAGCTTCGGTCAGACGGTGCTTAAGCTCGAACATTGCAGTAACCCACGTGTTGTTTTTTTAGTAGAGGCGGTTCATGCGCTTGTTTTCACGCTGCATTTTCTTTGCATGGCGCTTAACAGCTGCTGCTTGGGCGCGTTTGCGGATCCAAGTTGGTTTTTCATAATGTTCACGACTACGGACTTCAGACAGAACACCAGCTTTTTCACAAGAACGCTTGAAGCGACGTAGAGCGACATCAAAGGGTTCGTTATCTTTAACTTTAACGTGTGGCATTTACTCTTCCTAACAAAGGGTGGGTGATTCGAAATACCGTCTTTTCAGAGGTTTTTCGAGGCGCGTAATTGTACTTAGCGCAGCCGTCAGTAGCAAGTACTTCGTGTCACTTGGATCTCGGTGAAAGTTTTGCTCTAGCCTCGCGCTGCTATGGCGGGTGGGCCTGATAGGCGTTAAACTTGCCGCCTTTTGGGTAGTCGGGTATTGGCATGCGGGTTTTGGGGATTGAATCCTCCTGTGATGAAACAGGGGTAGCACTGTACGACAGTGAGCGGGGTCTACTGGCGCATCAACTGTATAGTCAGGTCAAGATGCACGCCGAATTTGGGGGCGTGGTCCCTGAATTGGCCTCTAGAGACCATATTCGTACCCTCTTGCCCCTGATTCAGGAGACCTTTGCCGAGGCCGAGTTGCCGCTCGGCCAGGTTGACGGGGTCGCTTTTACCGCCGGTCCGGGCCTGATTGGCGCGCTGATGGTTGGCGCTGCGACCGCTCGGTCGCTGGCCTTTGGCTGGGGTGTACCCGCCCTCGGCGTGCATCATATGGAAGGCCATCTGTTGGCCCCAATGTTGGAAACCAATCCGCCGGCCTATCCCTTTGTTGCCCTGTTGGTCAGTGGCGGCCATACCTTGCTGGTTGATGTTAAGGCGCCCGGTGCCTACAGTATCCTAGGGGAATCCTTGGACGATGCGGCCGGTGAAGCATTCGATAAGACGGCCAAGATGATGGGTCTGCCCTATCCGGGTGGGCCCTTGCTCAGTCAAATAGCCGAACAGGGTCGAACCGGGGTGTTTCGCTTTCCGCGTCCGATGATCGACCGACCCGGTATGGACTTTAGTTTTTCAGGCCTTAAAACCTCAGTTAGGCTGCAAATTGCCAAGCACAGCGTCGATGGCGTTGTTCCCGACGCGACGCGAGCTGATATTGCCTGTGCCTTTCAGGAGGCCGTGGTCGAGACGTTGGCCGTTAAGTGTCGGCGTGCCCTGCAGCACACCGGCTATAGACGGCTGGTGATCGCTGGCGGCGTCAGTGCCAACAAGCAATTGCGTTTGGGCTTGGCGAAGATGGCTGAAAAGGAACGCAGTGAATTGTTTTTCCCTCGGCCGGAATTTTGTACCGATAATGGTGCGATGATCGCCTATGCTGGATGGTTGCGGCTCAGGGCCGGGCAAGGCTCTGACCTCTCGCTAGACATTCGGCCGCGCTGGCCACTTGATACCTTGGAGCCCATATAATGTCTGATAGTGTGTACGTTACCGGATTGCGCTTGGAAACCCTCATCGGCGTCTATGCTTTTGAACGGGTCGAACGCCAGCTGTTGTTCATTGATTTGGAGCTGGATTTTGATTGCCATCGCGCCGGTCAGTCAGATGACCTGCGCCATGCACTCGACTACGACCGACTCTTCAAGACCCTCCGAAGCTGGGCTCTGGCGCAAGATTTTCAGTTGCTCGAAGCCTTTGGGGAAGCCCTATGCGTATTGGTACATGAGCAGTTTGCGATCGCCCGGATACAATTGCAGATCAATAAGCCCGCCGCGGTAACCGAGTGCAGCGCGGTGGGCATTAAAATGGAGCGGCGTTTTTAATGACCACAACCTCGATCCAGCTTGCCCTGAGTTTGGGCAGTAATATTAATCGCTATCGCCGCATCGGCGCTGGTATAGCCGCGCTGCGACAGCATTTCGGTCCGTTGATCTGCTCGCCCGTCTATGAGAGCGCCGCGGTGGGCTTTGACGGCAGTGCCTTTCTTAATCTGATCGTGTTAGTGCAGTCGAGCGCCTCCCTAGCCGACGTTAATCTGATTCTGAAACGGATCGAGGACGACAACGGGCGGGATCGTAGTGGTCCAAAATTCGGTTCTCGAACCCTAGACATCGATGTCGTGACCTATGGTGATTTCTCTGGGCTAATGGAGGGGATCGAATTACCGAGACCTGAATTGTTCAAGAATGCCTTCGTATTACTGCCCTTGGTCGATCTGGTGCCTCAGCAGCAGGTGCCCGGCTTAGAGCAGACCTTTAGTGAGTTATGGCTCAGTCAGGGTGCTCGGGGTCAACAGCTAACCCAGGTGCCCTTCGACTTTGAGCGCTAAGCCGAGTTACTTCAGTCGTGCCATCACCATCGCTCGATTAGGACTTGAGTCGTGCCAGCGCGCGCTCGATCAGCGGGCGAACAGACTCTACGATAATGGGCTGACCTGCTTTGGTCGGATGCAGACCATCGGCCTGCATTAGGTCGGGGTATTGGGCGACATTGTCCAGTATGAACGGCAAATAGAGCAAATCATGGATCTGGGCCAGTTCGGCAAAACTATTGAAGAACGGCTCGGTATAGCGCTTGCCGAAGTTGGGCGGCAATCTAATCCCCAACAATATCACCTCAATGCCCTGGTCCTGTGCGAGGGTGATCATTTTTTGCAAATTGTCGTACATCTGATCGATAGGGTAGCCTCGTAAACCATCGTTGGCACCGAGCTCAACCATGAGAATGTCAGGCTGAAATTTGTCCAGCAGGGCCGGCAGGCGATCCAAGCCGCCCTTTGATGTTTCACCGCTGATGCTGGTATTGATCACCCGATACTCATCGCCCAACGCCTGGCCGACCAAGCTCACCCAGCTTTCTTCGGGCAAGATGCCATAACCAGCCGATAGGCTGTCGCCATGGACCATAAGAGTCGCGGCCTGAGTAAAGGAAACAGAAAGAGCGAGCATTTTGGCCATTAAGCCCCACTTCAGGAGCTTAGTTACCGTTAACAACAATTTTGGAATGAATTTTATCATGACGACCCAGACTAGTTTGATGATACAGACCCGACAGCTTAAACAGGAAGTACCCGGCCGTGAAGAGCCATTGGTTATATTAAAGGGTATAGATATGGAAATTTACGCCGGTGAGACGGTCGCGATAGTGGGCGTGTCGGGCTCAGGCAAATCCACCCTGTTAGGCATGTTGGCTGGCCTGGACACCCCGAGCAGCGGTCATGTCGAGATTGCCGGTCGCGACCTGACGGCCATGGACGAGGAGTCTCGGGCGCTCTTGCGCGGCGAGATGGTTGGCTTCGTATTCCAAAATTTTCAGCTCTTGCCCAGCTTGACGGCGCTGGAAAATGTCATGCTGCCGCTAGAGGTGCGCGGCGATATCAACGCTGAGCCTCAGGCCAACGACTGGTTGGATCGGGTCGGGCTGAGCGATCGTTCCCATCATTACCCCCAGCAACTCAGCGGCGGTGAACAGCAGCGTGTGGCGGTAGCCCGTGCTTTCGCCAGCAATGCCCCGATCCTCTTTGCCGATGAGCCGACGGGCAATCTCGACACGGTTACCGGGGAAAAGGTCGCCGATATGCTATTTGCGCTAAATCAGGAGCAGGGCACCACCTTGGTGCTCGTGACCCATGACGAAAGGTTGGCGGCGCGCTGTCAGCGTCAGTTGCGCATGCATGGCGGTGAGTTGGTCGAGGTACCACAATGACGTCGGCGGCCCCGCGCGGATCTCTGGCCCGTTTGGCAATGAAGTTACTGTGGCGTGATTGGCGTAGTGGTGAGCTGAATATTTTGACCGCGGCGCTATTGGTGGCGGTGACCACGGTGACCGGCATTGGCCTATTCACCGACCGAATCAGCAACTCTATACTGGACGAGGCCGGCTCCTTGCTAGCGGCCGATGCACAGATACGCGGCTCCCAGCCGTTACCGGAAATTTGGCTCGAACAAGCCATTGCGGCCGGATTGGAAACAGCTCAGGTCACCACCTTTCAAGCCATGGTCTTCGGCCCAGGCCGTTCGGCCGAATTGGCCTCGGTCAAGGCCGTCTCGCAAGCTTATCCCTTGAAAGGTGAGCTGGAGGTTAGTACTGAACCTTATGGCTTAATCGAAAAGACCCAGGTCGGACCTCAACCCTCGGAGGCCTGGGTCAATTCGCGTCTGTTGGCCGCACTTGGGATGAAGGTAGGCGATACCATCGGGGTCGGTGATGGGGACTTTACCATTGCCAAGGTCGTGATTGCCGAACCGGATAATGCCGGCGGTGACTTTGGCCTTAACCCGCGCGTGATGATCAATGCCGCCGATATCGGGCAGACGGGCGCGGTGCAACTCGGCAGTCGGGTTGGGTATCGGCTGTTATTGGCCGGTGATGTCGAACCTTATCGGCTCGAGTGGCTCAAGCAAAAAGGCGAGCATCACCGCTGGCGCAGTGTGTCCGATGCCAATGAGCGGATCACCGCAACGTTAGAGCGTGCCGAGAGCTTTTTGCTCCTGGCCGGTTCATTAGGCGTGATCCTGGGTGGCGTCGCATTGGCCTTGGCGTCAAAGCGTTACGCCACACGGCAGCTTAGTCATGTTGCGCTGTTAAAGACGGTCGGCGTTACGCCCAATGGCATCGCATTGCTCTATGCCGGTAGTTTGGTGGTCTTGGGCTTAGTCGCGGTATTGGTCGGTTTGTTTCTCGGCTGGGTGTTGCATTGGGCGTTTCTGGAGTTATTTGCCGGCCTATTGCCACGCGAGTTGGTTGCCGCTACCAGTCAACCCCTGTGGATTGGTTTTATCACCGGTCTAGTCTGTTTGCTTGCCTTCGCCTTTCCGCCTGTTTGGGTGCTGCGACTCACGCCACCGGCACGGGTTTTTAACTCCAATGTCGCTGGTGGCACCATCAATACGGCGCGCACCACCACGATCGGGGTGGTGGCGGTCATTGGACTGGTGTATTTTTACTCCAACAGCCTGCTGATCACCGGTGCCCTGATGGCCGCCGGGGCGGTGGCGATTATCGGGGTCACGCTCTTGGCTGGCCTGATGATTCGCCTAGCCCGAGCCTCGGGATCACGTCTGGGTACGACCTGGCGTCTGGGCCTGGCTAGTCTGCAGCGCAATGGCAGCCAAAACAGTTTCCAGATAATGATCTTCGCCATGGCGTTGATGTTGTTGTTTATTCTTACCTTGTTGCGCACCAGCTTATTGACCGAATGGCAACAGCAGCTCCCCGAGGGCACACCGAATCATTTTGCGTTCAATATATTTGAGCAGGAAAAAACTGGCCTGGAAGCACTGCTCGCCGAACGCAAAATACCGGCCACGCCCTTTTATCCGATGATGCGTGGCCGTCTGGTGAAGGTCGATGGCGAGCCGATTCAAGACCGCTTGGCACGCTTGGAGCCAGAGGGTGATGACTTCCGCCGGGAGTTAAATGTCACCTGGAGTTCAGTCTTGGCCGATGATAACGAGGTGGTCGAGGGTGACTGGTTCGATGCCGCCGACGCCGATCAGCCCTATGTCTCCATTGAGGCCGACTTCGCCAAAGCACTGGCGGTGTCCGTTGGCGACACGGTGGAGTTTTCCTTCGGTGGCCAGAGCGTAGAATCGGTGGTCGACAATATTCGCACCGTACAATGGGACAGCCTGGCACCGAACTTTTATGTCATCTTTAGTGGTCCGATCTTGTCCGGCAGCGGTGCGGCCTATCTGACTAGCTTCTTCCTGACCCCGGAGCAAAAACCCTTACTGACCGATATATTGGCGGCTTATCCGACCATCTCGCTTATCGAGGTCGATGCGATCCTGAAGCGGATCCAGTCGATTGTTGGCCAGGTCACCTTGGCTATCGAATTCATTCTCGGCCTAGTACTGGTGGCCGGCCTGATTGTACTGATAGCCAGTGTTCAAGCTACCTTGGACAGTCGCCTGCAGGAAAGCGCTATCTTACGTACTCTGGGGGCCCGTGCCCGATTAGTGCGTGGCGCCTTGGCGATTGAATTTTTCACCCTAGGGGGCGTGGCCGGCCTATTGGCCGCGCTGGGCAGCGAAATAGCACTCTATTTTCTGCAGACGGAACTGCTTAATATGGCATTTTCTGTCCATTGGCCTATTTTTATTCTGGGTCCTGTTGTGGGTGCGAGCCTGATTGGCTTGGTCGGCTTGCTGTCGACCCGAAAGGTGGTCCGGGTGCCGCCCTTGATGGTGTTGCGCCAGCTTTAGAGCAACAGGGGGCTGGGTCTGCAGGCCCATAGTAAGATCCTATCGTGATCATAGGTACAGTGATGGCGTAAGGTTTGAGGTTTTAGGCTAAAGTACTGCGAGTAGGTTTGGCTGAGTCGTTTAACTGTCTCGCCTGGCCAGCGCAGCATTGCATAACTGAACGTTTAAATGGAGAAAGACAATGAGTGTATTACTAGGCCGCAAGGCACCAGAATTTATCGCCCCAGCGGTACTCGGCAATGGCGAAATAGTCGGTGATTTTGATTTTGCCGCAACGACCAAAGGCAAGTACGCCTTGGTGTTCTTTTACCCGCTCGATTTTACCTTTGTTTGCCCGTCTGAGCTGATCGCATTGGATCATCGCATGGCGAAGCTGACCGAACTGGGTGTCGAGGTTATGGCTGTTTCCGTGGATTCACATTTCACTCACAACGCTTGGCGCAATACGCCGATTAACGACGGCGGCATCGGCCCGGTTAAGTACACCATGGTTGGCGATATGAGCCATGACATCTGCAAGGCGTATGGCGTTGAGTCCATTGGTGGTGACAGCTACTACCCCGCCGGCGTCGCCTTCCGCGCGTCCTTTGTCATTGATAAGTCAGGTGTTGTGCGCGCACAGCATATGAACGATGAGCCGATTGGCCGTAACATTGATGAGTTGGTGCGGGTTGTTGAAGCGTTGCAATTCTTCGAAGAGAATGGTCACGTCTGTCCTGCCGGCTGGCAAAAGGGTGACGAGGGTATGATCAATACCCCTACTGGCGTAGCCGATTACTTGGCGGGTAACTCCGACAAGCTATAAATCTCGTAGCTTGTGCCAATCAGCCCGCCTAGGCGGGCTTTTTTGTGTCCTTTGATCCTGCCCTCAGCTCAGAATAATGCGCCCGGCGTCGATGGTAAAGGCCAATGCGGTCAGCTGGTCGCCCTGGCACGGTCCTGCCAAGCAATGGCCGGTATCGATGGCAAAGAGGGCACCATGGGTTGAACATTGAATAAGTGACCCGTCGGCATCAAGAAATTCGTTCTCTCGAAACTCGAGATTCACCCCCAGATGCGGGCATTCATTTTGATAGACATATATCTCATTGTCGTATTTTATCGCAAAAACGGGTCCACGATGGCTCAAAAAACCGCGCGAACTGCCCTCGTTTAGATCGCTTAGTGCACATAGGTCGGTCATGTTAGGTCTTTCCCCAATTTATTTATTAGTCTGGACAAGGGTCTGTGCCTGTTTGCGTAACAGCTCGTCTCGCTCGGTAAGGCGTTCCAGTTCCCAAATTTCTAAGCGCGAACCGTCACGCAGAGTGACATCACGGACGATCGATGCCTCGACTTGCGCGTTTACGTCCGGATGTTGCAGGATCGGTTCGGCCATCAACACCTGATCGATCGGTTGCAGTGCTTCAATTTGTGCCAGCCAAGCATCGGCATCGCCGGTTACCAGCGGCAAGGGGATGCCGTGCTTGTGGGTTTTGCTAATAAAGGCGGGTCCGGCACTGACCGCTATGCCGAATACCGGGCTGAGTCGAGTGTGACTCTGGCGAATAAGCGGCAAGGCTAGGTGCAGCACCCGCGCGGCGCAGACAGCGTCCAATGCATACTGCTCGCCATTGTTGATACCAAAGACCAGTGAAAAGCCATCGGGCAATAAAATGCCCTTATAAAGCTGGCCGATGCGAATCATCAGAGACTCATAGTCACTCCATATAAGTTGCAATTCCTGCGCACTGTAAACCCGCATTAGGGCTTGCCAGTTTTGACAGCGGATTGCGACCAGGGCGACATCACCATAGCGGCCCTCATCCCCGACCAACTCAATCTGTTCCAGCAGCCGTTCGGTGTCACTGCTGCCATAGCGTTGGCCGAGGTGCTTCATCAGCTGACCCTGTTGGTTTAGCGGCTCGCCGAGAATGGCCATTAGTTTGGTCAGTTGCTGTTCGGGGGAGCCCTCTAATTGCCGGTGGACGCTGGGGAATTGGCCGGCCAGCTGCTCACGGATGAGTTGCCAACCGGCCTGATGGCGCGTGGAGCGCCAAAAAATAAAGCCGCCTAGGCCGATCAAGCTGGTTAAATTAAAAAACAACCAACTGCTAATGGTTTGCTGACGCCATTGCTGAATAGGGGTCTCATCGATAACTAACTCGGCATAACCGAGTATGTCTGCGCTAAAATCAATGGGCTGGCGAAACGAGCGACCCTGATCGGGCGCATTCTTGGCCAGGGCGTTGAGTCGGATGCTGTCGTCCACACTGGTCACCGTCGCAGAGATGATCAGCCCGGTCTCGGTAAAATGGTTTAGAATATTACTTAGCGCGGCACGATTGCCACTGTTCAGTGCCGCGGTAGCGTCAAAGGCTAGGCTACGCACTAGGCTGGCGCCCTGTTGGTCAGTCGCCTTGTTGAGGCTGGCCAAGGCCGGACTGTACCAAAAAAGCAGTAACAACAGGTTCAGCAACGCGAGCATTCCAAGTGCAAAGGCCGTTAAGGGCTGAGCAATCCATTTTAGATTAGGCATAAGGTGTAATTAATAAACTCAGTCTATACAATAGCGCCTACCGAATTGGAGACCTTTGTGTCTCCATTCTAATGCGCTTGGGTCGAAAAATCATAGCCTTGCGACTCAAAGTTCGCTCAAAGCGCTTTTTAATCGGTTTTCGGGTCGCAGTGCGGGCCCAACCGGCAATAGTTTACCTTAAGGATTTAGCATGAACGACACAGTCACACAATTAACAGAGCAACTCAACGCCCTTAAAAAAGGTCTGTTTTTAATGAGCCCGCGCGATCGCGTCCGCGCCCTGTCAACTCATGAAACCGATGATTTGATTCATGAGCTGCAAGATACTGCCGACAAGGCCCTAAAAACGCTGGAAGGTTTAACAGGCTAAGCCTCATCCGGAGTATATCTTGAGCACAATTTTAATGTTAAAGGTCAGTGGTCAAGATCAAATCGGTCTGACGGCTGCTCTGAGCCAGATACTGGCCGAAGCGGGTGTGACCTTGCTGGATATCGGCCAATCGGTGATCCATGATCAGGTATCCCTCGGCATGTTAGTGCAGTTGCCCGAGGCGTCTGACACCGCGCATATGCTGAAAGAACTGCTCTACCAAGCGCATGAGCAGGATCTCCACGTTCGCTTCACCCCGGTTAGTGATGAAGCCTATGCGCATTGGGTCGGTCAGCAGGGCAAAGACCGTTTTGTCCTGACCATCCTGGCACGGCGCATGACGGCCGAACATCTGGCCCATGTTTCTCGAGCGGTATCGGAACAGGGCTTGAATATCCAAGATATTGCCCGTCTGACGGGTCGAGTCGGTCTGCACAGCAGTACCGCCAATGATAAGGCCTGCATTGAGCTCACACTGCAAGGTAAGCCCAACAGTCCGGAGCAGTTACGCCAGCGCTTCTTGCACATCAGTTCGGAACTTGATGTCGACGTGGCTTTCCAGGTCGATTCGGTTTATCGCCGTAATCGCCGCTTGGTTTGTTTCGATATGGACTCCACGCTGATCGAAGCAGAAGTGATCGATGAGCTGGCCAAGGCCGCGGGCGTCGGTGCGCAGGTGGCAAAGATAACCGAGGCAGCAATGCAGGGTGAAATCGATTTTCAACAGAGTTTTCGCCAACGCATGGCGCTGCTCAAGGGCTTGGATGAATCGGTGTTGGCCGACATCGCCGCCCAGTTGCCGATTACCGAAGGCGCCGAACGCTTGATGAAAACCCTGAAAGCCTATGGCTTCAAGACCGCCATCCTATCCGGCGGCTTTACCTATTTCGGGCATTACCTGCAAAAAAAGCTCGGCATAGACTTTGTCTTCGCCAATCATTTAGATATTCAGGATGGCAAGCTAACAGGTGAGGTTGTCGGTGATATCGTCGATGGCGCCATGAAGGCGCGACTGTTAAAACAATTGGCCGAGCAAGAAGGTATTCAGTTGGAGCAAACCATCGCCGTCGGTGATGGTGCCAACGATTTACCGATGCTATCGGAGGCCGGTTTGGGCATCGCATTTCGCGCCAAGCCGATGGTCAAGGAAAACGCCCGACATGCTATTTCAACCCTTGGATTAGACGGCGTGTTGTATTTTCTGGGCTTTAGAGATCAGGAAATTCACTCCTGAGGTCCGACCCTAGCCAGCCATATAGGTGGCAGGCCAGGGCGCTCGTACTAGGTTGATCGTACTAAATTGTTCGTACTAGGTAGTTCGTACTAAATTGTTCGTACTAGGTCGTTTGTACTAGGTCGCGTCATCATCCTCATCTGAGTCAAAACTGTAGTCCATATCATCCAATGGCGCTTGCAGGTAGTAACCTTGGATATAGTTAACGCCCAACTCCCACAGGGCCGCGAGTATTTCGGAATGTTCAATTTTGGGCACGATCGAGTTGATATCGTGTTTATGGATTTCGGCAAACAGGTCGGCCAATTCCTCTGACGCTTGGCCCTTAGCGACCAGTTCGGTGACTAGGTTGTCGTGGATTCGGGCATAGCTAATATCGAGATGCTGGGTCAGTGCGAAGCCATTTTCGGCCAGACCAAATTGATTAACCGATAATTGACATTTTAGCAGCCCCAGCCCCTTACTGAAGGCCTTTGCTGCTTTGAGATAACGATGCGCGACATTTTCCGTGATTTGGAAACAGATGCCGTCACCGGGCAGCTTACTATTGCGTAGCTGGCTGTTGACCCAGGGTAGGAAGGTGGGGTCCTGGATCGAGGCGGCGGTCAAATGAATCATCAGCTGGGTATCGTGACCGCGTTTATGATGTTCGGAGAGTGCCGTGATGCTGCGCGCCACCACCCAACGGTCGAGTTTTCCGCTCAACTCGCTATTTTCGATTGAAGGCAAGAAGTCATCGGGCACTATTTCACTGCCATCCTTATCCTGCAGGCGCACGAGGATGTCATAGTGTTCTCTATTATCCCCGCGTAGACTCATGATCGGCTGAAACTGGATGCGCATCTTATCGTGGTCGAGCGCATGCTCCAGCTTGGCGAGAATGGAGTTGTCGGCGAGGTTGGCGATGTCCGACTTATCGAAGTAAGCCTGAGTCTTGTGTTGTTTGACCGCGCTATTGTAAGCCTGGTCGGCCTGTACCAAGGCTTCATTGCCAGCCTTGCCGGCCTCATCCATATGGGCGAAGCCGCATATCAGGCTAACCGTTAGGGTCTTGCCGTCGACCTCAAACAGGTGCTCGGCAATGGCTTTTTGGACAACCTGCCAATAGTGTTGAATTGCTTCGAGGTCAGACGTGGGCGCGATCATGGCAAACATGTCATCGGAGTAGCGCGCAAAAACACCGCCCGGGAGCGCTTTAGCGCGCAACTGTTCGGCGAGCTGTTCGAGCAAGAGGTCGGTACCGGCAATGCCGACCGTGGTTTTAATGTCCGCGAAGTTGGCAATACCGATGTGCACGACGATCTGGCGTTTAGCCTGGATCAGCACCTGCTCATAGGCTTTATCCAGCTGTTCGTTAAAGTATGATTTATTGAATAGGCCGGTTATCGGGTCTTGGGAACTGATCTCGCGGATTTTTTCTTCCAGCGCTTCATTGCTGGATTCCTGTTTGCGAATGATTATTTGCGTGCACCGCTCGCCTTCATAACTGGCCGCGGAAAAGGCCATATGAATATCGAACGCTGACCCATCCGCGTGCAAGCCAATGCTGTTGAGATGCTGAAGCTTGCCATCTTTAAAGCCCTTGAGTGCCTCACGGAGCTCGTTAACCGCGCTGGATGTGACCAGATCCATAATGGGAGTGCATTGTAAGTCTTCGATATCCAGATAGCCGAACAATTCCATGTAGTTGGGGTTGGCATAGATGTGCATCCCCTCATGGACGTAGCTGATGGCATCGACGGAGCTTTCCAAGAGCAGCTGACACCGTTTCTCCGTCTCACGCAGACTCACACTCTGCGAGCGCAGATCGCGGCGCGCTTTGAGCGAGGCGACCTCTCTTTTGACCGCCTGCGCCAGATGTTGAAGCGAGCTTTCCACGACAACGTCGGCCATGCCCATATCGAGCGCGCTGGCAATGATATCGTCATTATAGGCCTCAATAAGTCCAATCATCGGGATGTCCATGCCATCGCGCTGAATGGCGGCGACCGCTTCGGTTGCATCGATGGTCGCGGTATTGAGTTTTGCGAGCATCAGATCCCAGGTTTGCTCCTCGATAACCTTATTTAACTCCTCCAGTGAGGCGATAAAGTGACTTCGCACCGCCTGGCCGGAATTTCGGATGGCATTGGTGACCGGCTCGGCTTCATTCTGAGTATCATGGATCAGTAAAATTCGAATCGCTCGGCTGGAACTGGTACTCATATAATCAAACACTCGGCGTTGGAATGGAGAGTTACAGGTTAAAGCATAGTAACAAAAGGTGGATTTTTCACCGTAACCCGTCTTGAATAAAAATTCTGTTAGCAAGTTCGCTTTTTGGACAATTCTTTTTAGCAAGTCGATCCGAGGGGTGTTCGGGACTAGAGTTGGCGCCAAAGGGATGCAAAATGGTCGCGCTCATCGACGTCGGTTTTTTGTTGTAACGGGCCGCTTCGCTGCGCGATAGCGCGGATATGAAACTGGCCGATAATACCGGTGGTCAATACCCGCTTAGTCAGTTGAAATGTTTCTTGATGGCCCCCTCGATTGACGGACACCTTATTGCCCACCTCGAACGCTAGGCGCGGCGTTAATATGGACGCTTCCTGACCAATGGCGGTTATTTCAGGGATATACAGGGCGCGCACATAGTCGCCATGCGGGCCGGTTTTGGGTAACTGGCGAATGCCACAGGGCTGACTGTTTGGTGCCAGTAATTCAACGCCCATTTGCGTGCCGAACCGGGTGCCTTGGCGAATCCAGCGGACTAATCCCAGATTCCAATGCTGAAGATCCTCCTCCTTAAGCGCGACGACTTCACCGGTCTGAAGACTATTCGCCGGCTTTTCGCGCCATTGCAGGCAGTAGCCGCGCGAGCTGACATTAACCAACCGCCCGCCATATGCAGGTTGAGTTTCTGGTTGCTTGCTAGTGAACTCGGTGCCCTCATCTTGGCTCATTTTGTCGGCGCCATCGGCATCGAATGAATGCCCCCAGACATCTCGCTGCGCCCGGATTGATTGGGTATCACAGGCGTGAAATTGGTTGCGCTCGACGCTAGCAAAGGGCGTCTGGCTCTGGCGTGATGAGCCATAGAGTGCGGCATGGAAGCCGACGCCACCGGCTATGTGAAAATGCGTCGCGGTCAAACCGACGGCCATGGACAGTTCGCCACCTGTCGCCGTGCGCGAAAAACTGCGCTGCTTCATGCCGCCCCAGAAATGAATTAGGTGTGCTAACAGGCTTAGATTAAAGTCAGCCGCCACCGCCATCAGTCCCTGGCCCTGATTAGTTGACGAGAGAGTTTTGTGATCGTGGTGGAGTAACCGCACCAGCGGCAGCACATTGACGCCTAGGTATGCCGTTAGATTGGTTTTTTTAATCAAATAACGAGAGTAGGGTGCACTATCCAGTTCGGGATTAATGACCAGTACCGATTGTTCATTTGCCACCTCATCTATTACTAGATGGGTAGCCCATGGGCCTAGCGATGTGAAGATCGTTTTGAGTTCGCGCTGCGACAGTTGGTTGGGTTGGCAGGCACCTAAGAGGACAATCTTGAGATAGGTTTGTTGGATATTGAGTGCCGGATCCTCAAAGGCGTCGTCTATGGGTTCATTTTGCAGATTGAGGCCGGAGACAATTTGATAAAGCTGGTGGATTTCGTGCCAAATACCGGTCGGAGCCTTAAGATAGAGTTGATAGGCGCGTAAAATCGTGGGCAGTAATTCGTTCAAGGCTCTGTGCACAGACCTGGCCAGCAGGCTTTTGTGCCGGTTGCCGCCCTGAGCCAATAGATTCTGAATAATGATTTTGTAACCGACGCCTAAATGGTTGTGCAAGGCTTGCGCCAGATTGGCCACCTTTCGTTGCTGGTCGTCTAACACGACACCCTGGTTCAGGTAGCGCGCATTGAGTTGTTGGCAGACAAAATGAATAGGGCCGCGCAGCAAATCCATCAGTTCGATGCGTGCGGCATCAGATACCTTTAGTTGATTACATTCGATTACCGCGTGATAGAGCTGCCGAGACGCCTCACCCATATTGGCCATTGGCAAGTCGTTGACCCAGGCGTTTAACTGGCGATGAGTCGGGTCGCAAAAGCTCAATGTTGCCTTGTTTTGCTCCGGTACCTTTAAATAGGGTCGGTCGCGGTATTGCATGAGTGTCACCTGTTGTGATCAACGTCAGTATAGCCGTATTTCTCAATCGTCAAGCTGCGGCCTGGTTTTGGTCTTGAACGGTAGTGGTCATGGCTTAGGCGCCGGCCAGTCCTGATCCGCTCAAGCGTTGTTAGAAGCTTAGCCAGACTTTTCACCAAATTGGCTGAGATTTATCAATTAAATGGATATCAGTGCCCATAAGAGTATTGCAATACAAAATCGCTTAGGGCCGGGCATAGGTTATAGGACAGTTACCGTCGGTAACGAACATTTGGGGCTAGCCAAGGAGTAGGCTGAAGACGAGCGAGGGGGGGCGGAAGTGATATAAAAGGAGCGCATGGCGCCCCATTTTATGACTCAGTTACTGCGTTTGTTAACCAGGGCGGCCAACTTGGATTGCATGCGATCACCTGAGCTTGCCTCATCAACCGGCTTTGCGGCTGGTGCTGGGGCGGCCTCAACGGAGACCTTAGCGGCCTGGCCTGGTCTCGTTTTATCGCCGGCAGGCTTGCGAGTGTTTTTACGTGGGCCCTTAGCTTTTCCGGCAGCAGGGCGTTTAAGCGCACGCTTACGATCGATTTCAACCAGTTTCTCCAAGGCATGGGTGGCCTCTTCGGCAGAGACCTTACCCGTGACAATGCCGCCGAGCGTAACGCGCTCGGCATCTAAGGCGAGACAAGCAACATAAGAACGAGTGCGTACATAGAGATTGAGCGCACGTCGAATGCGAGTCTTGGAGAGTTTCCCGTCCGTTGCAATGGCTTCATGTATTCCAATTTGCAGTGGTTTCGGTTTGGAGGCGTCAAAAACTTCCGGATACAATAGGCATAATTCGTCTAGCGCCTTGCGATTCGCTTCATATTCTTTCTTGCGTTTCGCTTCTTGCTTCTTTTGACTATCTTCGGGTACTTCTGGCGTAATTATAGGCTGTTCAGACATGGGTATCTTTTGAGCATCTGTAAATTGGATGCGCGCAAGGATACAAGGTTATGAACGATTTTGACAGTTGAAATGGCCCTTAAGCTCTGAAAGTTTCATCTGTCGGGGGTGAGCGAGATAGAAATTCGGACTGACCCTGCCACAATGTTGGCATCAGGCGCTTTGCGGACCTGTGTTAAGGCTGTTAGAAGAGCGTTATGCCCGATGGATCGACCGGGCATAACGAGCAATGGCTGAATCAGGCATCCTGGCCGAGGCGTTGCCCCAGACGGATGTTGGCACCGGTTTTGATGTCCTCAGCCCAGCGAATTCCGTTCTGTTCAAAGGCTAGGATAACAGTACTGCCCAGCTTGAACCGGCCCATCTCTTGGCCGCGTTCGAAAACCGGTGTCGGGTCGTCAAAGCTCTGCTCTTGGATGCGTCGACGCCAGGGAGCCACCACGCCGGACCAGGTGGTTTCTATGCTCGCGACGACCATGGCGCCGACCAGGACCATTACAAATCGGCCTTGCGGCGACTCGAATTCACAGACCAAGCGCTCATTGCGCGCAAATAAACGTGGCACAGTATTGGCCGTTAAGGGATTGACGCTGAACAGCTTACCCGGAATAAACCGCGTTTTAACCAGGCGCGCCGCCATGGGCATATGGATCCGATGATAGTCTTTGGGCGACAGATAGAGGGTGGCGAATTCACCCTGATCGAATTGCTCGGCCATTGCGGTATCACCGCCCAATAGCTCGCTGAGAGAATAGTCCCGACCCTTAGCTTGAATGATCCGCCCCGCATCGATACGACCAAATTGGCTGACGCAGCCGTCTACTGGGCTGACCCAATCGGTTGGGCTGCCGGCGATTGGACGGCGATCAGATTTCAGTGCTCGGGTAAAAAAATCATTAAAAGAGTGATAGTCGGCGGCCTGTTCACGTTCGGCCTCGGCCAGATTGATATTAAATCGTTGCAAAAAAAATCGGATCAGGGGGTCGCGTATCCAGGGCCACTCAGACTCGGCCAAAACACCGATAAGTCGTGAAATAAGATGATGTGGCAATAGATATTGGCCAGCAATAAAAAGCTTGTCTTTAAAGGTATGAGTCATGATTTCACTTTAGTTAAGGCGGTGTTCCAATCGGCACAATACTCTCGGAACAATTTATAGTCGACTGCATTTAAGGCTTCGGGCTGATTGTAGCCGTCGACATAGAGCAGCATGGTAATCTTTGGTCCGACGGCAAAGGAGCGCAGAAAAAAGTCTCCCTTGCCGGCCGTGGCGATTAAGTTCGCGGGCAATAATTTTTCCGCCTTTGGCCGGTTGGTGGGGTTAACCCATAAGGCGGTGACGCGCTTAGTAAATTCCATCAGGATGCTCGACGATTGAATCGGCAGAGTTAGGGAACCTAATTCCGCGTGTTCTTTGCACCCAGCGCGGCCAAAGGCTTGCCAGGTGTCGTTCTTGACTTCAAAGATCACAATCCGAGTTAGGCCTAGGCCATGATGCAAACCATAGAGTGCACTTTTATGGAGGTCACTCGGGGAGTGCCAATTTTTGTCGACACCAAACTGTCGCTGTATTTGGCCCTTAATATTGAGGTCAACGGCCTTGCGTTGCATTGCCTTTATGTTGGGCTTATCCGCGACAATTTTTTTAGCGGCCGGTTTTGCTTTGGTCGCTGGGACGGCGCCTTGTTTTACGGCTGGCGCTTTTGGTACTGTGGGCGGCCTAGGACGGTCTTCGGGTGATTCGCTGTGGGCAATTGCCGACGGTGGTTCGACTGAGTTATTGGCCAGCTCCCAGTCAGAATCGACCGAGTTGGTCGAGTCGACGAGGCTGCCGCCCGGTTGCTGCGCAATTAGGCGTCGTGCCGCCAAGGCTGCATGAGGTGAGGTAATTTCCCGTGCAGCGTTGGTCACCCAACGTTTGAGGGTGGGTCGAAATTCGCTCATGCCGAGTACGTTCTCGCCCGTTTTGCATAGGCTATTGAGCGCTTCAGATTGCCAGTCTCGGCGCACTGCGCAGGCCAAATCGTGACTGAATGGCAAAAAAAACGTTAGCGCTGACTGTCTGGATGTGCGAATTTCACCGGCAGTTGGTACGTCATCGTCGGCTTTGCTGACGAGGACAGGAAGTTGAAAATGGCGGCAAATTTTTTCATTCCAGGCTCTAAGTTCCATGCCTAAAAGCTCGCGTAACAGCGAGTCGCGATTTTTACCCTGGGCGACGCTGGACTCGATATTGGCCATTTTTGCCGGTTCGAGCAGCCACAGAACCCAAAGTCCCATGTCATAAAAAACGTTTGTCCAATAATCGCCTTCAGACCAGGGGATTTGACGTACTTCGTACCATTGGCGCATTAGACTGGCGGCCACCAGGCTATCACCAATAGCGCGCAGCAGACCCTCAACCTCCGCACTGTCCTCAACAATGCGAGGTATCTTGGCGCACAGTGCAATCAAGCGGGTACTGCCCAAAAATGACACAGCGTGATCCAGGGTCTTTACCGCCATATCTTGGCCGGAGATCATCTTATTGGCCGAACGGAACAGATGTACGGTTAAGAGTGGGTCTTCACGGATAAGGCTCATCCACTCCAATAAGGGAGCATCGGCCGACGGAAAAGCCTTTATCGGGAGGATCGCGGGTAGCTGAAGCTTCTGCGCTCGAGCAAACCAATCTGCATTGTTCTTCATGAATACACGTATGTTTTTTTGCTTACGGGCGGTCACTATAGCAAAGGTTGGCGGGCTTTTCTGGCCTCGGCTAAAATACCCCGTTCGAGCTACATAAAGTTGACCAGTTTTGCCCAGGCGCCCTTGCTAATATCCCGACGTTCGAAGTCGGATAGGCTGGTTAATTGAGCACAATTGATCGAATGCAGCCTAAGGTAAGGTAGGGGTTTTTCGGGGAATTCGCGTAAATCGCCCAGCATCAGGGCTGGGGAAATAGGGTTCTGGTCGAAATAACCCATTTTCAGGGCTTTTAAGCCCTGTTTGAGCGGCAAAGTCTCGATTGTGCCGGCGGCCTTGGCATGACCCGATAGCAGCAGGCGGGTCTTGCCTTGGATGACCTTGGGGTAAATAACGATCGATGTTTCGGACACGGCGGTGGCGTTAATTCGACTGAAAATGGATTCGAACTGGTTGAAGTCAGGTAGAACCACCATGCGCTTTCGATCCATTGGCCCAGTTAACTGGGAGCTGTATGCACAATACAGCTTTTCGACCGATGAGGAGTAAACCATAAAACTGTTTTTGAACAGGTTAAAAAACCGCATCGCATTGTCCGGCGATCTGAAATCTTCCAGATCCCAAACCAGATCGCGAGGCTGATTCGCTCTGCCAGTCATCGAATATCCCTATTGTCTCTTCCCGTGTCCTTATTATGGTTGAGCAAACGCTGTTTCCGCAAATCTGCCATTAGAGTTTTTAGCTATTGAAGTGCGGTTAGATACCCCAGCGCTGGTTATAATCGCTCCCGATTAATGCAGTCGACCTTATGTGACAGCAGCGTCCCAGGGCCGTTGCCTGCGCGCTAGACCAGGTAGGGTTTGATGTCATCGACATCGATCTGGACCGGCAGCATATGGTCCTGAGCGTATCCGCGCCATACGCCACTGGTGAGGAAGAGTTCAAAGACATCCGGATCGATGTGGTGCTCCGCCCTCATCGTGCGCAGGATGGCAAAGGCCTGACTCAGTGGCATCGGCGGTTTGTACGGTCGCTCCTTGGCCGTGAGCGCCTCGAAGACATCGGCGACACCCATAATGCGCGCCGGAATCGACATTTGATCGCGCGTCAATCCCTTGGGATAACCGGTGCCATCCATCCGTTCATGGTGCCCTCCGGCGTATTCTGGGACCCTTTTTAGTTTGGCGGGGAAGGGTAGGTTTTCTAGGACCTCGATGGTCAGGTTAATGTGTCGATTAATATGCGCGCGTTCATCTTCATTGATGGTGCCGCGCGTGATGCACAGATTGACGACCTCGTCTGGGGAGAGCAACGCCCGCTCCTGCCCTAAGGCATCTTGCCAAGTAGCTTGCGCAATGCTCTTAACCTGATCTTTTTCAGCGTCGGACATGAATTCGCCGCCTTTGTTGATGCGCTCGATTAAGACCAGGTCCGCGCGAATTTGGCGCCGTTCCTGCTCGCTTGCGGCATAGGCGACACGGGTTGCGAATCGGGCCCGAATGGCATCGATGCCATCGTGTAAGCGTTCCAGCTTGGTGCTCTTGTTCAACACATTCTCCGATGTCGCCAACTTGCCACAGTCGTGCAGCCAAGCCGCCACATGGAGCTCATACCAGCCATCTTGATCGAGATCGAAATCTTTAAAATAACCGCTTTGCTGCGCACAGGCTGCACCGGCGATCAGTTCGGTCAACACCGGAATGCGCTGGCAATGCGCCGAGGTATGGGGTGAGCGCACATCGATAATTTGCGCGAGAGACTTAATAAAGGCATCCAACAAGTTCTTATGGCTATCGACCAGCTTATGATTGTCTAGGGTAATGGCGGCAAACTTGGCCATGGCCTCGACGGTAGCCTGATCCTCGATGCTGAACGTGTGCAGCTGGCCCCGCGCATTGCGTGCATTGAGGAGCTGCATTACGCCGATCACCTGCTGATCATGGTTGAGCAGCGGCACGGCCATAATAGAACGCGAGCGATAGTGATGGGATTGATCAAAAACGCGGGTGCCGGAAAAGTCGAAATTATTGGTTTCATACGCGTCTTCAATGATCACCGTATCCTTGGTCAAGGCCACAAAGGAAGCCACATTGGCATGGTTTGGCTGTCCGTCTATGTACAGGGGTATTGGTCGCCAACCGCTGACATTTTTGGCCTCGGCATCATAAATACGAATATTTAATGCCGAATTTCTGATAGCGGTAAACTTCAGACAGGCCAAATCATCCTCGCCGCTGACGCGATAGAAGGTTCCGCCTTCGGCCCCGGTGATGCTCTGAGCCTCGGTTAGAATCAGATTCATAAGCCCAGGCAAGCTGGTTTCTTGCGCCAGGCGGATTAACAATTCCCCCGAGGTATTGAGGCTCCAAGCCAGCTGGCTGCTTGGACGGAGAGGCCTAGGTTGGCTGCGCATGGGGGGGTTGTCCAAATGAGAGTTCAAGCTAACCTTAGTAAGGATTGTGATTTCTTGCCCAGGCTTTTTGTAGTTAATTGTTCATTATGATTTGCATTGGTACCAGGGGAGCCAAATGATTGATGACGGTAAGGCAATAGTAACCTCACCGAGTCGAAATTAAGGCGAAAACTCTCCCCAAATAACCTGAAATTTATGCGCCAGCTTGACAAGGCACAAGGCCGAACGTATGTTTAAAACGATCGTTTGAAAGCCGGAGCGAGCAGCTTTTGTTGCTCGGCAATCTGAACTGTTCAAACTCAAACAACTCATAAGATTGACGCCCCCGAATGGGCCAAGAAGAGAGGTCACCCCAATGCCAGCCTATAAAACCCCATTACGAGATCTGCAATTCGTGCTGCATGAAGTGCTCGATTCCACGACCCATTACGCTGCAATCGGGGCTGACGATGCCAGTACCGATATGATTGACGCGATCATTATCGAAGCCGGAAAATTCTGTGAAGAGGTCTTGTCGCCCTTAAATAGCGTCGGAGATATCGAAGGTTGTGTTTATCAGGACGGTACGGTGACCACACCAACCGGCTTTCCCGCGGCCTATCAACAGTGGGTCGAGAACGGCTGGCCCTCCTTGGCCCAGCCGGTTGAATTTGGCGGTCAGGGTTTGCCTGCATCGATAGGCAGCGTGGTCTCGGAACTGATCTCGGAAGCGAACTGGTCCTGGGGCATGTACCCCGGCCTATCGCATGGCGCGATGAACACCATCGAGATCCATGGCACCGAGGAGCAAAAAGCGACCTATCTCACCCAGCTGGTTTCCGGTGCTTGGACCGGGACCATGTGTCTAACCGAACCCCATTGTGGCTCTGATTTGGGAACGCTCAAAGCCAAGGCAGAACTGAACGCCGATGGCAGCTATGCAATCACCGGCACCAAGATATTCATTTCCTCCGGTGAGCACGATATGGCTGAAAATATTGTTCATATAGTACTCGCGCGACTGCCCGGAGCGCCCGAGGGCACTAAAGGTTTATCGTTGTTTATTGTGCCAAAATTCCTGCCGGATCAAAGCCGAAATGAGGTCCGTTGTGGCGCCATCGAACACAAGATGGGTATTCATGGCAACGCGACCTGTGTGATGAACTTCGATGGCGCGACCGGTTTTTTGGTCGGGCCGGAGCACGCCGGGTTGCGCTGCATGTTTACCTTTATGAATTTCGCCCGTCTAGGCACCGCAATGCAAGGGGTTGCCTCGGCTGAACTGTCGTTCCAGGGCGCCTTGACCTATGCCCGTGAACGGCTGGCCATGCGCTCCTTAACCGGTGCCAAGGCGCCCGATCTAGCGGCCGATCCGATCATCGTGCACCCCGATGTTCGCCGTATGCTGCTAACCCAAAAAGCCTTTGCCGAGGGCGGCCGGATGATGCTGCACGACGCCGGCTTTATGGTCGATCGGGTCAAACAGGGTGCTACCGAGGCGATTCGCGACGATGCCAATGAACTGCTGTCGTTCATAACCCCTATTGCCAAAGCCTTCCTCACTGAGGTGGGGACCGAGGCGGCAAACCACGGTGTGCAAATATACGGCGGTCATGGTTTTATTCGTGAATGGGGCATGGAGCAAATTGTCCGTGACAATCGTATTTCTCAGCTCTATGAGGGCACCACCGGGATTCAGGCGCTCGATTTGTTGGGCCGCAAGGTACTAATGACCCAGGGAGACAGCTTAAAACGCTTTACCAAACTCATTCACAAGCTTTGTCAGGAGATGGATGGCAATAGCGAGTTACAGCCCTTGGTCGAGCAACTGCAGGCCGCCAACAAAGAATGGGGTGATGTCACGCTACAGATCGGCATGAAGGCGATGCAAAATCGCGAAGAGGTGGGCGGGGCGGCAGTCGACTACCTGATGTATTCTGGCTATGTTATGTTGGCTTACTATTGGTTGCGCATGGCCCAAACGGCTCAAGCAGCGCTCGCGACCGACACCGATGAACGTGACTTTTATCTAGCCAAGATCAGCACAGCACAGTTTTATTTTGCGCGTATCTTGCCGCGAACCCTGTCCCACAAGGCAATGATGTTGGCCGGTGTAGACAGTATTATGGCGCTCGATGAGTCCCATTTCGCGTTTTAGCCTTTCCAACAACGGCAATTGATTACCCGGTTAGTGTGACCGGGTGGGCCGGGCAACACTTAACAGGGTATTTACGATGGCATCATACAAGGCTCCTCTTCGCGACATTCACTTTATTCTGGCTGAGGTTTTTAAGGTTGATCCCCTGTGGGCCTCAATGCCGTCCACGGCTGATGCGTCGATGGAGCTGGCCGATGCCATCTTCGAGGAGGGTGCTCGTATCTGTGAAGCCGAACTCCTGCCGTTGAATCGCCAGGGTGATGAGGAGGGGTGCACCTATCTGAATGGCAAGGTGACCACACCAAGCGGTTTTAAGGCTGCCTATCAAACCTACGCTGAGAGCGGCTGGGTCGGCCTGGGTGGTGACCCGGAGTATGGCGGCCAGGGCTTGCCTAAAATGCTGACCGTCATGTTCGAAGAGATGGTCTACGCGGCCAATACCTCCTTTGCCCTGTATCCGGCCTTAACGGCCGGGGCCTGCCTAAGCCTACTCGCACACGGTTCCGAAGAGCTCAAAAAAACCTATTTACCGGCTATGTACGAGGGCCGTTGGGCCGGTTCGATGTGCCTTACCGAACCCCATTGTGGTACTGACCTCGGTATCCTCTCCACCAAAGCGGTGCCCAATGGCGCCGGTCATTATGATATTACCGGGACGAAGATCTTTATCACCGGTGGCGAGCACGACCTGACCGAAAATATCATCCATCTGGTACTCGCCAAACTGCCCGACGCGCCGAAGGGACCGCGCGGCATCTCGCTGTTTCTGGTGCCCAAGATGTTGGTCACCGAGGACGGCCAATGCGGTGCGCCGAACCAGGTTCGGTGTGGCAGTATTGAGCACAAGATGGGCATTAAGGGTTCAGCCACCTGTCTGATGAACTTCGATGGCGCCGCCGGCTACCTGGTCGGCGAGGCCAATAGGGGCCTCGCCGCGATGTTTACCATGATGAACTATGAACGACTGTCTATTGGCCTGCAGGGCATTGGTTTGGGTGAGGTCTCCTATCAATCGGCCCGGGCCTATGCTCTGGATCGTCGACAGTCGCGAGCGCCGAGCGGTGCCGTGTCGCCTGAGCATGCCGCCGACCCCATTATGGTGCATCCGGATGTGCGCCGTATGCTCTTAACCCAGCGGGCCTATAATGAGGGCGGACGGGCCTTCGCCGCCTATGTTGGCATGTGGCTCGACCTGGCTAAGGGCCAACCGGACCCGGTTGCGGCGCAGAAGGCGGCGGCCCTTGTGGCACTGCTGACACCGGTCGCCAAGGCCTATTTTACCGATCGTGGCCTGGATACGACTATCTTGGGCCAGCAGGTGTTGGGCGGTCATGGTTATATCCGCGAATGGGGCATGGAGCAGTTTGTCCGCGATGCCCGCATCGCCCAAATTTATGAGGGTACCAACGGTATTCAGGCGCTCGATCTCATGGGCCGCAAGGTGGTTGGAGACCAGGGCAAGGCCTTTAAACTATTCCATCAAGAGGTGAGCGTTGACATCGCCGCCGCCGAGCCGTCCGATCCCCGAGCCCAGGCTTTAAACGTGGCGTTGACCCAACTCAGTCAAGCCACCGACTTTGTGATTCAGCAGTCATCGCTCGATGCCAATGCGATCGGCGCAGCGAGCTGCGATTACTTGAATCTATTTGGATTGACGGCCTATGCCCATATGTGGCTGAAAATGGCGCAGGTGGCCAAGCAGGGGGAGGGTGACTTCTATCGGGCTAAGCTGGCCACGGCCGATTTCTTCTTCCAGCGCCTGTTGCCGGAATCTGGCGCCTACCTGGCCAAGGTTTTGGCCGGCAGCGACACCCTGATGGCCTTGGATGCCGACCTGATGTAGGCACCCAATAGCGCAGCCGGCTTAGCCGGCAGTGTGTGTCGCGGCCTTAAAGGCCGGGCGCATCCTGGGCCAACTCGATAGCGATATCGGCCGCCAAGCGGGCGTTGTTTAGCACCAATTGGATGTTACTGGCCAGGCTGTCGCCGCCGGTTAATTCCGCCACACGGGCCAACAAAAAGGGCGTCGATGCCTTGCCATGAATCTGTCGCGCTGCCGCTTCCGCCAAAGCCGTTTCGATCGCCGTCTTGATGATTTCTTCTGGCATCGCCGCGGCTTCTGGAATCGGATTGGCAATGACCACTCCACCGTCTAGATTTAGGCGCCATTTAACCGCCAAGAAGCGCGCCATGGCTTGGGCTGAGTCGAGTCGATAGTCGACCGTTTCTGAGCTGCTTCGGGTATAGAACGCCGGCAATGAGCTGGTCTGATAGCCGAGCACCGGGACGCCCATGGTTTCCAGATATTCGCGCGTTAGCGCTAAATCCAAAATCGACTTAATCCCGGCACAGACCACTGCCACCGAGGTTTTGGCCAACTCTTGTAGGTCTGCCGAGATATCAAATGTTTGCGTTGCCCCACGATGGACGCCGCCGACGCCGCCGGTGGCAAAAACTCGAATGCCGGCCATTTGCGCGATAATCATGGTCGCTGCGACGGTTGTGGCACCGTGCTGCCCGGTGGCGCAGACGAATGGCAGGTCACGTCGGGAGCATTTGATCACCGTCTGTCCGGCCTGGGCGAGAATGGCTATTTCCGACTCAGTAAGGCCGGCCTTTAAGCGGCCATCGATCACGGCGATCGTCGCGGGCATGGCACCGGCGTCGCGGATCGTTTGTTCAACCAACAAGGCGGTCTGGGCATTGTCGGGCCACGGCATGCCGTGAGAAATAATGGTACTTTCCAGCGCGACAACGGGCCGATTATTCGCCAATGCCTCGGCTACCTCGGGGTGTATGTCTAAAAATGCGCTGTAGTCGATGTTGCGGCTCATGAGCACCAAGCTCCCTTGCTAAGATGACTTAAAAAAAGCTGACGAATTTCGTGCACGCCAAGTTTAGGGTTGACAGAAGCCGTACTGCTGAGCGTAAAGGTGGCACAGGCAACGGCAAACTCGAGTTGGTCTGCTGGACGCTTAAGGAGATGACGAGCGGCTACGAAGCCGGCAAACAGCGAATCGCCGGCGCCAGTATCATTTTCATTATCGCCCTTTATCGCTGACTTATACCAGGTCCCATCTTGGTTGTGCAAAATAACCCCCTGCGGGCCCTGGCTTAGGAGGACGTTTTTTACGCCCTTGGCGTGGAGTTTCTTGGCCAATGCTAGGTCGTCACCGGTTTCTTGCAGAATAGCCGCCGCCTCCTCACTATTGACCTTTAAAACATCTAGGTGGGCCAACACCGAGCGCAGGCGCGGTGCCTTGGCTGCCGAGACGCCATCGGCACAGATGGGTTTGCTGCTGTGTTGCTCACAAATCCATTGGATACTGTTTTCGGGCAAATTGGCCTCGATAATAATCTGATCGGCTTGCGTAAAATAGGCAGCCTTCAGCGCCAACTGGTCCGGTGTTAGGGTGTCGATAATGGCCATGTCGGCGATGGCTGCCAACAGTGCACCGAGTTGGTTGTTAATGGCCATATAGGTGCCGGTGGTCAGCGTGGGATGCACGATAATGGGACCGGTATCGACGCCGGCATCGGTGCAGCTGCGCAGTATTAAGGCTTGTCCGATATCGTCTCCTAATACGGTCAATAAGGAGCAGTTCATACCCAAGCGTTGGAGATTTTCAGCGATATTTCGGCCCACGCCTCCGGCACTGTTTTTCACTAGACCCGGGTTGGAGTCGCCGGGGACAAAACGGGCAAAACAACTACCGGTAATATCTAGGTTGGCCCCACCGACAATAAGGGTCCTCAATGGCAATGTGTTCGTCATGGTAACCCTCCCAGTGAGGTCTATGGTGTCAATGCCGGGTCGTTTTAGAGCGAATCAGGCCCGCTTGCGTCAATGCATCAATATGCCGGGGCACTCACCCACGCATTAGATAGATCAGGTTCCTGCGCAACAAGCACAATATCGCAACCTAGGACCGAACCATAGGTTGCTGCTCAATAAGCGTGTGCAGTAGAGCAAAAACGAGCAACAGGCAGATTAGTGGTAAACTGCCAGCAGATCTACTATTTTTTTGGAACTTCTGTGGTCCAGAGTACACCTTTATTTATCTTAAGCCGTCACTGGCAGGAAACCGATTCGGGCGTCGAATTGCGCTTCTGGTTGAGCGGTCCAGACGGGCCCCAGTGCTGGCAATTGAGTGGCCAGGACAGTGTCTGTTTTGTCTCGGAGCGGCAAGTGGAGCGCTGGCAAGCCATTTGGCAACGGCAAAAGCCGGCCATTCGGCAAACGGGGAAAACCTTTAAAACCCTGATGGGCGACACGGCGGTGCCCGTCTATTCCCGTTCTTTTAGCCAGCAGCGCCGATGGGCTTGGCAAGGGAAGGAAGTTGGCCTAAAGGTTTGGGAAGAGGATATCAATCCAGCGGAGCGATATCTGATGGAGCGGTTTTTATTCGGCAGTGTGCAGTTTGACGCTCAGCAGGCCCGGCCGGCGCAGAGCGTGCCGAACCTGCGGCCACTGTCGATCGATATTGAAACCGCCTGGTTTGAGCCGGGAAAAACGCCCGATCTGTACAGTGTGGCATTGGCCGGTGCGGGCTTGGCTCGAGTTTTCCTAGTTGATCAGGGCCAGGCTAAACAGACGCTCGATCCGACTCTGGATGCGCATTGGTTTGGCTCTGTTCGGGCCTGTCTTGAGGCCGTTATCGACGCCATTTCAAGCTATGATCCAGACTGTATTATCGGTTGGAACGTGGTCGACTTTGATCTCAGAATCCTGCAGCAGCACTGCGATCAAGTCGGCCTGTCTTTTTCCATCGGGCGTAATGGTGTGCCCGCGGCCTGGCGCGCGCGGGCCGACCAGGCAGAACATTTTTATTTGGAAGTGGAGGGCCGTCAGGTTATCGACGGACCCGGAGCATTTCGCTCGGCGGCCTGGTCCTTCGACGATTATTCATTGGAAACCGTCGCCCAAACACTGCTCCAACGGGGCAAGAAAATTGACCATAGCGATGATCGGGTCAACGAAATCGAACGTTTGTATCGGGAGGATCTAAACGCCTTTGTGCAATATAATTTGGCCGATGCCCAATTGGTGCTCGATCTTTTTGCGCAAGCCGGGCTGTGGCATTTTCTTATCGAACGCAGTCACCTCACCGGCTTGGCGATGGATCGGGCCGGCGGTTCGTCGGCCGCGTTCAATACCGTCTATATGCCCAGGTTGCACCGGCAGGGTTACATTGCCTCAAACGTCGGTGAGCAACAGTTGCAAACCACCAGCCCCGGGGGCTTTGTCATGGACAGTATCCCAGGGATCTATCGCAATGTCTTGGTGCTCGATTTTAAGAGTCTTTACCCCTCCATTATCCGAACCTTTTTGATCGACCCCTTGGGTTTGCAAGAAGGCCTAAGTGCACCCGTGGCCGAGACGGTGCCGGGGTTTTTGGATGCTCGCTTTCATCGCCAACACCATATTCTACCGGCCCTGATTGATCAGCTTTGGCAGGCGCGTGATCAGGCCAAGGCGGAAAAAAACGCGCCGATGTCGCAAGCCATAAAAATCATAATGAACTCCTTCTATGGCGTATTGGGCAGCAATCTATGCCGGTTTTTTGATCCGCGCCTAGCCAGCTCGATTACCTTACGCGGGCACGAAATCTTGCAGAAGAGTCGTGACTTTATTGAAGCCAAGGGCCATCGCGTGATCTATGGTGATACCGATTCGGTGTTCGTGCATGCCGCCGGCCATGCCGATCCGGAACAACTCGGTCGGCAATTGGCCAGCGAGTTGAACGCCTGGTGGCAAGCAAAATTGCGCAGCGAGTTTGATCTGGCATGCCATCTGGAGATGGAATTCGAAACCCACTACGAACAGTTTGTGATGCCCACCATTCGAGGCACCGAGATGGGCTCGAAAAAACGCTATGCCGGCTGGCAACTCAGCGCGGGGGAATATCGACTTATATTTAAAGGCCTGGAGGCGGTGCGTTCAGATTGGACCGCGCTGGCCAAACGCTTCCAGTTATCCCTGTACGAACGGGTGTTTCGAAATCAACCTTATAAGGCCTTAATTACCGAGACGGTATTAGACTTGAAAGCGGGGAAATTGGATGAGCAATTGATCTACAAGCGGCGCCTGCGCCGTTCGATCGAACAGTATGACAAGCAGATGCCACCTCATGTCCAGGCCGCCTGGATAAAGAGACAACAGCAACCTCATTGGCGCGGGCGTAATATTGAATACGTCAAGACGGTCCAAGGTTGGCAGCCGGTCGGTTATATCTCGGCGCAGCTCGATTATGAGCACTATATCGATAAGCAGTTGGCCCCGATCGCCGACGCCCTGCTGCATTTCTTGTCGGAGGATTTCTACAGCCTGATCGATGACCAACTGAGCCTGTTTTAACAGTCAGCGAACGGCGGGCCGCATCGCCCAAAAGCCCATTATCCATCAAGGATCCAAGCGCACCAGACTGAAGCGTTCGGGCCCGATAATGACCTCCAAGGCGTTCTCGCTAAAGCCGACAATAGTGTAGGTGAGCGCAATAGGTTGGACCGACCGCTTGAAATCACCCCCGGGTGGCGCGGTCTGGCTGAACTCGGTAATCACTGTGAGGCTGGTGTTCTCTAAGGTCCAGATCCCCTGATAATTGTAAACCGACTGGTCGGCCCGAGTCTGAATGTAGGTGATGCTGCCATTCTCAAACAGCGTGAACTTGACCTCGCCGCCGTCGTTGGCCGAACCAAACCAGAGTCCAGGTAGCAGTTCTTGAACCACCACCAAGGGCAGTTTCTTTTTGCCTTGAATGGCGACCTCGTCTGCCTGCGCCGCCATGGGTGGTCGATCACCATAGTGTATGACGCCACTTTTATCCGTCCAAGTATAGATTTTCCCGGCAGCAAAAACCGCCATTGGCAGGGCTGTTAACAGTAGCCAAAGGGCCAATCGCCGCCAGCTGGGATTATTCTTGTTCATCTGTAACACTCCATAGCGTCATAAAATGGGACAAATCACTGCTTTAAGTCTAGTCTGGTTTTCGCCCAAATGGGCAACCTAAGCCGTTACCTGGTTCACGTTATGGAAAATCGGATTACCGCCTGGCGCTAAAGCTGTCGAGCATCTCAGGATGATAAGGCGTGAGTTGATGCCGAGGGTGGATAAAAACATCACCGCGTTCAAGACACTCGCTTCATTGCACCCTATACTAGCGGCCATATGATCCGTAAAAACTCTCCCAAAGCTCGAAAAGCCAAACCTAAGGGCACCATTCGGCCAAAAAAAGCGCCGGGCAAATGGCCTATGGTCGTTAAGTTGTTTGTTCAGTTGAGTCTTGTGGCGGCCTGTCTCCTGTTTTTTTGGCTGATCTATTTGAACGCGATCGTGCGCGAAGGCTTTGAAGGTCGGCGCTTTAAAATACCGGCACGGGTCTATAGCGAAGCGCAAGAGCTCTATGTCGGAGCGTCGATCAGCCAAGACAGTCTTGTCGCATTACTGCAAAAACTGGGCTATCGAGCCGCAGATGAGGCTTTCCAGGCGGGTCGCTACAGTGTCAGAGGGGCCCGTGTATCGGTCTTTACGCGCGGTTTTAACTTCTGGGATGGCGTCGAACCGGCCGGTAAGATTGCTCTGCAATTCAATGCCAATGGTATAACCGGGCTTGCTGCCGAGAATGGCCAAACGCTGCCTTTGGTGCGTCTCGACCCTCTCTATATCGGCCAAATCTACCCCGGGATCACCGAAGACCGAGTACCCTATTCGCTCGATACTATCCCGGAGCGATTGGTCTTGGGCCTAGTCTTGGTTGAAGACGAGCGGTATTTTCAACACTGGGGTATTTCCTTTCGCGGCATCGCGCGGGCGCTATTTGCCAATATCTCCTCAGGGCAGGCCTCTCAAGGTGGGAGTACCTTAACCAATCAGTTGGTCAAAAATATGTATTTGACCTCCGACAAGACGCTGACTCGAAAGATAAAAGAAGCGTTGATGTCGGTTATTATGGAAATGCATTACAGCAAGAATGACATTCTCGAGACCTATATGAATGAGGTCTACATCGGCCAGCAGGGCGCTCGAGCTATTAATGGTTTTGGCCTGGGTGCCGAATTTTATTTTGGCACCACGCTCGAAGGCCTACAGATTCACCAGCAGGCGATGCTCATTGGCCTGATCAAAGGGCCCTCCTATTATAATCCGCGCCGTCACCCCAAGCGGGCCAAGTCACGGCGCGACACGGTACTTTCAGTTTGGCTCAGGCAGGGCCTGATTACCCAGGCCGAATATCGGCAAGCCTCCAGTGCCGCGTTGGATATAGCGAGTAAGCCCCGGCAGTCTAATTATCCGGCCTTTATGGATGCCTTGCGCCGGCAACTGGCTAACGATTACCGCAAAGAAGATTTACTCGGCGAAGGCTTGACCATCTTTACCACCTTAGATCCCTTGGCGCAGACCATCCTCGAGCAACAGGTTGCCGAAACCTTGCCGAAAACCGAACAACGTTTCAAGTTGGCAGCCAATATATTAGAAGCGGCGGCCGTGCTAACCCGGCCCTCGACCGGTGATATCTTGGCCATGCTCGGGGGTCGTGAACCGCGTGCTGGTGGCTTTAACCGGGCATTGGATGCCAAACGGCCGATCGGCTCGCTGATGAAACCGGCGGTCTATTTGGCCGCATTAGAACAGGGTTACAGCCTGGCCGAGCCGCTGAATGATGCCGACGTTACCATCGCCGCGGGCGATGGTACTTTTTGGCAGCCGAAAAACTACGACCGGATTGCCCACGGCCAGCCGATGTTGGTTGACGCCTTGGCCAAATCCTATAATCAGGCAACTGCCCGCTTGGGCATGCAAATTGGTCTGGTTGGCGTGTTTGATGTGATTGCCCGGCTCGGCGTATCCGATTCCATTCCGCTGGTACCCGCGGTAATGCTTGGCGCGCACGGTATGTCGCCCATGGAAGTGGCGCAAATGTACCAAACCATCAGCGGCAACGGCTTCTATTCGCCCTTAAATACCATTCGGGCGGTGTCCCATCCGCAGTTAGGGGTTATCCAACGCTATGATCTGAAAGTCAGTCAGCGGTTCAGTCCCGAAGCCATTTACCTATTACAGGCGGCGATGCATGAGGCCACCGTCATGGGGACCTCCGCCAGTATTCAATGGTTGTTGCCGAGTCACTGGTGGGCCGCCGGTAAAACGGGCACCACCGATGATAACCGGGATGCCTGGTTTAGTGGCTTTACCGGCGACCGCCAGCTGGTTGTTTGGGTCGGTCGAGACAACAATAAGACCACCCCGCTGACCGGATCAACCGGAGCCCTACCGATCTGGATTAAGGTTATGGCCGAGTTGCGACCGGAACAAGAGCGGCGCGGTGTGCCGCTCGGCATCACCCAGCTCGATGTCAACGAGGCGGGTATTGTGGTGCCCAGCGGCTGTGACAATGCCAGGTCCTTACCCTTTATCTTAGGGACCGAGCCGGTCGCCAGTATGAGCTGCAACGAACAGGATAATAGAGCGGTGCCCCGAAAATCCACCTGGTGGCAAAAACTGTTTAATTAAGGCCGCCCCGGCCGGAGACGATGCGAAGGCGCGTATCCAAGGGCACTGCAGCCATCAGATAGAACCGCCCAGCGCTTTGTTTAGGGCAAAAAAAAGCCCTGCCAAGGCAGGGCGTTAGCTCGCGTAGACTCCGATTAGATCGAATAGTAAAGATCGAACTCGACCGGGTGAGTCGTCATATCCAGACGCACGACGTCTTCCATCTTCAGTTTAATATAAGCATCGATGGTGTCGTCATCAAATACGCCACCAGCTTTCAGATAGTCACGGTCGGTATCCAATGCCTTCAACGCCTGTTCCAGGCTGTTGCAGACGGTCGGGTAGGCGGCAGCTTCTTCCGGTGGCAGGTCATAGAGGTCCTTATCGGCAGGATCGCCCGGATGCATCTTATTGAGTACACCGTCTAGGCCGGCCATCAGAAAGGCGGTGAACATCAGGTATGGGTTCGCCGTTGGGTCGCCAAAGCGGACCTCGATGCGCTTGCCCTTGGGGCTGGTGACATACGGAATGCGAATCGACGCGGAACGGTTACGCGCCGAATAGGCGAGCATGACCGGTGCTTCGAAACCGGGTACCAGGCGCTTGTATGAGTTCGTCGAGGCGTTGGCGAAGGCATTGAGCGAACGGGCATGCTTGATGATGCCGCCGATGTAAAACAGTGCCGTCTCAGACAGGCCGGCATAGTCATCGCCGGCAAACTGATTGACGCCGTCTTTTGAATAGGACATATGGACATGCATGCCCGAACCATTGTCACCGACCAGTGGCTTGGGCATAAAGGTTGCCGTCTTGCCATAGGCATGGGCCACGTTATGGACGCAATACTTAAGAATTTGGACCTCATCGGCTTTTTTGGTCAGGGTGTTGGCACCAACGCCAATCTCACACTGACCGGCGGTGCCTACTTCGTGATGGTGCACCTCGATGACCAAGCCCATAGACTCCATGGCATCGCACATCTGCGCGCGAATTTCATGCAGGCTATCGACCGGTGGTACTGGGAAATAACCGCCCTTGATACCGGGCCGATGACCCATATTACCGTCTTTGAAGACCCGCTCAGAAGACCAGGCGGCTTCATCGGAATCGATTTTGTAAAACGAACCGGAAATATTAGAACCCCATTTGACGTCATCGAAGACGAAAAACTCAGGCTCTGGGCCGAACAAGGCGGTGTCGCCGAGACCGGTGGAGGCTAAATAGGCTTCACCGCGCAAGGCGATTGAACGTGGGTCCCGGTTATAGCCTTCGCCGGTGGAAGGTTCAACGATGTTGCAGCGAACAATGATGGTCGCGTCTTCGGTAAAGGGATCGAGCACCGAGGCAGAATCATCGGGCATCAAGATCATGTCGGATTCGTTGATGCCTTTCCAGCCGCCAATTGACGAGCCGTCGAACATCTTGCCCTCTTGAAAAAAGTCATCATTCACTTCTGAGGAAGGTATAGATACGTGTTGTTCCTTGCCTTTGGTGTCCGTAAAACGCAGGTCTATCCAGCGGGCTTCAGATTCTTTGATTAGCGAAAGCGTAAGCGACATTGGTCGTCTCCATCGTTTAAAAGGCGCTCAATGAGTTGAGCGATGTAAAAAGTGGTCTCACAAGAAAAGATCGCGCTTATTTTAATTGTAAGTATTAGCAGTACAGCTAACCAGGCAAAAGTTATGCCGGCGATCGAATATCACCTCGGCGGCTTTGCCTGGTGCTCGTTTAGAAGGGATAGACCAAGCTCGGCACTATAAGAGTGCGGCTGCATTGGCCAGGATCCGAAAGCGCGCCTTTTTGGTGCATTTTCCACTGCGACTCTAAACACCTAGATGATATACCGTCCGGCCGGGCCATGACAGAGAAGTGTGCAACGAAGTTGAGGCCCGGGTTTTTCCGCCAACCCCTCTAACAACACCAATTTCCCACATCGAATTCGCGTCCCCAAGGGTCGCTAAAGTTCAATGTACGGCACTATTGAAAAATATCACGGGAGTGGCAAGCCGTTCAACAGGCGGATTGAAACCATTCAGATCAATGGCGCTGGAGGCGGGTAGGGCGATGCTCTGGGCTAAGGCCGGAGAACCCTCGGTATTATAATGCAGTTACCGAGGCCAGTAACTGCACGGCGAACGCACTAGTTGGTCGTAGCGGTCTCGTTAGTGGCCTGCTTCTGCTGATAGAGGGCATCAAAGTTGACCGGTGCCAACATCAGGGCAGGGAAGCTACCTTTGACAACGGCAGCGTCGACTGCTTCTCGAGCATAGGGGAAGAGAATGTTGGGGCAGTAGGCACCTAACATCTGATCACGGGTCTCATCGGGAAAACCGCCGATTGAAAAAATACCGGCCTGTTGCACTTCACATAAAAAGGCTGTTTCTTCTTCGATTTTTGCCGACACCGTCAGAGTAAGGACCACCTCATAGACATCGGTGTCGAGTTGACGAGTTTGGGTATTCAGATCCAGTTTGATCTGTGGCTTCCACTCCTTGCGAAAGATACCCGGTGCATTGGGGCTTTCAAAAGATACGTCTTTCAAATACAAACGTTGGACACCGAATTGGGGTTGCTGTTGTTCAGTCATGTTGACTCCGTAAATGTTATAGGATGCTTCAGTTCATTAGCCTGGGGAGAACATTTAGAGGGCTTGCGCAGGGACAACCCTACTAGCGGTCTAAACCCAGTAGGCTATCCAGTTGTGCCGAGCGGTCGAGGCTATAGAGTTCGTCGCAACCGCCAATATGGTCTTCGTTGATCCAGATTTGTGGCACGCTGGTGCGACCACTCTCTTGCATCATCTTGGTCCGCAGCGACGGATCACCATCGACAATCAGTTCTTGGTAACTCACACCCTTGCGATCTAACAAGCGCTTGGCTTGTACACAAAAGGGGCACCAGTTCGACGAATATATGCGTACAGTAGGTTTCATAACAGCTCGACCCGTAACAAATTAGTCTTTAACCAGTGGCAAATTACTGCCTTGCCACTCCAAAATTCCACCGCGCAGCTTGTGCAACTTATTGAATCCTGCCTTGGCTAGGATGGCGCCGCTCGCGCCAGCGGTGGTGCCCGTTTTACATATCAGGATGACCGGCGTGTCTTTAAAAGACTCCAGTTCATTGATGCGCTTGAGCACATCCTTTGCGGGTATATGTAAGGCGTTGGGCAAATGGCCGGCGCGAAACTCATCCTTACTGCGGATATCAATCACCTTGGCATTTTCATTATTAATCATCTGCGTCATCTGTGATGGCGACACCGCAGCGCCACCGCGCGCGCCTTCGGTCTTGATCAGAAGGAAAAATAAAATCAACCAGACTGAGCTGAGTTGCCAATGGTTTATGATGAATTCAAAAAATTGCTCTAACATGGCTCGATCTCTGATTGTCGACTAAAAAAGAGGCGGCAGTATACACCACCTTATCCAATGGTAACCAATTGGATGCAAAATGAGTCAATTCAAGTCTTACTCAAGTCACTTTTGGCTGGAGAATCCTCCGGATCGATAGGTAGATCAACTTTCGGTCGGAAAAAGCAGCGGTAAATCTAATTTCAGCTCGAACTTTGGCATTGGATCATTACACTGTATAATTTGTAATTTTCCTACATTTTAACGCGAGGCACTAAAGATGGCTAAGGGTAAAACGGCGATTCTGCTTATTCTAGATGGTTTTGGCTACAGCGAGACATCGACATCAAATGCCATTGAGCAGGCCAATATGCCGGTTTGGGATCGCTTGTGGTCTACATTTCCACACACCCTGATCCAAACATCTGGCATGGCGGTGGGCTTGCCCGAGGGTCAGATGGGTAATTCCGAAGTTGGTCATATGAATCTGGGCGCCGGTCGTACCGTTTATCAGTCCCTGACTCGAGTAACCAAGGCCATCAGTGATGGTGATTTTTTTGTCAACGAGAAGCTTATTAAGGCTGTCGATGCTGCCGTTGAGGGCAACAAGGCGGTGCACCTGATGGGCCTTCTAAGTCCAGGCGGCGTGCACGCGCACGATGATCACTTTCATGCCATGGTCGATTTAGCGGTGCAACGCGGGGCCGATCAGGTCTATGTCCATGCCTTCTTAGATGGTCGCGATACGCCCCCGCGCAGTGCCTTGGCGTCAATAGAGCGCTTGGAAGCGAAGTTGGAAAAACTGGGCGTTGGTGGCATCGTGTCAATGATCGGTCGTTATTACGCGATGGATCGGGATAATCGTTGGGAACGGGTGCAAGCCGCCTACGACCTATTGGTTTCCGGTACGGCCGACATAGTCGCGGCCACACCTATGGACGCCTTGCATGCCGCCTACGATCAGGGTAAGGACGATGAGTTTTGCCCGTCGGCCTCGATTCGCGCCGATAATACCCAGGCCATTACCATCAACGACGGTGATGCCGTGGTCTTTATGAATTTCCGGCCCGATCGATCCCGTGAGTTGACCCGAGCGCTGATCGATCAAAACTTGCAGTCCGATCTAGATCGTAGCCGAATGCCCAAGCTCAGTGCCTTTGTATCTTTGACTGAATATGCCGCCGATATAGACTGCGATGTTGCTTACTTACCAGAAAACCTGACCAACACCCTGGGGGAAGTTATCCAGAAACAGGGTGGCAAGCAGCTGCGCATCGCCGAAACCGAAAAATATGCCCATGTAACTTTCTTCTTTAGCGGGGGGCAGGAGAGCGAGTTTGAGGGCGAAACGCGCACGTTGATTCCGTCGCCGAAGGTTGCTACCTATGATTTGCAGCCTGAAATGAGTGCCCCAGAGGTCACTGAGAAACTTGTTGCGGCCATTGCTTCAAAGCAATACGACCTGATCGTTTGTAACTACGCCAATGGCGATATGGTTGGCCATACCGGCAAGATGGCTGCCGCCATCAAGGCCGTTGAAGCACTGGATACGGCCTTAGCTGCCGTAAGCCAAGCCGCATTGGCGGCTGATGCGGATCTGTTGATTACCGCCGATCACGGCAATGTTGAGCTGATGGTCGACCCCGTCACCGGTGGCCCAGTGACCAGCCATACGATCTTTCCAGTGCCCCTGATCTATGTCTCCAATCAGGCCCAGGGCGTCCAATTGCAGGCTGGCGCGCTAGCCGATATAGCACCGACCCTGTTGACAATATTGAAGATTGCCGTGCCGGTTGAAATGACCGGGCGGAATCTGATTGTTTAGCCAACGGCTGACCGCTGTTTAACCCGCCTAAGGCGGGTTTTTTTTTGCTCTCCAGTTTGGTTTTAATACTGGCCTGGGCCAACCGCAAGCCGATTAGTTAGATCGCTCTGGGCCGGGCTCAGGACCGACGATGAAATCGAACCCGCGCGTGCTGGCGACAGGTCGCGACGCACCTGTTAAGATCGCCAAAACCTTTTTGTGGATGCCCAGTCATTGCTTCGTTCCTTTATTTTGCCTCTGTTGATCGCAGCCGCGTTGCTAGGTGGACACCTAAGAGCTGACGACTTGGCGCAAAACCAGGCCGCACTGCAAGCGGTCAGTAAAGCGTTAAAGGCACTGGAGACCACACTGGCCGGGCAGCAGCAGGACGTATCCAGTGCTCGGCAGGCGCTCCAAGAGGTTGAGCGAGAAATGGCCGACTTACAACAAAAAAGTCTCGTCTTGAATCAAACAGTGGCTACCCAAAAGGCAGCCATAGCCCGGCTCGGTGAACAAAAAAGTGAGTTGCAGGCGCAGTTGGCGACCCAAAAAGATCAGATATCGGCTGTTTTACGCCTTGCTTACAAGCAAAACAATCAGCCACTGATTAAACTGCTATTGTCGAAGCAGCGTCCCGAAGACGTTGCTCGGCATCTGTATTACTTTTCCGTGCTGACCGATAATCAACAGCAGCAGGTAGCAAAATGGGTCGAGGAGCAGAACCTGTTAGCGACGACCCTGCGCACCGAAGCTCAATTGCTGATAGAGATGGAAGAAAATAAAGAGCGCTTGGTTGAACAAAGCCGTAAACTCAAAAGTCAGCAAAACAAACGCACTCTGGCCATCGCTGCGATTAACAGCGAGGCCGAAAACACCATTGGCAACATTGCTCGCAAAGAAAAAGAACTTGCGAAAATGACCGAGCTAATCGATCAATTGCAATCCAAGCTGGCCAGTTTGGGTCTGGAATTTCCCGATTTGGAAGGGCGCACGAACCCTAAAGGTGAACTGCCATGGCCCGTGTCGGGTCGTTTAAAGAACGCTTATGGCCAATCGTTTGATGGCAGCGTGCTGACCTGGCAAGGGTGGTTAATTGCGGCCCCATTGGGCACCGATGTGCTCGCCGTTCAGCGTGGCCGAGTGGTCTTTGCTGATTTTTTCAAAGCCAATGGACTGTTGATGATCGTCGATCATGGCGCTGGCATCTGGACACTCTATGGCCGGAATCAAGCTCTATTGCGCGATGTCGGCAGTTGGGTTGAAGCTGGCGATGTGATCGCAGCCGTCGGGCAGTCTGGGGGCTATAATGAAAGCGGTCTGTACTTTGAAGTCCGAAAAGACGGGGAGCCACAAAATCCGGCGAACTGGTTGCAGAAAAGGTAGGCCTTAACCTTGAATACACAAATTGAAAATACTGATGTTGAAGGAACTCTTATGAGACTTATTCGTAATCCGTTGTTGGCAGCATCGACGGCACTAGTTATTGGTTTTGCCGTGGGTATTGCGACGGTGGTTCAGGCCGATGATGAAAGCCAGTTGCCGATCGATGAAATTCGCCTGATGTCGCAAGTGTTGGAGCGTATAAAACAGTCCTATGTTGAAGAGGTGACCGACGAGCAGCTCTTAGAGTCCGCCATCGAAGGTATGTTAACCGCCTTAGATCCCCACTCAGACTATTTGACGCCGGATGACTTTAAAGATCTGCGTGAGAGCACCTCGGGTGAGTTTGGCGGTCTGGGTATTGAAATCACCCTCGACACCTCGGGCTTTATTAAGGTGGTGGCCCCAATAGACGATACCCCTGCGTATCGCGCCGGAATGCAATCGGGCGATCTGATTACACAGATAGATGATGCCCCGGTAAAGGGTATGACCATTAACGATGCGGTTGGCCTAATGCGCGGCAAACCTGGTACCTCCTTGGTATTGAAGGTGGTTCGTTCAGGCGAAACGGGTCCGTTGGAGATCGAAATTACCCGCGCAGTGATTAAGGTGACCAGTGTCCGTCATCGCATGCTGGAACCGGGCTTTGGCTATATTCGCATCTCTCAGTTTCAGGAGCGGACCGGCCCGGACTTTGAAGATGCATTGAATCAATTACATGCCGAAGCTGATGATAAGTTGCAGGGCTTTGTACTGGATTTACGCAACAATCCGGGCGGCGTTTTGCAGGCATCGGTTGATGTGGTCGACAATCTGATCACCGATGGACTCATTGTCTACACCGAAGGCCGTATCGCGAATTCCGATAGCCGATTTGTGGCGCGCAAGAAAGATCCGAGTAAGGGTGTCACGATGGTGGTCTTGATCAATGGTGGCTCTGCTTCAGCCTCTGAGATTGTCGCCGGTGCGTTGCAAGATCACGGTCGAGGTTTAGTCATGGGCACTCAGTCTTTTGGCAAGGGCTCAGTGCAAACGATTTTACCGCTCGATAAGGATCATGCGTTGAAGCTGACCACCGCCCGTTACTACACGCCCAACGGCCGGTCCATTCAGGGTCAAGGCATAGTGCCGGACATAGAGGTTAAGCAGGGTAAGTTGACGCTCAATGACAGCGAGGGCTTTTACAAGGAATCCGATTTGGCCGGTGCGCTGGTCAATCCTGATAGCGAAGCCGATGTCGACGGGGACGAAAAATCCACAGTCGAACCGAGTGAGGATTATCAGTTGTTTCAGGCTGTGACGGTACTCAAGGGCATAGCCATTCTGAATGCCAAATAGTTCGTTGCGTTTTCTACTGGTCCAGCTAATGTTGACGGTGCTGCTTTCGAGCAGCGCCGTTTTTGTGTCGGCCCAAGGGAAAATTGTTCTGGTTATTGACGATTTGGGTAATCAGCGCCGCGCGGGCCGGTCGGTCATAGATAGCCCATGGGTCACCACCGTGGCGATCATGCCGGGTCGGCCTTTTACCGAAGAGTTGGCCCAATATGCCTTTGCGCAGGGTAAAGAAATTATTATCCATATGCCGATGTCCAACGAGACCGACTTCCCCTTAGGACCTTTAGGTTTGAATCGCGTAGACGGCAAGGCTACCCTGACAGAGAATTTGCACACAGCCCTAGCGGGGGTGCCGCATGCGGTGGGTTTATCGAACCATATGGGCAGCCGCTTAACGCAAGATCGCGAGGCCATGGGTTGGGTGATGGCAATGCTCAAACAGGTGGGCTTTTATTTTTTCGACAGTCGGACGGTGTCGACCACCATCGCCTACCAGGTCGCGGCGCAGTACCAACTGCCTTGGTCCATGCGCAACATTTTTTTGGATCATTACCGAACCGAGGATTTCATCGCGCAGCAGTGGCACTTGGCGCTGACCAAGGCGCGTCAGGGCGAAACGGTTACGGTGATCGGTCACCCCTATCCTGAGACCCTGCGCTTTTTGAACAATCTGCAGCTCGACCCGAGTGACCTGGAGCTGCTATTACCCTTATCTGCGGTGCTCAACTACGCTGATAAAGTGGCACGCCCCCTGAGGAATTTCCCGCAAGGGCTTTAAGCTGTACCCAATTCATTTGATGTTCAGTATAGGGCGCTATAGTCTGGCGCAACTGAACAAACGATCGCATAAGGAAAACGCTATGAAACAGCTGCTGGTTATCTTCTTGATGAGTGCTCTAGTCTTGTCAGGCTGTGCAACCCTCAACAAGAATGAATGCCTTACCGCCAACTGGTATCAGATCGGCTATGAGGACGGTGCGCGCGGTTTTCCTGACACCCGTATCGGGTCGCATCGTGAAGCCTGCGCCAAACACGGCATTTCGCCTGATTTTCGTGCCTATCTGGATGGTCATGAAGAAGGGGTTATTCGTTTTTGCACCGCGCAAAATGGCTTCGCGCAAGGTAAGAACGGCTATCAATACGCCGGCATCTGTCCGCCGTCACTGGAAGGGCGCTTTCTCGATGGTTACGATGCCGGGCGGCAGATTTACGCGGTGACCTCGGCCATCCGCAGTGCCGAATCCGAACAGCGCCAGAATGAAGCGAAAATGAGTGCCCTAGAGCAAGAGATTATTAGCAAAAAACAGGTCATGTTTGCCGCCGAAACCTCGGTCGAGGATCGTTACCGGCTGGATGGCGAGTTAAGCAGCATGCAGCAAGATTTGGGCGGTTTGGAGCAGCGTAATAGGCAATTGTTGGTCGATCTTGCGCAGGCCCAAGCCCAATTGCGTGTGCTTGAAGAAAAGTATGCCTACTTCTAGGCGATATTCGGATAGTGGCTGGATCGACAGTCACTGTCATCTGAATGAATTGGCGACTGCGCCGGCTCAGCTTAAGGAGGCCAAGCAGGCGCAGATCGAATATTTTATTGTCCCAGGTACGGCACCGCAACAATGGTCAGATGTGATCGCATGGCAATCTGCCCACTGTGCGATCGCCTTGGGCACCCACCCTTGGTTTGTTGACCCGAATGAGGACCAGATCGGCCAGTTAATTGTTGCCCTTCAGCAGCATGAGGTGGTCGCCATCGGTGAAATTGGTCTCGATTTTTACTCCAATCAAAGCCAACCTCGACCCCATAGGGCGCTGCAGCAACGGCTGTTCGAAGCCCAACTGATGATCGCCAAAGCGCATCGTTTACCGGTGATCGTGCACAGCGTCAAAGCCCATCAGCAAGTGATCGATACCCTGCGCCGTCTGGCCATCGAGGATGGCGTCGTGCACGCCTTTATCGGCAGTGCGGAGCTGGCGCAGCAGTATATCGAGCTAGGCTTTCATCTGGGCATTGGGCCGTTGATCCTAAAATCACCCAAAACCCGGGCCGCTCTGGCGCAGGTCCCGCTGAGTCAAATGCTGTTAGAAACCGATGCCCCTTTTGGCAACAGCCATTCGGCCGCTAATCCGTTGCTGCAAATCTTGTCGGTAGCCCAATGTGTAGCCGAGATTAAACAGATCAGCTTAGCGCAACTGCAGCACGCGACCCGAGGCAACACTCAGCGTCTGTTTCGTCTGCCGGCCGACCATTAGTCACACTGGGGCACTGACCGCTTGATCCATTCTGTGGGGATCCTAGAGCTCCTCAGGAGCGGGGAGGGCGTCGCCGCAGACACGACAATATTCAGCATCAATCTCATGACCGGTGATACCGCAACCGATGCACCCGCGCGCGTCCCGTTGGGTGCGCATCGCCTGAGTCAGTTCGGCCGTGTAGATGCCGGTCGGTACGGCGATAATGGCATAACCGGTAATCATCGTTGCCGAGGCAATTAATTGGCCTAATGCAGTCGCCGGCGCAACATCGCCATAGCCCACCGTGGTTAGGGTGACGATTGCCCAATAGATACTTTTGGGGATCGAGGTGAAGCCATTTTCTGGGCCTTCCACCAGGTACATAATAGCGCCAAAGACCACCACCAACGTGCTGACAAAGTAGAGGAAGACCAGAATCTTGCGTTTACTTGAACGCATGGCCCAGACCAGTTGTTCGGCCTCATGCATGTAACTGAACAGTTTAAGGACACGGAAGACCCGTAAAATTCGCAGGATGCGAATAACCAAAAAGGTATTGGCGCCGGGAATCAGAATGGTTAAATAGGTTGGGATAATGGATAACAGATCGACGATACCATAAAAGCTGAAGGCGTATTTTAGCGGATGTCGCACACAGGATAAGCGCAGTAGATATTCGACGGTAAAGGCTAGGGTAAAGGTCCATTCGATAAAGTTGAGCAAGCCTTGATAGCTGATCCGAACCGCCGTGACGCTTTCCAGCATAACCGCCAGCACACTGAGTCCGATGGCCATGATCAGGGCCACATCGAACAGCTTTCCGGCGCGGGATTCGGCGCCAAAGATAATGTCATTTAATTTCAGCTGCCAGGGAGCCAGTGGGCTGTCGGCAGACTCGGACTGAATAATATGAAACCGATTGAAGTTGCCACGGGCCATCAGAAGGCCTCCCCAACAGTGATCGCAAAGTTAAGCTCTTGGGCATCCACTAAGCCGATATCGAGCCGAACGTTGAAACGATCGGGGGTCGTTGCAAAACGGAGTCCTAGACCGACGCTGGAGTGAAATTCACTTACCTGGAGTTCGGCCAAGCTGGGCGCAACCTGAATGCTATCGAAAAAGGCCACACCGGCCCATTTAGGCCCCAATGTCTTGCGCCATTCCAACTGGCCGCCCAGGGCTGTGAAATCGATCCAACGATTGCCATTGGCGCCTCGTAAGGTGCGGTCCCCGGTCGGCTTGGGTAGATGGGTGAAGGGTGTCTTGGCGCTGGCCAACTGGCCATGAGCTCGAACGGCTAAGACGTCGGCACCCAGGGTGATAAAGTGCGCGGCACTGACCTGGGCCAGATAAAAACCGACGTCACTGCCCAATGCTTCACTGTACAGATCCAAGCGGCTCGACCAAAGCTGACCACTGGTGGACCAGTCGGTATTATCGCGGCTGTCGATCCGGCCAGAGATTCCCAAGCCGGTATAGAGACCGCCGCTCTGACCGGCAACCGAGGCATCCAATAGGTCGGCCTGCGACGGGTCGATAAGGGCATCGATGCGGTGAAATTCGGCCAATAGGCTGGCACCCAGGTAGAATGTGTCGGTCACCTTTCGGGTCGCCGAGACAGAACTTTCCAGCGCGCTGTCGGCATAGCTATCGCCCGCATCGGGCGTTTGGTTGGCCTGGCCGTAATAGTCGCTGGGCCAATATTTACCGCCCAGCTTGCCGCTGATGTTCCAAGCGCCGTCGGAGACATATACGCTCGGCCAAATATAGGCCTGGTATTGTCCTTCGGTGGTGCCCTGGAGCAAAGCCTCTAATCGATTCTGGGGTACCGTAGGTGTTTGCTGGGCAAAAATACGCATCACATAGGCACCATACTGGAAACCGGTTTCCGGCGAGGAGCCGACAGCGGGTAAGGGTACCCAGGTGGCCGGTTTTAAAGGCGCGGCAACGGATTCGACAGCCACTAGTAACACTAATCCAAGGGTCAGCCGGTTGATGTTCATAGGCGCAGTCTGTTCCATATTTAATTGTCAGCCGATCACGCTACCCCAGCACCTATTGCCGGTCAATGGTCGATTGTGGGCGGTCGGGGCGTTAAGATTGGCGTCCACTCAAGGCATCGGCCATCAGCTAGCGGGTGGTTCGCCCCATTACCGCCTGAGTCGTCCAAGCTGACGGTGGCTATTGGCGCAGGGATGCGGCAACCTACAAGTATAGGCTTGGGACGACGATATAGGGTTTATATGATCGATTTGAATAACTCCAACCTGGGCGGTGGCCTGGTTAAAGGCTTAGGCGGGCTTGATCAATTGGGTGGGGCGGGTCGCTTGCTGCAGAGCGATAGGGCGTATTCGAGCTGTTTCGGCGATAACAGGGGTTTTCAATGGATCCGTAACGACCGTTCGTGGTGGTTTAGTTGAGGCTCATGGCAAGACGCCAACAGGCCCAGAGAATGGATAGGGTGTCATGGCCGTTAGTCTAAAAAAACCGGTATTTTATGAGTTGGAAATTAAAAAAAGTCGCTTTCTCGCTTGGGTTGAACCGGTGGCTGACGCCGAAGCCGCCAAAGCCCGGCTGGCGGCTTGCCGAAGCGCGCACCCGGGCGCGCGGCATATCTGCTTTGTGTTTTCCGTGCCCGGTACCAGCGGCATGAGCGATGACGGGGAGCCGTCGGGCACGGCGGCCAAACCCATGGTGAATGTGCTCAATCATAAGGGCCTGGTGAGTGTGATGGCCATCGTGGTGCGCTACTTTGGTGGCATCAAGCTGGGCGCGGGTGGGTTGTCGCGCGCCTACGGCGGTGCCGTCGCCAAAGCCTTAGAACAGGCAGAATACCAAGCGGTAGAACGTCAGTGGTCGATTCTAATCCGCTGCCCCTTTGCCCTAGAGAGTCAGATTCGACGGGTTTGCGAGACCTACCAGGTGGCGCTGCTGGAGGTCCAGTATGGCCAAGCGGTCAGTGCCAGCCTGCAGGTAGCAGACTCGATCAAAACCGATCTGGTGTCAGCCCTTCAGGCCACGGCGCCCGGCAATTCAGAGTTCATCGTGCAGGTGGCGGGCTAAGGGCGCTGGGTGAGGCCATTCGGCCCGCAGCGGTCACTCATCCGTGCCACAGTTCATTTCCCTGCGTGCGAAAGCCAACTCCTTGATGTGAATCATCTAACAGCCTGGTCTAGTATTAGATAATGCTAATCTGACTTTTTGGAGTATCACAACGATGAAACTGGTAATAGTAGGCGGGGTGGCCGGTGGTGCTTCTGCCGCGGCTCGAGCGCGGCGAATTAGCGAGACGGCTGAAATTATAGTGTTTGAACGCGACAGTTTTATCTCCTTTGCCAACTGTGGCCTGCCCTACCATATTGGCGGTGAGATCCAAGATCGCAGTGCCCTCTTGGTGCAGACGCCTGAATCGATGAAGGCACGCTTTAAGCTCGACATTCGCATCAACTGTGACGTGATCGGTATCGACTCGGCGGCCCAAACCGTGCGGGTCCGGGAACTGGATGGCGGGCGAGAATACAATGAGCGCTATGACGAACTGGTCCTATCCCCCGGTGCAAGACCGATTGTGCCAGCCATTTCAGGGGTCGATTTGAGTGCCGTTTTTACGCTGCGCAATATTCCCGATATGGATCGTATTATCCGTAAGATCAATATTGACGCGCCCCGTTCGGCGGTCGTCGTCGGGGGCGGTTATATTGGCATCGAGATGGCCGAAGCCTTGATTCATCGGGGTATTGAAACCACCCTGGTGGAGATGTCGAATCAACTAATGCCGCCAATCGATCCGGAAATGGCGGTGCCTCTGCATCAGGAGATGCGTCGCCATGGGGTGCGCCTGCAGCTCAACGACGCCCTGCAGGAGATCGCCGAAGTCGACGGCCGCCTGCAACTGACCCTTAAGGCGGGTAAACCATTGGTAACCGACCTGGTGATTATGGCGATCGGCGTACGGCCGGAAAATCAGTTGGCCGAGTTGGCCAATCTGGCCATCGGTGCGCGTGGCGGTATCCAAGTCGATCGGCATATGCACACCAGCGTTGAGCATATCTGGGCGGTCGGGGACGCCATTGAGGTCAAAGACTATGTTACCGGCCTGGCGGCACAAATACCGCTGGCGGGCCCGGCCAATCGACAGGGCCGTATTGTGGCCGATAATATATTTGGCCACCCGGCTGAATATAAGAACACCCTTGGCACTGGTATCTGTAAGGTCTTTGATCTGGCAGCAGCGTCAACCGGTGCCAGTGAAAAGTTGCTCCGCGGGCAAGGCATCCCGTTCGAGAAAATCTATGTCCACGCCAGCGATCATGCCGGTTATTACCCCGGTGCCACCCAGGTCAATCTGAAGCTGTTGTTCGATCCAAGCGATGGTCGCCTGTTGGGAGCCCAAGCCATCGGTCCAAAGGGCGTCGATAAGCGCATCGATGTATTGGCCACGGCGCTGCGCGCTCAGATGACGGTGTTTGACCTAGAAGAACTTGAACTTTGTTATGCCCCGCCCTTTGGTTCTGCCAAAGACATTATCAATCAGGCCGGCTTTGTCGCCAGTAATGTGCTGCGCGGTGAACATCAGATTTGTCAGGCCGAACAGATCAGTGCCCGGGTCGATGATGCACTGCTTATCGACGTGCGCAGTCCCGCTGAAATCGGCGTTCTCGGAACCATTGATGAGGCCCTGAACATTCCAGTCAATCTGCTCCGAGCCAACCTCTACCGGCTGCCCAAGGATCGTCCGCTGGTGGTCTTTTGCGCCGTTGGCTTGCGCGGTTATGTCGCCTACCGCTTACTGAACAACCTGGGCTACCAGGTACGTAATTTAACTGGGGGGTTCACCACCTACCAGATGGTGAAGCGGATCGGCATCTAGCGCGATACCTACTATAGAGGTGATCGGCATGCTCGGACAAAAGGATTAATCGGCCACAACGGCTGACTGTAATTGAACCAAGGCCCAGTCGATGTGCTCGTCTACCAGGGCCGATACCCGCCCTTTGGCGCGCTCTAAGGTGGCGATCAACTCTGGCGACGCCGGGGCATTACCCAGTGCCACGGCGATATTGCGCTGCCATTGGGCATAGCCGATACGGCGAATTGGACTGCCCTCGGTGTTGTGCAGAAATTCCACCTCGGTCCAACTAAAAGCCTCCATCAGAGAGATTTTCTCCAGCGAATGGCGCGGCGTAAAGTCGGCCTCCTGCGTGGTATCGGCCTTGTTGTTATGGGGGCAAACCAGCTGGCAGTCATCGCAACCATAGATGCGGTTGCCCATCTTTGCGCGTAAATCGACCGGGATGGAGCCGTCGTATTCGATGGTTAAGTAGCTGATGCACTTGCGCGCGTCCAATACCCCCGGCGCAACAAAGGCATCGGTTGGGCAATCGACCAAGCACTGATTGCAGCTGCCGCAATGACCCTGTTCCAAGGGCGGATCAAAGGGCAGGTCTAAGTCGGTAAAGAGCTCGCCAAGGAAAAACCAACTGCCGACGCCTGGCGCCAGCAATAGGGTGTTTTTCCCAGTCCAGCCCAGTCCAGCCTGTTCGGCCAGCTGGCGTTCCATTACCGGGGCGCTGTCGACAAAGGGGCGATAGCCATGACTGCCGGCTAATTCGGTGATCTGTTGGGCCAATTGCACTAGGCGCTTGCGCAGGACCTTATGATAGTCTCGGCCCAGCGCATAGCGCGCGACATAAGCCAGCTCCGGTGAGTCGAGCACGGCCATGCTGTGGTGATTGGCCGGCAAATAGTCCATGCGCACTGCAATGACCGTCTTGGTGCCCGGTTGCAGTAGATCGCCGCGTAAACGTTTGTCGGAATTGCGCGTTAACCAGTCCATCTCGCCATGATAGCCGGCGTCCAGCCATTGCTGCAGATGTTCGCCATGCGCGCGGGTGTCGGGCGCGCAGAAGCGCATCGCTTGAAAGCCAAGCGGGGCTCCTAGGGCTCGAATTTTCTCCGCCAGGCTGAGTTCAGTTGTTGTTGCAATAAGGTCCACAGGTACCGCCATCGGTAAATTCATCATCGTTCAGTCACATCCATCGGGACTAATGATACACTCTGACGGGTTCGTCTTGGATTAAGAAAGAAGTTAAACCGTGAAAATTCAAATAACAGAAGCTCAAATGCTCCGTTTTGGTCAACAATTGGCCCAGGTATGTCAGGCCGGCAGCGTTATCTATCTGCACGGAACCTTGGGCATGGGTAAAACGACCCTGTGTCGAGCCGTGATTCAGGGGCTGGGCTGGGCTGGGCGAGTCAAGAGCCCGACCTACAATTTGGTAGAAGAGTATGACTTGCTGACCGTGCGCGCCATTCATTTCGATCTCTATCGCCTGGCTGAACCGGAGGAGTTGGAATTTATTGGTATTCGCGATTACGATGCCAGCACTAATTTGTGGCTTATCGAATGGCCGGACCAGGGCCGGGGCTGTTTGCCCGCGGCAGACCTGGAGGTGACTCTGAGCGAGGCTCCGGGCTTGCCTGAAGAACGCCTGATCCGACTGCACACGAACAGTGCCAAAGGTGCCAGCCAGTTGCTGGCCCTACAACAATTAATGGAGATACAAGCTTGAAGCAAAGGTTGCTGGTTTTATTACTGGTCTTGTCCGGTCCGGTTTTTGCTGCGACCGTGCATGGCGTGCGTATTTGGCCGGCGCCTGACAATACTCGGTTGGTCTTTGATCTCGATACCCCTATTGACCACTCGATTCTGGTCTTAAAGAACCCCTTTCGTATCGTGCTCGATATCGAAGGTGCCGGCCTGAGCACCGACTTTGCCGAGCTGGATCTTACCGGTAGTGGCGTCACCCAAATCCGCAGCGCAACGCGCAACGCCAATGACATCCGTATCGTCTTGGATATGTCGACCAATATGCTGCCAAGAAGTTTCGCCCTCAAGCCTAACGACCAGTATGGCCATCGCCTAGTGCTCGATCTGGAGCGACCCACGCTCCAGACCCCAACCATCACACCTCGTATTGAACCCGTGGTCAGCAAGTCCATCGCCCAAATAAGCAATCAGCGCCGGGATATAGTCGTCGTGATTGATGCCGGTCACGGTGGAGAAGATCCCGGCGCCATCGGCCCCTCTAAATTGAGAGAGAAGGATGTGGTGCTGGCCATTGCCAAGGAAGTGTATCGGCAGCTCTCCGCCATAAAAGGGTATCAGCCGATCTTAGTGCGCGACAGCGACTACATAGTGGGCTTGAAGCAGCGCCGTGAACTGGCTCGGAAAAAGAATGCCGATCTGTTTATCTCGATTCACGCCGATGCCTATTCTAAGGCCTCGGCCCATGGCGCCTCGGTCTATGCGCTGTCAAACGGTGGGGTGGTCAGTGCCGTTGCCAAATATTTGGCCAATCAAGAGAATGCCGCCGATGTGATCGGCGGGATTAACGGAGTCAGCCTGGAAGATAAGGACGAGGTCTTGAAATCGGTGCTGGTGGATCTGTCAATGACTACCACCTTGCAGAGCTCACTCAGTGTCGGTTCGATAGTCCTCAATAAAATGGGCAAATTTGCCAAGTTGCACGGCGACCGGACTCAGATTGGACAGGCCAATTTCGTGGTCCTAAGAGCCCCAGATGTGCCATCCATCCTGATCGAAACCGGTTTCATCAGCAATCCGCGGGAAGAACGTAACCTCGGCTCGGCGGCCTATCGTAAGAAAATGGCCAGCGCGATCAGCGCCGGGATTCAAACCTACTTTCAGCGCACGCCGCCGGAGAGTAGTTATATCGCGTGGCAGAAGCAGCAGTCGCAGACCCTTCAGGCTGCGACGCGCAGATACACCGTTGCCAAGGGTGATACCTTATCGGGTATCGCGGGGCGATATGGCATATCACTGACCAATTTAGTCAGCTTGAACAACCTTAGAAGTAACTCCATACGGGTAGGGCAGGTGCTGTTAGTGCCGGGGGCTTCCTAATGGCTGTTAATCAACACCTTAATACGACAGGATGCCAGGCTTGATGGCGGAGCGCACAATTGAAATATTATCGCCCCGTTTGGCTAATCAGATCGCCGCGGGCGAGGTGGTCGAGCGTCCGGCATCGGTTGTCAAGGAGCTGATTGAAAACAGCCTCGATGCCGGTGCGACGCGGATCGATATCGAAGTTGAGCAGGGTGGCCTGAAGTTGATCCGGGTGCGGGATAATGGCCGGGGCGTGGCCAAGTCCGATCTGTCCTTGGCGCTGGCGCGTCATGCGACATCCAAGGTTTACTCACTCGATGAGTTAGAGGCCTTGGTATCGCTCGGCTTTCGGGGTGAAGCCCTTGCCTCGGTGGCGTCCGTATCGCGGTTGAACTTCACCAGTAAACCGGCCAGCCAAGCCGATGCCTGGCAGGTCCAGTCCCAGGGTCGGGATATGCTCACTGAGGTAACCCCGGCCGCCCATACCGATGGCACCTCCGTCGAGGTGCGCGATCTGTTCTTTAATACTCCGGCTCGGCGCAAGTTTTTACGCACTGAAAAGACCGAATTCAGCCATTTGGAAGAGGTCATCAAGCGCCAGGCTTTATCGCGCTTCGACGTCGGTTTCTCATTGCGGCATAACAATCGCACCATCCACGCGCTGCGTCCGGCCCTGACCATAACCGAACAGCAACGCCGGATCGCGGCGCTGCTGAATCCTGACTTTATGCTCAACTCGATTCTGATCGAGACCGAGCGGGCTGGCCTGAAGATGACCGGCTGGGTGGGGTTGCCGACCTTTTCCCGGTCCAGTGCCGATATGCAGTACTTCTTTGTCAACGGCAGAGTGGTGCGCGATCGGGTGATCGCCCATGCCGTCAAACAAGCCTATCGTGATGTATTGTTCCACGGCCGCCAACCCTGTTTTGTGTTATTTCTAGAACTCGACAGCCTGGGTGTTGATGTCAATGTCCACCCGACCAAGCACGAGGTCCGCTTTCGCGATCAGCGTTTGGTCCACGATTTCCTATTTTCGCAATTGCACCGCGCCCTGGCCGAAGTGCGCCCCCAACTTGGCGCAGAGCCGCTGGTTGCGCCTGAGTTAACGCCCACTACCAGCGGTATCGAGGCCGGTGAATTTGGCGGTCAGCGCAGCCTGAATATGGCAGACCGCTCTGCGCCCTATTCGATGTCATCAACGCCGAGCTCGAGCCTTAGCACCGGCGAACAGGTCGCCTTTTATCAGCAGTTGCAGCGCCCAAGCGATCTCGTTACCGAGCGCGGCTGGCAGGCACAGCAGCCGCTGCCACAGACCAGCCAAGTGGACATCCCGCCCTTAGGTTTTGCCATTGCCCAGCTGCACGGCGTGTTTATACTGGCCCAGTCTGAACAGGGGCTAATCCTAGTTGATATGCATGCGGCCCATGAGCGCATTACCTATGAACGGATGAAGAACCAATACGATCAGCAGGGCATTCAAGCACAGCCCTTGTTGGTGCCATTGAAGTTGGCGGTGAGCAATCGTGAGGCCGATACGGCCGAGGAGTTTGCCGAGGTGCTGGCAACATTTGGCTTGGAGCTGCAACGCTCCGGGCCGGAAGCCCTGACAGTGCGGCAAATACCGGTTTATCTGCAGCAGGCCGATGTGGAGCCGTTGGTGCGCTCGGTGCTAGCCGACTTTAGTAGCCATGAAAGCTCGGATGCCATCCTCGCCCAGCGCAATGAAATACTCTCCACCATGGCCTGTCACGGTTCGATTCGGGCTAACCGCAAGCTGACCATTCCAGAGATGAACGGCTTGCTGCGCGATATGGAACGTACTGAACGCAGCGGACAATGCAACCATGGCCGACCGACTTGGACCCAGCTGTCGATGACCGAGTTGGATAAGCTGTTTTTGCGGGGACGATAAATGATCGACAATAGGCCACCGGCTCTATTTCTAATGGGACCGACTGCTGCCGGCAAGACCGAATTGGCGATTGCCCTAGTAGAGCTGGGCAGCTGTGAAATCATCTCGGTAGACTCGGCACAAATCTATCGCAGCATGGATATTGGCACGGCCAAGCCAGATGCGCAGACCCTAGTCCGCGCGCCGCACCATTTGATCGATATTTGCGACCCGGCTGAAAGCTACTCGGTGGTGCAGTTTCGTCGTGCTGCGCTCGCGACAATGGCCGAGATCAGTCAGCGTGGTAAAATACCCCTATTGACGGGTGGTACCATGCTGTATTTCAAATCATTGGTCGAACCGATGGCCGACTTGCCGGAAGGTGATCAGGGCATCCGCAGCGAACTGGCACAGCAGATGGCGGACCAGGGTTTGGTCGGGCTCGTCGCGCAATTGGCTCAGGTTGACCCGGTGGCTCACGCCCGCATCGATCTGGCGAATCCGCAGCGAGTGCAGCGTGCGCTGGAGGTGTTCCGTGTCAGTGGCCGACCCATTTCAGCCTTCTGGGCCGAAGGCACCCACGACGGACGGGGTAATTTGGCCGTCGGCGCGGCGGAGCAATTCCCTTATCGATTACTGCAATATGGCGTGATACCGCAAGACCGGGCCATTCTGCATGCGCGCATCGCACAGCGCTTTCGTTGGATGCTCGAACAGGGCTTTGAGCAAGAAGTCCGGGAGCTTTATAGTCGAGGTGACCTGCATCTAGATCTGCCATCGATGCGCTGTGTCGGATATCGACAGATGTGGCACTACCTCGATGGCCTGATCGATTACGATGAAATGATTGAGCGCGGTATCATCGCGACGCGTCAACTGGCCAAACGTCAGCTGACCTGGTTGCGCGGCTGGCCCGAGTTGCAGGCGCTCGACACTAGTGCAGTGAGCAGTGTTGATTATTGCCAGCAGATCTTAGGGCAACTGTGACGCCGCCGTGGTTGAATTTGACCATATTTTGGCTGGCCATCTAGGCGAACTGAGATCAAGCAAGCTTGTTTGCTAACTATTAATATCGGGGGTATTAAGTAAATAATGTCCTGTTGCCATCCACAATGAGATGGAAATCAACTAGAATTACTAATTGGAATTTTTGAATGCTATTGAACCAGCCTCCATTGTGGGCCAATGGCGCGCTTCGGCGTAATAAATTGGTCGATGTTGGCCCATTCTTTGGGCACCGAGTGACGGAGTCATTGGCTTTAGTGGCACCCGGGCACGCTGGTTTGCAAGCCAACTATTATTATAATCCTTGACAAAAAGGGAGCAGAACATGTCAAAAGGGCAGTCTTTACAAGACCCTTTCTTAAACGCGCTACGTAAAGAGCGCATTCCAGTGTCAATCTTTCTGGTAAACGGCATTAAGTTGCAGGGTCAGATCGAAAGCTTCGACCAGTTTGTTATTTTGTTGAAGAACACTGTTAGCCAAATGGTTTACAAACATGCCATTTCGACGGTCGTCCCCGCCCGCAATGTCAAGATTACCCAAGACGACGATGACGTAATTACTGTCGAGTAACGGGACGGTCCACTATTTTTCTCTTAGCCGGGCAGCGCCGGGCATCGGAGTTTTGATTGCTTTTTGAACGTGTAGAGGGCGGAAACCGAGCCATATTGGTTCATGTTGACTTTCCTGAGTCGGACCAGCGTGAGGACGCGGCGGAGTTTTCCGAGTTAGTTACCTCAGCTGGGGCCGAGACCGCATTGTTTATCCGCGGTGTTATGACGGTTCCTCATTCCAAATTTTTTGTCGGTGCTGGCAAGCTAGAAGAGATTCAGCAGGCCGTGATTGACCATGAGGCCGACCTAGTATTATTTAATCACGCATTGCGACCCTCACAGGAACGTAATATCGAAGCCGCCATAGAGTGTCGGGTGCTCGATCGGACCGGACTCATTCTCGATATATTCGCTCAGCGTGCCCGAACCCACGAGGGCAAGCTGCAGGTCGAATTGGCTCAGCTGGAGTATCAGAGCACGCGTCTGATTCGTGGTTGGACCCACTTGGATCGAGAAAAAGGCGGTATTGGTCTGCGTGGCCCGGGTGAAACCCAGCTGGAGTCGGATCGACGCCTACTGCGTAGCCGTATCTCAACGATTCACAAGCGCCTCGACAAGGTTGAGAAGCAACGCAACCAGTCCCGGCGCGCCCGAAATCGATCCAACACTCCAACGGTGGCCCTAGTGGGATACACTAATGCGGGTAAATCCACTCTTTTCAATTATTTGACAGACGCTACGGTCTATGTGGCGGATCAGCTTTTTGCCACGCTGGATCCGACCTTGCGTCGTCTTGAAGTGCCTGATATGGGCGGTATTGTGCTGGCCGACACGGTAGGCTTTATTCGTCACTTACCTCATAAGTTGGTCGAAGCCTTTAAAGCGACCCTGCAGGAAACGGCCGGCGCCGATCTGTTATTGCACGTCGTAGATTGTGCTGATGAAAATCGTCACCATAATATGGCGCAGGTTGAAGCCGTATTAACTGAGATAGGGTCAATTGATATACCCCGGTTGGAAGTATTCAACAAGATCGACCTGCTCGATGATTTTCAACCTGCTATTGAGCGTGATAATGCAGGGCGACCGGTCCGAGTCTGGTTGTCGGCCGTAAGTGGTGAGGGCACTTCATTATTGCTGGCGGCCATTACCGAATTGCTGGGTGATGAGATTCTCGCCACTACTATTGTGTTGGAGGCCAGCGAGTCTGGTTTGCGTGCCGCTTTATTCGAGCAAAATGCCATCTTGTCTGAAAGTTATGACGAGGTCGGCCGAGTTCAGCTGGAAGTGCGCATGCAGAAGAAAGACTTTAGACAATTGTTAAAACGTTTTAACCTGACCGAAGAACGCTTTGGTGTTGCGCGGGTTAAGGAATTTTTCGAGCAATAGCTGAGTTTTCAGTTATAAAAACTATAATAGAGACGGAGTAGACCATGGCGTGGAACGAACCACCAGGTGGCAATAAGAACGACCAAGACCCTTGGGGTAATCGCAATCGAAATAAAAACGATGGCCCTCCAGATCTTGACGACCTCATCAAACAGATCACCGAGAAGCTCAATAAATGGCTTGGTGGCAATAAGAAAGGCGGCAACGGCGGTTCGGATACCCCGCCAGCAGCCGGCTTTGGCGCTATAGCAGCCATCGTCGCGGTGATCGCGGTGCTCTTCACTGGTTTCAACGCCTTTTACACGGTCGATGAATCCGAGCGCGCCGTGGTGCTGCGTTTGGGTGAGTTTTATCGGGTCGAAGCCCCCGGTCTGCACTACATGATCCCCTTTATCGATCGTATTGCCGACAATGAAAACGTCAATGTGACTCAGGTGCGTGAACACAGCCTGAAAACCTCGATGCTCACGGCCGATGAGAATATCGTTACTGTATCGATGACGGTGGAATACCGCGCAGCCGATGCCAAACTGTACGTGCTTAACGTGCGTGATCCAGAGTCAACCATGGCGCATGCGTCCGAGTCAGCTTTGCGCCACGTTGTTGGTTCTGCCGGTTTGGAGCAGATCTTGACCACCGGCCGAGATCAGGTCCAGGCTTTGGTAAAAGATCGCTTACAGCAGTATCTGGACAACTATGAAGTCGGTATCCAGGTCGGTCAGTTGAAGATCACCAATGCCGCGCCGCCGACTGCCGTGCAAGACGCCTTCGATGACGTAATCAAAGCGCGCGAAGATCAGCAGCGACTGATCAACGAAGCCCAAGCTTACGCCAACCAAATTGTGCCCGTCGCCCAAGGTGCCGCTCAGCGTCAATTGGCCGAGGCAGAAGCCTATCGGCAAGAAGTGATAGCCCGTGCGACTGGTGAATCGGATCGTTTCACTGCGCTGCTGAATGAGTATCTAAAGGCTCCTGATATCACGCGTGAACGTTTGTACCTCGATACTATTGAAGAGGTTTATGGCAAGAGTTCGAAGGTGTTGTTAGATGTGGAGGGTGGCAATAACATGATCTATCTGCCCCTCGATCAGCTGCGCCAGAGCCAGGCCAGCGGCGCCGCCGCAACAGACCTGAAAGCCGGTGCCGTGAGCAGCATGTCACAGACCGATGTCAGCAACCTAACCGACCAGATTCTGCGCGAAATCGATCGCCGCAGAAGCAACCAATAAGGGGCTGAACAGATGAACGCAAAAAGTAGCCTACTAGTAGTCGTGCTCGGCCTAGTGATATTGGCAGCCAGCAGCAGTATGTTTATCATCGAAGAGCGTCAAACGGCCATACGGCTGTATTTCGGTGAAGTCACGGCTTGGGACATTGAGCCGGGTCTGCATTTTAAGATCCCACTGGTGCATCAGATCAAGAAGTTCGATAACCGTTTGATTACGCTCGACAGTCAGGCCGAACGCTTTATTACCAGCGAACAGAAGAGCTTGGAAGTGGACTCCTACGTGCAATGGCGCATCACGGAAACACTGAAATTCTACACCGCCAACAGTGGCGGTGATTTCTTCCGCGCTAACGAGGTACTTGGCTCTCGAGTCAATGCGGCTCTGCGCGACGCCTTTGGTGACAAGTCTCTGCGTGAAGTGGTCACGGGTCTGAAAACTGGTGAAATACTGTCCTCTGGTAACAACATACGCAGCGATGAAGGTGAACGAGATGCCCTGATGCAGCGTGTCTTGCAGAAGGTCAATGCCGTGGCCGTAACCGAACTGGGGATTCAGGTCGTCGATATTCGTATCAAGGCGATCGATCTGCCGCAGGAAGTGTCCAGCGATGTATTCCGTCGTATGCGCTCAGACCGGGATCAGGAAGCGCGAAAATTCCGTTCCGAAGGTCAGCGTCAGGCAGAAATTATTCAGGCCAATGCCGATCAAGAGCGAACCATTACCATCGCCAACGCGTTCCGAGAGTCTGAACAGATTCGCGGTGCTGGTGATGCCGATGCGGCGAAAATTTATACCAGCGCCTATTCGGTCGATTCTGAGTTCTATGCCTTTCACCGCAGTTTGAGGGCCTATCGCAATGCCTTCAACTCGACGGGTGATATGCTGGTGCTGGAGCCGGATAGCGACTTCTTCCGTTACTTGAATAATCAGAACGGAAAACCCTAACGATATGACTGGGCGAAAGCCCTAAGTCTCTGTATAATCTTGCAACCGGGCAGATGCCCGGTTTTTTTGTGCCTAAATTTGTGACATTACGGGATTTCAGATCGAATGACCATTTCAGAACGCTGGCTTTTACCGGACGGCATAGAAGAGATTCTGCCGCCGCAGGCCGCCCGTATCGAAGCTTTACGCCGCGCCCTACTCGATGAGTATCGGGTGTGGGGCTATGATCTGCTGCAACCGCCCTCGGCGGAATATTTGGAGTCCCTCTTGACCGGGGTCGGCCACGACCTCGATCTGTTGACCTTTAAGATTACCGACCAGCGCTCAGGCCGCTTGATGGGCATTAGCGCTGACCGGACCCAACAGGTCGCGCGCATGGACGCCCATTCGATCCCCAAAATCGGTGTCGCGCGCTACTGCTATTGTGGTGAGGTGCTGCATACCAAGGCGACCCACCTGCTATCATCGCGCAGTCCGATGCAAATTGGCGCTGAATTGTATGGCTATTCGGGCTTGGATAGCGAAGTTGAAATTGTGTCCCTAATGTTAAGTTCACTTCAGAGCGCCGGTCTGAAACAGATAACGGTCGATCTGGGTCACGTTGGTATCTATCATGCTTTGGTCGCCGAGACCGAGTTGAGTGCCAGTCAGCAGACCGAACTCTACGGCCTATTGCGTCTGCGCGCCTTGCCAGAGCTCCAGCAATGGCTTGCCGCGGTTGATATGGCCGAGGAGCATAAGGCGATTTTCCTGAAATTACCGGCCATGGCCGGCTCATTGGACGATCTGGAACTTTGGGTGGAGGAGTTTGCCGAGGCTCCTAAGGCTGTTTTGGCAGCATTGCAGACCCTTAAATCGATTGCCCTGGCGATCCGGCAGGCATTTCCTGAGGTCCGAATTCATTTTGATTTGGCCGAATTACGAAATTTTAACTATCATACCGGCCTGGTTTTCTCCGCCTTTGTGCCTGGCTTTGGCCAGCCAGTGGCGCGTGGTGGGCGCTATGATCATACCGGTGAAGTGTTCGGACGTTCTCGACCGGCTACCGGCTTCTCCAGTGATCTAAAAATACTGGCCACCCTAGTGGTCAGTGATTGGGCTGAAACGCCTGGTATCTTGGCACCTGCGAGCAATGATCCGGCATTGGCTGGGGTTATTCGAAGCTTGCGGGCTCAGGGTGAACGGATTATTCAATTATTTAGCGAACAACCCGAGAGCGACGAGCTGGGTTGTGATCGGGTATTGGTGCAGGACAATGGCCAATGGCATATTCAACTGATTTCTCAAAACGGACAAGTTTAAAATGGGTAAGAATGTAGTCGTACTGGGCACCCAATGGGGTGATGAAGGCAAAGGCAAGATTGTTGACCTGTTGACCGAAAACGCAGATGCAGTGGTCCGATTCCAGGGTGGCCACAATGCCGGTCACACCATTGTAATTGACGGTAAAAAAACCGCATTACATCTGATTCCGTCTGGTGTAATGCGCCCAGGTGTGACCTGCGTCATCGGCAACGGCGTGGTTTTGTCCATCACCGCCTTGCAACGTGAAATGGCCATGCTGGAAGAGAAAGGGGTGCCCGTGCGCGAGCGTCTGCGTGTTTCTCAGGGTTGCCCACTAATTTTACCGGTCCACGTTGCCCTAGATCAGGCGCGTGAGGCCAAGCGTGGCATTAAGAAAATCGGTACCACCGGGCGTGGCATCGGGCCGGCCTATGAAGACAAGGTCAGCCGTCGCGGGGTCCGCCTGGGAGATGTGTTCCAGGCCGGCTTCAAGGAAAAGTTGACCGAAGTGCTGAATTACCACAACTTTATGCTCAAAGAATACTACGGTGCCGAAACAGTAGATGTCGATCAGTGCATCGCGGAGGTTATCGCCGACGCTAAAAGTATCCTAGATATCACCACCGATACGGTCAGCTTGGTGCACGAGATTCGCGAGCGCAGTGGTAACATCATGTTCGAAGGCGCCCAAGGCTCGTTACTCGATATCGACCACGGTACCTATCCCTATGTGACCTCGTCTAATACCACGGCCGGCGGTGTCGCCACCGGTTCCGGTGTCGGTCCGCTGTATCTGGATCAGATCATGGGCATCACCAAGGCCTACACCACTCGAGTCGGTGCCGGTCCATTCCCGACTGAACTGTTTGACGACAACGGCAAATACCTGGCCGAAAAGGGCCAAGAAGTGGGTACTACTACCGGCCGGGCTCGACGTTGTGGCTGGTTTGATGCAGTATTGGTCAAGCACAGTATCCGGATTAACTCGATCAATGCCATCTGCCTGACCAAACTCGACGTGCTCGATGGTCTGGATATCGTCAAGGTCTGTGTCGGTTATCAGGATGAGGCGGGACAGGCAGTGGCTTGGCCGGCGTCATCCGAAGCCTTTGATACCGTAACACCCGTCTACGTCGACCTGCCCGGTTGGCATGATTCCACCGTAGGTGCTAAGTCACTGGCTGATTTACCGAAGAATGCCCGTGCCTACATCGAATACATCGAAAAGGCTATCGGCGCCCGAATCGATATAGTGTCCACTGGACCCGATCGAGTTGAAACCATCGTGTTAAAGCACTCCTTCGAACTCTGAGACACCACACTAGCGCGGGATAGGTCGCTAAAAGAACGCAGTTGCACAGTGCAGCTGCGTTCTCGTTTTCCTTCCGATGAAGTCTTTCCTACAAATTGAGTCCATCTCCCGTTATACTAATTTTTCTAAAATAACAATGAAATATGGATATTGTGAAAAAAAATAACTCAACTTTAGACCCTCACCTAGAACGTGAGGCGGAAAAATACGATAACCCAATTCCCAGTCGTGAATTTATTGGTGAGCACCTTGCCCAACGCAAAGGGCCCGCAAGCCATCCTGAATTGTGTTTTGAATTGTCCCTAGTAACTGAAGACGATGTTGAAGCTCTGCGCCGGCGTTTGCTGGCCATGGTCCGAGATGGCCAATTACTCTGTTCACGCAGTGGTGCCTTCGGCCTAATCGACAAAATGGATCTGATCCGCGGACGTGTACAAGGCCATCGCGATGGCTTTGGCTTTCTAATCCCGGAACAAGGCGGTGATGATTTTGTGCTCAATAACCGCCAGATGCGTTGTTGTTTTGATGGCGACATCGTATTAGCCCGCAAAGGCGATAAAGATCAACGTGGCCGAGTTGAGGCGATCATCACTGAGGTGATTGAACGTCGTACGCCCGAGTTGGTTGGTCGGTTCCGCTGGGAAGGCGACTTTGGTTTCGTAACCCCCGAAAACAAGCGTATTAGCCAAAATGTTCTGATCCCAGCCAAAGATGTTGCCGACGCTAAAGATGGCGACATCGTGTTGGTTGAGATCGTCGAACAACCTGAATTTCGTAAACAACCTATTGGTCGGGTCAAAACCGTTCTGGGTGCTCATATGGCGCCCGGCATGGAAATCGACATCGCCATGCAAACCTATGACATTCCGCACGAATGGCCGCAAGATGTCGAAGTCCAGATCGTCGATTTCGGTACCGAGGTCAAGGAAGGCGACAAGGTCAATCGGGTCGATCTGCGCGACAAGGCCTTCGTCACGATCGACGGTGAAGATGCGCGTGATTTCGATGACGCGGTATTTGCTCAGGCGATGAAGAACGGCGGAACACGCCTTTATGTCGCGATCGCGGACGTGTCGCACTATGTTGCCGTGCACAGCCCGCTCGATGTGGAAGCGCGTAATCGCGGCACCTCAGTCTACTTTCCGGAACGGGTTATCCCAATGTTACCGGAAGTACTGTCCAATGGTCTCTGTTCGCTCAATCCGCAAACCGATCGTTTGGCGTTGGTTTGTGAGATGGAAGTCAGCGCATTGGGCGTGGTCGACCATTTTCGCTTTATGGAAGGCATTATCTATTCGCATGCCCGTCTGACCTATACTCGGGTGGCCGAGGTGCTCGACAAGAGTGAACCGAGCCATCGTGCCGCCTTGGTGGCTGAGTATGGTGTTAACGTCGAGAAAAATATCGACGCGCTCTATGCTGTCTATAAGGGCTTCGGTATTGCTCGCTCAATCCGCGGTGCGATCGAATTTGAAACCCGCGAAACGCGCATTGTCTTCAATGATGAACAGAAGATTGACCGCATCGTGGCAACCTCGCGTAACGACGCGCATCGCCTGATCGAAGAATGCATGTTGGCGGCCAACGTCTGCGCTGCAACCCTGATTGAAACGATGGAAATTCCGTGCCTCTATCGCGTGCACGATACGCCGTCGCCAGAGCGCTTGCAGAATCTGCGTGAATATATGGGCGAACATGGCCTAGGCGTAACCGGCGGCATGAAGCCAAAGGCCGCCGATTACCAGAAGCTACTGCACCAGATTCGTGGTCGTGAAGACTTTGAACTGTTGCAAACGGTTATGCTGCGCTCAATGGCACAGGCTGTGTATCAGATGGAAAACCTGGGCCACTTTGGTTTGTCCTTTGATCGCTATGCTCACTTCACCTCGCCGATTCGACGCTATCCAGATTTGCTCGTGCATCGTGCGATCCGTTCGGTGATTCGCAGTAAAAAGCGCACCGCCTTAGTGACTCGGGTCAAAGAAGCCGAGCTGATGGCGACAGCGGATATCTATCCGTATGACGTCAAGCAGATGCTCGAGCTGGGTGAACATTGCTCGATGGCCGAACGACGCGCCGATGAAGCCACTCGTGATGTGGTCACTTGGTTGAAATGTGAATATATGAACGATCATATAGGCTCAGAATTCAGTGGCACCGTGTCGGCGGTGACCAATTTTGGTCTCTTTGTTCAGTTGGACGATATCTACGTTGATGGCTTGGTGCACATTTCCAGCCTGCAATCGGATTATTACCAGTACGAGCAAAGCGCGCATCGCTTGGTCGGCGACCGCACCCGTATCGTCTATAGCCTAGGCGATAAGCTGCAAATCCGCGTGGTTCGCGTCAGCTTGGACGATCGTAAGATCGATTTCGAACTGGCCGAAGGTGGCGTGACCAAACCCGATCGGGGTCGTAAGGGCAGCACTCAGCGCAAGCCGGCGAAACGTCAAGAGAGTTCGACCGATGGGTCCGATCAGGGTAATAAAGCCAGTACAGATGGCAAGCCGAAGAAGCGCAGTGGCAGCCGTAGCGGCGGCCGTAAGCGTTAATCGAACGGTCCTCGATCGTTCTGAGATCGGCCGATCCCGACAAGGTGCGCCTGTTCAGCAGGCGCGCCCGTTAGTTTAGACACGGACGCCCAGAATAATACCCGCCCCTATCGCCTGCTTAGCAAATTTCGGAGAAATCTAACAATGACGGATTCCATGTGGGTCTTTGGTTTACACGCTGCACAAAGCGCCGTGGAAACGCACCCGGAACGGATCAAAGAGGTGGTACTGCTCAAGGGCCGCCAAGATAATCGTATGAATCGACTGCTCGATTTGGTGCGAGCTCAGGACGTCAAGTTTCGCCTGGTGAACCGGGAAGACTTTGATCGTATTCTGCACAAGCATGAGCTGATGGAAGGCCGCCATCAGGGCGTTTTAGTACAGACTCTGGCGGCACCGGTACTCAAAGAGGCCGATCTGGAGGAAATGCTCGACGCGCTGACGGTCCCGCCGCTGTTGCTAATTCTCGATGGGGTTACCGATCCGCATAACATCGGCGCCTGTCTGCGGTCCTGTGACGCCGCCGGTGCGCACGGTTTGATCGTGCCGAAGGACAAGTCGGCTAGCCTGACCCCTGCCGCGGTCAAAGTGGCCAGTGGCGCTACCGATACGGTGCCCTTCTTCGCGGTGACCAACTTGGCGCGCACGCTCGAGGCGCTGAAGAGTCGGGGGATCTGGATCTATGGCACGGCCGGCGAGGCCAAGAGTTCGGTCTACCAAACGCCGTTAACGGGCCCGATCGCACTGGTTATGGGGGCCGAAGGCAGTGGCTTGCGCCGCCTGACCCGAGAAACCTGTGATGGTCTAGTTTACCTACCGATGGCCGGTCAGGTCAGCAGCCTCAATGTCTCCGTTGCCGCCGGTGTATGTCTGTTTGAAGCAGTACGCCAGCGTTTGAGCGCTGCCGCACCATAGGGGCGTCTCTGGATCCCCTTTCTGCTTTTGGGCACCGGTCAGCGGTAGCCCATATCTCTGTCTTAAATATTACCCAGCTCAGTTCGGATAAAGCCGCAGTGCCTCATCGGGTGCGCGCGCCGAGCCTGTTCGACCGATCAGGCGCTCCAAGGCTTGCACCAATGCGGTCATGGCTGAGGCGCTCGGAGGTGTCGCTTGGTCGCTAAAAAGCGATCGTTCCAGATCTTCAAAACTTTGTCGTGTTGACTGATCCAAGCGGGCTTTTACTACCGTTAGGGGGTCATTGCCTGCCCCGGTCAATCGCAGCAGACATTGATAGAGGCCGGAATAGTCCGAGGCCTTTGCCAAACGTTGGGCTACTGCCCAATTGGGCGAGACCGCGCCAGGTGTTAGGACGTCCGTGCTGCGTGCCGTCGTTACAGTTCTTACCTGGCGCCACCACAGCCCTAACGTGAGCAACCACCCAAGGCCCGCCAGAAGCGTGGCGTAAAGCCAGTAATTGGGTCCAAACGGGGCCAGTTCGGGCTGCTCGGTTGACCGACTCTCAGGGCTCAATAGCGGCTCGGCGCCCGGAGCTTGTCCGGTCCCTTTCGGGCTGACCTGGGTGGTCGCCACTACCCTGATAGTGCGCTCCGGAAGCTCGGCCCATGCCAGCGTGTCGGTGTCGGTATTCCACCATGGAATACGGATGGCGGGGATACGATAGGTACCCGGCGTGTCGATGGTCAAGGCCGCAGAATCTAGGCGCTGGTTGTCGCTGAAGGTGGCTTCGTTACGATACAGCCTCAGACGACTGTCTAACGAGGCGCTGATCGTCGCTAAGGGGTCGGGCAGCCGGCTGGCGGCCAAACCCTGGGTTTGGGTAGAGATCTGCCAGTCGAGGTGGCTGTTCGTATCCATAGGCTGACCGGTATCGAGATTGTCGCTCAGCCGTATTTCGGTCGCGGGCAGCCAATAGGCATCGGACGGGAAGCTGGCTGGGATCGCGCGAATCTCAATCGGCTCAAGATCGACCGTGCGGCTAAAGCGGACGTAGCGACCTTGGGCCGAATCGGGGTACTCGCCGTTAAACACGATGGTCGGTATCTTGACCGCGCCCGGATTTTTCGGCGTCAGTTCCAATACTTGACGATAGAGGTTATAGGTCTGACCGTTGCGGGTGGTATTGGTGTTTTCCTCCTTCACGAGCCGCGTTTCAAAGCTGTCCAAATCGATCGTTTCGATCGCGCCCTTGACCTGGATCTTATAGGCAAACTCCAGGACTATTTCAAAGGCTTGATCGACATAGGGGCGGTTGTTACTCAGACGACCGGTGAATTGCACGGCATCCTCTGCTAAGGAGTCGCCGCGCTGGCGCGCATCGAGCACGGTAACAAAGATCGGCTCGCTCTGCTCGTCACCGGCTCGGATGCTGGGGATCGCAACCACGCCACGGGCCTTACTGGAGAGTCGAAATTGATAATCGACCCGCGAACGAGCGCGGCCATTGATGTTTTGACTAGACTGCTGCTGGACCCGTTGTTCGATCGAAAACAAACTCGCCAGCGCCGCTAAGTCGGTCGAGTTTAACTCGGCGGCAGGGGAGACGGTGACCGTCAGTACCAATGATTCGTCATTATAAAGCTCGGTACGATCGACCTGCGCGCTTACCGCCGCTTCGGCCAGGCCGACAACTAAAAACATTGTGATCAGAGCGCCAAGGCGCCACGCAGTTACCATAGAGTGCCATCCGGTTCGATAGGGTTTTGTTGAAATTGATATCTGAATTTTTGTTGCAACAGCGAGCCAGCAGGGGCCTGCAATTGATTGAGCACCGCCTGCACCTCCTGATCCGCCCTGAGTTGCTCGGCACTTTTCTCCTCGCCCGCCGCTGCCTGCTCGGCGGCTTGATCGGCCGCCTCTTGTGCTGCCTGCTCTTGCGCTGCCTGGCTCGTTTCGCTCGACTCGGGTGCCTCGGTCGGGTTGCCGTCCTGGTCGGTATTACCGGGCTTGGCCTGGTCCCCCGGTTGGCCCGGCTCGCCGTCACCTGGCTGTTCGTTCGGCTCAGACGGCGCATCGGGATTCTGTTCTCCGGATTGCGAGTCCTGTTGTTCCTGTTGCTCTTGTTGCTGCAGAAAGGCTTCGATCAGGGCCTTATTTTTTTCTGCCGCCGGATTCGGAGCCCTGTCCAGGCTCTGTTGATAGGCCTGGATCGCCGCTTCCAGTTTGCCGGCATTGGCCAGGGCATTGCCGGCGTTAAACAGTGCCGCTGGTGTCGCCAGGCTCAAAAATGTGTCGGCCGCAAGCTCAAACTGACCGCTCTGATACTGCGCCTCGGCCCTCAAGGCCGGGTCCTTAGCAAGCTGCAGTGCCAACTCAGGATCTTGCCGCACCAGGGCCTGATAGGCCTGTTGATTGCGGTTATGCAATAGATCCACGGCCAGGGCCTCGTTCGGAGCACCACTGAGCAGCACCAGCATCAGGACACCCGCGCTTGACAGGGAGGCCTGGCGATTAACCCAGAGCAAGAGCAGGGCAATGGGCAGCAATAGCCAATAACCCAGATCCTCCACGGCCATTTGCTCGGCAACATTAACGGATTGCTCGCCCAACAAGCGCAGGCTGGGCTGGCTACCCATTTCGGCGGCGCTAAAGCCCAGCCCGGCTGCTCGTTGTAACAGGTCGCCGATCTGGGTAGAGACCACCACCAACTGATCGTTATCCGAGAGATAACCCTGCTCATTGGGCAAGGGGATAGGGCTGCCGGCCGCGGTACCGACCGCGACCACCGTCCAGGATTGGGCCTTGGGCAGTGCTTGCCGAATGGCGTTCACCTTGTTGGCGGCGATATCGTCGGTGAGCCAGAGGACATGAGCCGCAGGCCCGTCCCCGCTGGCCAACTGGTCGGCTAGTAGGGCAAAGGCCTGTTCGGCGTTATTGCCAAACTCGGGCATTAAAAAGGGCGTCAGTGCGGCCAACTGGGTGCCTAGGGTAGCCACATCCTGGGTTAGGGGAGTCAGCAGGTGGGCTGAGGCCGAATAGACAATCACACTGGTCTTATCGAACAGGCCACTGCCGGCCCAGTCGGCGATCATCCGCTTGGCTCGGGTCAGACGATTGGGTAGCAGGTCGGTGCCGGCCATCGATAGGCTGTTGTCGAGTACCACGTAGAGATTGCCCTGAGTGACCGACTGGGCGCTGTTGGTAGGTTGGGCCGGTCCCGCTAAGGCGAGAATAATCAGCACGCCGAGCATCGGTACCAGCCAGGAGCGCATCCGCCGGCGCGCACTAACCTGGCCGGCCAGGGCCGCATAAAGGGTCGGGTCGATCAGTCGTTGCCAAGCGCTTTGGTGTCGCCCGTTGCGAATCAGCCGATAGGCCAGGGGAAGCCAGAGTAGCAAGAGCAACAGTAGGTAGGGTCTAAGCCAGATCATCGGTTCTCGCTCCTCGGCGCCAAGGCAGGCTGGCAGCCAACACAATTAGCCCAAAACTGGCCAGCAATGGCAACCAGTAATACTCGATCACCAGTCGCACGTCGCGGTCATCCCGATCACTGGTTTCCAAATTGTCGATGGTGCGAAACACCTGTGCCAAGTCTTGGGTGCTAGTGGCCCGGAAATAACGGCCCTGAGTTTGTTCGGCGATGGTTTTGAGCGTCTGTTCATCGATCTCATTGCCACCGCCTCTGAGCATCCCCAAGAAGCTGGTTGGTCGATCGCCGCCAAAGCCGATGGTGTAAACCTTAATGTCGCTCTGCTGGGCGATGGTGGTGGCCTGTTCTGGGGTGACATCGCCGGTCTTGTTCTCACCATCGGAGAGCAGGATAATCACCTTGTCCGGGGATTCGGACAGGCGCAGTTGTTTTACCGCCAGCGCCAGACCATCGCCAATCGCCGTGCTGTCGCCGGCCATGCCCGGGCGAAGATCTCTGAGAATGGCGCTCACGGCTTGGACATCTGGGGTCAAGGGGGCTTGGATATCGGCAAAGCTGCCAAACACTACCAGGCCGATAAAATCCTGCCGGCGCTGTTCGACGAATTGGCCGACGACCGCCTGGACCGCCTGATAGCGCTCGATGGCCCGCCCGTTCCAGGTCATATCGGGCTCCAGCATGCTGCCAGAGAGATCGACGGCCAAGAAGATGCTGCGTCCGGCGATCACGTTGCTGACTGGCTCCCCGACCCATTGCGGCCGTATCAGCGCCACCACCAACAGGACCCAGGCCACTTGCAGCAGCCACCCGGCCCGCGTTACGCGTTGTCGGCCAGGCGGTTGTTGCTGGCTCAAGCTCATTAAATAGGGATGCTCCAAGGCCTCGGCGCTGGCCGATGTGCGACTCCGCGGCAGCAGCCAGAACAGCGGCAAGATTAAGGCCAGCCAAGGCCAGGCAAAATTCATCGGTGTGCCTCCTTGCGCCAGGCCTTGAGTAAACGCTGAACCTCGGCCCAATCAATCGGGTGGACCGCCGGTTCGGCCCGATAGTGGCCGTTTAACCAACTCGGGGGCAGGGTTGCCAGGCTCGAGGTAACCCGCTCTGCGAAGGCGCGATCGGTTAACCCCTTGTCGGCGCCGAGCTTGTTGATCAGCACCCAACGCAACAGTTGGTGCAGCTGCAGCAACTGCCGATCGGCGTCAGTTTGGCCCTGAATGCGTTTGCGCTGGCGCGACACCCGGCGCCAATCGCGACCCAGGCGCCACCAATAGAGCAGTGCCGCTGTGGTAATGAGCACGGCGCCTAAGACCAGCCAGTAGCCCAATGCGATGGGCCAGATGGATGGCTCGGTGGGCAAAACATTGCCGGCCAGTTGGGCGAGCAGCTGCTGCACAGCGGGGTTTTCTTCGGGCATCAGTGATACAGAGGCCAAGACTGCACCTCGCTCCAGTGGAATTGATTATTACGGTGGCTGAACAGGGCGCCATTGGCCTGCCAGACGAAGCGCTCCAAGGCGTCATTGTGGGCCTTAAAATGGTCTTTGTACTGCTGCTGTAGGCGGCCATCGGAGCTGGCGATCCAACCACTCTGGTTGGGGTTTTTAACCGGCAGTAGGCCGGCCGACGGCAGCTGGCAGTCGAATGGATCCAATACCTGCAGTAGGGTGAGCGAGCTGATCGCCTGCACCGGGATCTGCTGCGCCAGTTGGGCGATATCTTGCTGCAAGAAGTCGGCAATAAACCAGAGGTTGGGGCGGTTTTTCCAATGCGCCAGCGACACCGCCGGTGCCGGCTCGAGCGTGCGGAACTGACCAGCCAGATAGGCATGGGCCTCGACCAAGAGCTGACAGGCCCGAGCGCCGTCCTTTTGGGCACTGACGCGCAGCTCTTGTTGCCAGTCGGCGCCGACGCGCACGAACAGGCGCAGTGGATGCTTCAGTTGCAGAAAACGCCAGATCAGGAAGGCGGCCCAATGGCAGGCCATAACCGATTTAAAACAGCCCTGAGTGCCAAAATAGCTGCTACTGCTGAGGTCGAGCCAGATGGTGTGCTCGCTGTGGCGATCTTCTTCCATAACTCGGACAAAGGGCAGTTGCTTCTTGGCAGTTTGACGCCAATCGATTTGGCGCACATCGTCGCCGGACTGATAATGCTTCATCTCGATAAACTCACGGCCCTGACCGCGATAGACAGAACGCTGTTCGCCAATGCGCTGAGCACGGCTGCGCGGCGGCGTTAAGCGGCGGAGATCCAGTGCCAGAGTTTGCAACTTCAACAGTTCATCGAGCTGCACGGTTGCGCCCAAAACGGGGAATTCAGTCTGCATCCTAGCTTACCCCACCGGCACCGCGGCGAGTAACTGGTGCACTAACGCATTACCATCGAAGCCCTTGGCCTGTGCCTGTAAGCTGAGTACCAAGCGATGGGCAATAACCCGGCTGGCAACCTGTTGGATATGGTCTGGGGTCACGAAGTCACTGCCGGACAACCAAGCCAGGGCGCGCGCGCAGCGATCCAAGGCGATGGTGGCGCGCGGCGAGGCGCCATAAAGGATTAAACCCTCTAGGTCGGCCTGATACGCACCGGCATGCCGGGTGGCATTGATTAGGTGCACTATATAGGTTTCAACGGCCGCGCTGACATGGATCTGATCGACCTCGGCCCGCGCGGCCATCAAAGTATCGAGGTCAATGTTGGCATAGGCGGGCAGCTCATGGGCCTGCTCCTGCCGGGCCAAATGGAGGATTCGAAACTCATTTTCAAGGCTCGGATAATCGAGCGAGACCTTCATCAAGAAGCGGTCTAATTGGGCCTCGGGCAGCGCATAGGTGCCTTCGTGCTCAACCGGGTTTTGTGTGGCCATAACCAGAAAAGGCGCGGGCAATGGATAGGTTTGGCCGTTAGCCGAGACCTGCCGTTCCGACATTGCCTCGAGCAGCGCCGATTGCACCTTGGCCGGAGCTCGATTGATTTCATCGGCCAAGACCAGGTTGGCGAAGATCGGCCCGGGTTGAAATTCGAAGCGATGTTCTTCGACGCGATAAATGTCGGAGCCGGTGACATCGGCGGGCATCAGGTCGGGGGTGAACTGGATCCGCTTGAAGCTGCATTGCAGGCCATCGGACAATGCCTTGATCGCACTCGTCTTGGCCAGCCCGGGCGCGCCTTCGACCAGCAGGTGGCCATCGGCCAACAGTCCGATCAGCAGCGACTCGATGAGTTGCTCCTGGCCGATGATTCGGGATTGCAGCGCGGTCTTTAATGCATGGAGTGCGTCGTAGGTTGCCATAGTTCATAGAATGCCGGTGAGAAGACTGCAGGCAAATTAAGGGCTTAAGGCGACCGATACAAGGGGGTTTACCGGATTTTTGCAGAACAGAGTCCAAAACCTGGGTTAAACCGGTGCTTGGCCGGTCAAACCCTTATCGAGTTCGCGATCTATTATCGCACCTCCAGCCACCACAACGGATTGCTACTCATCTGGCCAAGCACAATGGCCTCGCCGATGACCGGTGTGTTGACCTGAACGTTGCTCGCCGCGGCTGCGGCCGTGACCCGTTCAAAGGGATCAAACCAGCTGTGCAAACTCAAATCGAAAGTGCTGTTATGGATCGGCACCATCTGTTTACCGCCTAGATCGAGATGAGCCTGAACCGATTCTTCGGGCAGCATATGCACCCCGGCCCAGTTCTTGTTGTAGGCACCGGTCTCCATAAAGGTGACATCAAAGGGTCCAAAGCGTGTGCCGATCTCCTTAAAGCCATCGAAGTATCCGGTATCGCCACTAAAGAACAGGCGTTGCGCGTCGCGGCCAGGCTGTTCGGGCGCGCTAAATACCCAGGAGGCCCACAGAGTCCGATCTCGATCGGTTAGGCCTCTGCCACTAAAGTGCTGTGACGGCGTGGCCGTTAGGGTGACACCGGCCACGTCGGTGTCCTGCCACCAATCGAGTTCGATGACCTTAGCGGGATTGACACCCCATTTGATTAGATCGGCCCCAAGCCCGAGCGGACAGACAAAAAACTCCACCTTGGCGATGAGCTGCTTAATGCTCGCTTTGTCCATGTGATCGTAGTGGTTATGCGATAACACCACGGCTTTAATTTGCGGCAATTGCGCTATCCCGATTGGCGGCTGATGAAAGCGTTTCGGTCCGGCAAACTGAACGGGCGAGGCGCGTTTGGAAAAGACTGGATCGGTGAGCCAGAATTCACCATTGAGCCAGATCAGCAGGGTAGAGTGCCCGAGGCGATAAAAGCGGCTCTCGGCGCTGGGCAGGTTGAGCAATGACGCCGGATCGATATTCAGCACCGGCAGGGCATCGGTTGGCGTGGCCTGTTCGCTCTTATGTTTGCGATAATCCTTGAACATACTCCACAGGCCGGACATTGACATCTTCATGGCCTCAACCGGATTGCGAAACTTGCCGTCGGCGTATTGTGCCGAACGTTGGGTCAGTTCTTCGGTCGAAGGACTGCTGTTTAATATAGTGCCGACACTCATTACCGAGCCTCCTAATAGGACCGTAATAGATACTAGGCCAATGCCTAATTTTTTCTTCCATTGACTGCGCCGCGGACGATTAAACATCCTGAGCAACCGCCATATTAGAATCTTCTGTGGCGAAGAAATCTTGCTGGGTTAAGGTCTGGGCCAGCCCTAGGGCGGTTTCATAGCCTAAGCCGACATTCGCACCGGTTTTCAGTGCGATTTTGCCTGCTTGGCTGGGGGCCTGATCTAATGTCCAATTGGTCTTATTCATCGTTAGTACCTTTGCTTACCAAATGAGTGACCGATCCAACCTGACCGGGTCGCTAAATGCCGTGAATTAAGGGCTTTGAGTCGTATTTGCTTAATTGATCGTTAAGCTACGCAGCGCAATCGCGAAGCCGGTGTCGATATGTTGTTGCAGTGCTGCGCCGGTTAAATTGGCGTCAATGGCGCTGTCGATCGCAACTTCCAGCTGCGCGAAAATAAGCTTGATCATATAGGGCAAGGGCACCGCGACGGTATTGTCCAACCGACTGAAGTGCTCCAATAATTGGCCCATCACGGCAAACTGTTGGTGGAGCTGAGTCTCAGCCTCTTGACTGGCCATATTGGCCAATTTCATTTGTTGTAACAGGTCGTGTTCTATCGGGTTATCGACACCCCAGCGGATGTAAGTGCACCAAAAGTGGTTAAAGCAGGCGACGGTATCGTTCAAATCCGGCAGGCCGGGTAAGGTGGCATCGGCGACGCGCGTCTTAATTTCCACATAGACCGCATCGATCAAGGCTTCTTTACTGGCGAAGTAATTAAACAGCGTCCCGGTGGCCACGCCGGCATGCTTAGCGATCCGCGCGGTCGAGGTGTTCCAGAACCCTTCTCGGGCAAAGAGGTCGGTGGCGGCGTTGATCAGTTGAGTGCGTTTGTCTGTCATGGCTTGAGCTTAACAATGAATGACTAGTCAGTCAATTTTCATCCTGCCCGAACCGTTTCAGCCCAAGCTGCTGTCAGTAAACCTACTCAGCTAACCCCCATGGGTCCGCAAGGTGGAGGTAGCGGCGGTTTTCCTGACCCGAGATTTCAAACTACACCTTTGTGCTCAACAGTTTATGATCCTATCTAGCGCAGGTTTAACCTGCCGGTGAGTGTCTACTGCCTTACCGCACCCAATTCCTCTTCTGCTTAAGGTGATAAAAAGATGGCGACTAACCTATCCGCGGCACCGCAACCGCAACTAACAGTGCCGCAATTCAAAGAATCGGTCCTGAAGCATTTACATTCCACCCTCGGGACCTATGAAGAAAAGGCCTCCCAGCAAGCGTGGAATCAGGCCATTGCCGCGGCCATCAACGAGTTTGTCTACGACGGTGTCAGCCGTACCCGAAAGACCCATGCTGGCAAAGGCACACGGGCGGTGCACTATTTGTCATTGGAATTTCTGATGGGTCGACTGATGTCGAACAACTTGCAGAATCTCGGCCTCTATGAAATTGCCGATGCGGCGATGACAGACCTGGGTCAGAGCCTGTCCGATATCTTGGAAGAAGAGCCCGATATGGCCCTGGGCAACGGCGGATTAGGTCGTCTGGCAGCCTGCTTTATCGATTCGATGGCGACCCTGAGTTTGCCGGCCATTGGCTATGGCATTCACTATGAACACGGCCTGTTTCGGCAAGAATTTTACAAGGGTCGCCAGGTGGAGCGGCCCGACGAGTGGCGTGAGTTTGGCAGTTCATGGGAAATATGCCGACCGGAATCGCAGCAGACCGTTAAGCTATACGGCTATGTGGAAACGGTTTATGAGCAGGGCCAATCGCGTAAAGTGTGGCGCCCGAGCCGAACCTTACGTGCCATTCCCTGGGATATCCCGATCGTCGGTTACGGCGGTCAAAATGTGAATATCCTGCGCTTGTGGGAATCGCGTGCCGATAAGTTTTTCGACTGGGATGTCTTTAACTCTGGCGGTTATCTCGATGCCTATGCCGAATCGGTGCAAGCCGAAACCGTCTCCAAGGTGCTCTACCCCAATGATGAAACCGAAGCGGGTAAAGAACTGCGCCTGATCCAGCAATATTTTTTCAGCGCCGCCTCGATTGCCGATGTGATGCGCCGCTATAAGAGCGCTCACGGTAACGATCTGAGCAAGTTTGCCGAACTCAATGCCATGCAGTTGAACGATACTCACCCGGCCATCGCGATCCCAGAATTGATGCGTATCCTGGTCGATGAAGAAGGCTTCACTTGGCATGACGCGTGGACCATGACCCGCGCCACCTTCGCCTACACAAACCATACCCTGTTGCCTGAAGCCCTCGAACGTTGGCCGTTAAAGTTGATCGAAAAGGTTTTGCCGCGCCATATGGAAATTATTTTCGAAATCAACTCACGCTTTTTACAGGACGAGGTTGAAGCCAAATGGCCTGGCGATGATGCCGTTAAACGCAAGCTGTCGATCATCGAAGAAGGCTCGGCGCAGATGGTACGCATGGGCAATCTGTCCGCGGTTGGCTCGCACACGGTTAACGGTGTGGCGCAGATTCACTCCGAATTGGTCAAGAAAGATCTGTTCCCAGAACTCAATGCGCTTTGGCCCACCAAGTTCACCAATGTCACCAATGGCATCACTCCACGACGCTGGATGAAGGCCTGCAATCCGCGCTTGTCGAGTCTGATCGAAAAGCATGTCGATGCCGATTGGCCACGTTATCTTGAGAAACTATCTGGCCTAAAAGCCCTCGCCGATGACGCTGCGTTCCAGAAAGACTATATGGCCGTCAAGCAAGCTAACAAGGAAGATTTTGTTAAGGTGATCCGAGAGTTAACCGGTATCGAGGTCAGTGCCGATGCGATCTTCGATGTGCAGATCAAGCGCTTGCACGAATACAAACGTCAGCACCTTAACCTATTGCACATTATGGCGCTCTATCGCCGCCTATTGATCGATCCGAACTATGATTTGCACCCACGCGTCTTTATCTTCGGCGCCAAGGCCGCGCCAGGTTATCGCTTGGCGAAGGAAATTATTTTTGCGATCAATAAGGTTGCTGAAAAAATTAACAATGATGTGCGTATCAACAATAAACTCAAGGTCGTCTTCCTACCCAACTATCGAGTGTCGCTAGCCGAAAAACTGATTCCGGCGTCCGATGTCTCCGAGCAAATTTCACTGGCAGGCAAAGAAGCCTCGGGCACCGGTAATATGAAGCTGGCGTTAAACGGTGCCATCACCATTGGTACCATGGACGGCGCAAATATTGAAATTGCCGAAGAAGCCGGCACCGACAATGTGGTGATCTTCGGTATGGAAGTGGATGACGTCGAGGCGTTGTTGGCCAAGGGTTATCAGCCGGCCGATTATTATCGCAGCAACGATGAACTGAAGGCGGTGCTCGACTGGTTAGATGGTGATTTCTTTACCCCAGGAGAGCCCGGTCTGTTATCTGAAGTCAAACGCAACTTGATTGAGTCGGATTCCTTTATGGTCCTGGCCGACTTTGAGGCCTACAGCGAGGCACAGAAAAAAATCGACACACTATACCGTGACAAAAAGGCCTGGGCCCGAGCTGCCATTATGAATACGGCCAGTTTGGCGAAGTTCAATTCGGACCGATCGATTCAAGACTATGCCGAAAATATTTGGCATATCAAGGCCGTCCCGGCCAAGTCTTGATCGCACGCATGGGCTGTTGACGGTCCACGTCCACTGTACCAAAACCTTCTAGGCGCTTCGGCGCCTTTTTTAATTAGCTGCCAATCGAGGCCCACGGGCGCACGCCTTGCGCAACCGAAATTATGACATAAACTTATTGAAACGAAGCTGGAAAGAACCTCATAGGCGATGAATCACTTGACCATTAAACACCTAACCGGGCTCTTGGCTTTGCTGGCCCTTGCACTGTCGATTGTTCTCGCTCTCTTCGTCTACACCGATGTCCGTCTGTTGCGGCAAATGTTGGCCAAAAATGAAACGGTACTCTTGCCAATTATTCGTCAAGGCTATGAAGCGCGCATCAATACCATTCAAGTACAGCAATGGCTTACCGACATCAGCGCGACACGCGCTCAGGATGGTTTGAACGATGGCTTCGATGAAGCCAAGAGTGCCTATCAAAACTTTCGTCAAAATATTCAGCAGCTGTTGGCGTTGGACCCGGCCAATGAAGCACTCTATCGCGCGATTTTACCGGTATTTGACGCCTACTACGGTGCCGGTAAGAATATGGCTCAGGCCTATATAGATGGGGGCCCCGCGGCTGGCAATCTGCTGATGACGCCGTTCGATGATTCCGCTGCGGCAATCGGCGCTAAGCTCGACCAGCTTCATCAACAGATCGAATTGCTCGCCCGGCAGAATATCGCTCAGGCGCAGAGTACGATCAGCCGTCATATAGTCACCCTGTTGGCCAGCTTTGCCGCGCTTGCGGCGATCCTACTGCTGATGTTCGTCTTTGTCGTCGTGCGGGTCGCGACGCCAGCCCACAAGATCGCCGAGCGTTTGAGCGCCATCGCCGATGGCGACTTAACCCATGATTTGGACGACGGGCGACGCGATGAGTTAGGCGCTATTGTGACGGCGTCGAGCCGCATCGGCGCAAAATTCCAACATTTTATTAGCCAGATTGTCGGTGGCTCCAATTTGAATTCGGCCTATTCCTATGCCCTGCTGTTTTCGATGCAAGATGCCACCGAGGTGATCGAACATCAGGTCCAGGAAAGTGCCCGAATTGTCGCGGAAGTGGAGGCGCTTATGGCCTCAACTCGGGCGATGCAGGAGGCGGTACAGCAGACGGTATTGGAAACCGGTGATGCGCGTGAGCAGGTCAATGCCAGTCGCACTAATTTGGGCGACGCCAACACCATCGTGCGGGAATTGGAGCAGCACCTAGACCACGCCGAAGTCGCCATCACCGATCTGGCCGGTCAGTGCCAATCGATCAATACGGTGGTGTCGACCATCAGTGGTATAGCCGACCAGACCAATTTGTTAGCCCTCAATGCGGCCATCGAAGCCGCCCGCGCCGGAGAACAGGGGCGCGGTTTCGCGGTGGTCGCAGACGAGGTGCGGGCACTGGCGCAGCGCACTCAGGAGTCCACTGGGGAGATCCGCCAAACCGTCGATGCGTTGCAAAAACTGGCCGACACGGCGGTTACGACGATCAACCAGAATAAGGCGGTTGCGGCGCGCAATGCGGCCTTAAGTGAGGATGTTATTGAGTCGTTGAGCAAGACCTTTGGTTATATAGAGGCGATCTATCGATCCAATCAACGGGTGCATGATATCACTGAGATTCAGCTCAGCAATGTGCAGACGATCAGTGCGCGCACCCAGATGATTGAGGATTTGTCGGCCCAGGTTATGCACAAAATCGGTCGCAGTGACCGTCTTAGCGGGTATATGAAACAGAGCCTACAATCCTTTACCACCATCAGCGAGCAAGTGAAAATCCGCTGAGCGCTCGCTCGCTCGCTCGTAAGGCCGGCCGCTAGCCGGCCGAGCCAATTAGATCGAGCGCAGATGAAATACCTGTTCGGTGCCGGCAATGGCCGCCAAAACCTCAGCGGACGGTTCGCTGTCGATATCCAAAATATTGTAGGCGATATTATCCCGGCTCTTATTCAACATTTCGACCACATTGATATTCTCCTCGGCGAGCAGGTTCAGGACCTGGCTCAGGACCTTGGGCACGTTTTGATTGGCAAAACAGATCCGATAAGCCGTGGTGCGCTCCAGTTCACAGTTGGGGAAATTGACCGAATTGCGAATATTGCCGTGTTCAATAAATTCAATCAGTTGGCGCGCACCCATAATGGCACAGTTGTCCTCTGCCTCTCGCGTGCTGGCTCCTAAATGCGGTAGGGCAATCACATCGGGTCGATTGATCAGTTCTGGGCTGGGGAAATCCGTGACATAGGCGGAGAGCTTGCCGGTGTTAAGCGCGACGAGGGCATCGGCGGTATTAACGATCGATTCCCGGGCAAAATTGAGTAGCTTTGCGCCGTCCTTGATGCTGGCCAAACTGGTGCTGTTAATCAGGTTTTTGGTCGCCTCGATCGCCGGTACATGCAGGCTAATGTAGTCACTGCGGCTGAGCAACTGTTGCAAATTCTCCGCCTTTTGGACCTGATTGGGTAAACGCCAGGCGGCATCGATTGAGATGGCCGGGTCGTAGCCGATCACCTTCATGCCCATACCCAGCGCCATATTGGCCACACTGGAGCCAATAGCGCCGAGGCCCACCACGCCGAGTGTCTTGCCCATCAATTCCTGGCCCTTGAAATGCTTCTTCTCGGCCTCGAGCAGTGGACCCATATCCTCCGCCGTGACCTCTGACAGACCCGCTGTGTAGCTCAGGCCGGCATAAATACCGCGCGAGGACAGCAATAGGCCGGCCATGACCAGCTCCTTGACCGCATTGGCATTGGCACCGGGACTGTTGAAAACCACGATGCCGGATTCGGTGCAGCGCTCTACCGGGACATTATTGACGCCAGCCCCGGCGCGCGCTATCGCCTTAAGGCCGGTCGGGAATGTTAGGTCGTGCAACGTGGCGCTGCGCAGTAAAATCCCATCGGGTTGGGCAATTTCGCTGCCGACCTCATATTGGGCGCGCGGGAATTGATCGAGGCCTTCGACGGCAATGGTGTTATAGGTGCGAATTTTATACATAGGTGCTTCCTGTCCTAGGTAACAGCGCTCCCGACAGTCGGTGATTCGGTGTCAGCACGGGGTGCTAACTGAGCCGTTCCAGCACTGTCGATGACGCGCAATGACTTATTGTGACTATGAGTTCAGGTGACCCAGTTGGAACCCCTGGGGTCCCAAATAGGCTAGCCTGCTTTAGGCCAAACATCGGCAATCGCTTCAGGCGACTTGGGTATAAGCCCAGTCAAGCCAAGGCAGCAGGGCAGACAAATCGGCTTCTTCAACGGTCGCACCAGCCCAAATTCGTAACCCGTCTGGAGCGTCCTTATAGGCGCCGATGTCATATGCAACGCCCTCGTCCGCCAACAGTTTCACCAGTTGCTTAATTTGTTCGGCGCTCAGATCGAGCGTAAAACAGACACTGGTATTGGAGCGAATAGCCGCTTCCTGGGCCAGAAAATGAATCCAAGGAGTCTGTTCGACAAAGGCTTCTAAAACGGCCAAGTTGGCCGTCGATTTGGCAATGCTCTGTTGCACGCCGCCAATCTGTTCCACCCAAGACAAGGCATCGAGGTAGTCGGCGACGCAGAGCATCGACGGCGTATTGATGGTTTCGCCGCGGAATATACCCTCACTGAGTTTGCCACCGGCGGTCAGGCGAAATATTTTCGGCATCGGCCAAGCTGGGGTATAGGACTCTAATCGCTCCACCGCACGCGGGGACAAGATCAACATGCCGTGGGCCCCTTCACCACCGAGTACCTTCTGCCAGGAAAAGGTCACAACATCCAGCTTGGACCAGGGCAGCTCCATGGCAAATACCGCGGAAGTGGCATCGCAAATGGTTAGGCCGGTGCGTTCATCGGCAATCCAGTCGCCATTGGGCAACTTGGCCCCAGAGGTGGTGCCGTTCCAGGTAAAGACCGTGTCGTGCTCCGGGTTCGCCTGAGTCATATCGGGCAGTTGGCCATAGTCGGCGGTCAGCGTGCGCACTTCGGGCAGCTTTAATTGTTTGGTAATGTCGGTAATCCAGCCCTGGCCAAAGGACTCCCACCCGAATACATCGACCGGCCGCGGACCCAGTAGGCTCCACATCGCGATTTCCATGGCACCGGTGTCGGACCCCGGTACGACCCCAACCCGATAGCCGGCCGGTAGATCCAGCAGTTGTGCAGTTTGGTCACAGGCTTTTTTCAGCGCGATTTTGCCAATGCTCGAGCGGTGCGATCGGCCGAGTAAGGTTTGATCGAGGTTGCTGAGGCGGTAACCCGGACGTTTACTGCACGGCCCGGAGGAGAAATTCGGATTCTGGGGTTTAAGGCTTGGTTTCATAATGCTTTATCTGTCCCTTTGGTCAGTTTAATCGCTATAAAATAGGTCAATTACATCATCGAATCATGGTACGCCGAAACCAAAGGGAGCCAAAACCTTTCTGATCAAAGAGTTCTAACCTGGTGGTGAAATATATGCATCGCCGAGTTGCGCGCGTCGCATTCACATCTGGCGCGGGCCTGTGCCGCCGACAAAGCCAAATTGAGCTGGTGTTTAGGTTAGCAGTGCAACTAAACTAGCGCCCCAGCTAATCGATCGTCAGGAGTTCAGTATGCAAAACAGTGTCCCGTCCGTTGTCTTTAAAACCCGAGTGCGCAATGAAGCCTTAGGCGGCCCGAATCCGTTTGAATGGCAAGATGTCAGTACCGATGAGCTGTTTGCCGGTAAAAACGTTGTGGTTTTTTCCCTACCGGGCGCCTTTACGCCAACCTGCTCAACTTCGCATCTGCCACGTTATGAAGAGCTGTACAGCGAATTTCAAGCCCAGGGCGTCGATGCAGTGGTCTGTGTCTCGGTCAATGATGCCTTCGTAATGTATCAGTGGGGTCAAAGTCAGAAGGCCGAAAACGTCTTTCTGCTGCCCGATGGCAATGGCGAATTTACCCGTAAAATGGGTATGTTAGTCGACAAGAACAATCTCGGCTTTGGTCAACGCAGCTGGCGTTATGCCATGCATGTTGAAAATGGCCAGATTAGTAAGTTGTTCAGCGAGGCCGGTTTTGCCGACAATTGCGCCACCGACCCCTTTGAAGTGTCCGATGCCGATACCATGCTGAACTACCTAAAAGCGCGCTAAAAGCCTTTAGACCGCTAATAGAGCTTTGTTACAGCGGCCATGACTGATGCTTGTCACGGCCGCTGAGCGGGCTCAAAATAGTTCCCCTGTAAAACGCTTGCTCAGAGCCCAGATCCGCGCCACTCCCGCTACTTGATTTAATTCGCAACAAGGTTCCCTGTCGAAATAGCCTTGGCCTGCCGCCCGGCGTACATTTTTGTGATGTGAATCTAAAGTTTTAACAGCGCCAATTGTTTTAGACCCGCTATCGCCTAAATTCATCTGGACAACGCCAATTTGATCTCGATCCCTATGCTTGAGCCAATGCGTAGGGCGGGTACCAGCGAAGAGCAGGAGATATAGATGCAGATGTTGAGTAGGTTCCAAGTGCGCGATGAATTATCGCAACAGCAATGCAAGACCCATCCCTGGCCTTTCGCAGGCCTCAGGCAGCACAGTAACCCAGCCTATGACCTACAATAAACCAGAGGTTTGCTATGACAAACGCGCCTAATCCATTGGGGATACCCGATATCACCTCTTTTTTACAGCAAGTCTTTGGCCAGGTCGCCTTCTGTTTTCCAACCCAAAAGTCAAACCTGGTGCCTGCGCTGCAAGCGTCTTTCTCACTCGCCGATATCTGCTGGTTGAACCAACATCAGTGGGGTGATATTCGCCTAGCCAAGTTTGATTCAGCAGATGCCAGGTTTGCCGATCAGGCGCCGACGGCCGACCTGCTCAGGCAAGCCTTTGAGCAGGGCCATACACTGCTGGTAGACAATTTACAGACCAAAAATGGCCTCTTTGCTACGCTCTGTCGGCAGTTAAGCCGTCAGTTTGCCTGCCCAACCCGCTGCCTCGCCCATTGGTCACCTTCGTACAGTGAGGGTCAGGCGCTGCAGTATGACGATCAGGATGCTTTTGTCGTCCAGGTGAGCGGCAGCAATAACTGGCAGGTCGATTTTAACAGCGAGTTTAGGCCCTTTGGGGGGGAAGCCTACCAGTCGACTCGGGTCGAACAGTGTAAAACGCTCAAACAACTGAAGTTGGCCGTAGGTGATATCCTCTATCTCCCGCGCGGCAGTTGTTATAAGGCCGCAACTGGAAGTGAGCAGTCGCTGCATTTTACGTTCTCGATTTGCAGTTTGCGCCTGCGGGATCTTTTGTTGGAATTGCTGGCACCGACGCGGCCGGATCTGGATTCCTTGCGACCGGCGCTGCGGGCGGAGGACTTTAGTCCGGCTCAGGGGGAGAACGCTCGAGCCGGGTTGTTGGGCTATCTGGATGCTCTAACTAGTCGACTTCGATCCGAACCAGGGCTGGTCGATGATGCCTTATTGGCAGTGCATAAAAACTTCGCCAGTCAACTGGCACCGCTCAATCTGCAGTTAGATCGACAGTTGCACCGTGGCGATCCGGTGCTAACCCTCGATACTCGTCTGATCGTCAATCCGGAACAGTACTTTGTCTTCGATGAATCCGCTCTGCGGGTGTACTTTAGCGGTGGAGACATTCGTCTGTCTGCTGGTTATCGCTGGGTGTTCGACCTACTACGCCTTACCGAGGGATTTTCACCACAGGAAATCATCAGCCAATACCAGCGCTCGGACCGCGAGGTCGAGCTGGACGCCTTCGCGCAACTGCTGGCGAAGGATCTACTCTGGTTAGACCGCAAGACCTCTTGAGGTCTGTCCCGAACCGACCACCAATGCTAGCTTAGTCGTAGGTTGGCCCGATCCCGATATTGCTTGGGGGTCATACCCTTGATGCGCAGAAAATGGCGATTAAAGTTCGAGACATTGGTAAAGCCGGAGTCGTAACAAATCTTGGTGATTTGATTGTGAGATGTTTTCAATTGCTCACACGCCTTGCTAATTCGAACCTTGATCAGAAAGTCGATGTACTTAATGCCGGTCGATTCGAAGAAGTACTTGGACAGGCGATTCGGCGAAAGCCTGACATGCAAGGCGACATCTTCGAGTCTAATTTTTTCGTTGTAATGTTGTAAGATAAAATCGATCGCCTTGTTAACCACGCGCAGGGTTGGGCCGGCAAAATCTTGCCAATCCCGAGCCGTCGATAGAGTAGTCTTTTCCTCCGTTACCAAGTTATTCATCAGTTCCAGAAAAGCGATCATTTTTTCCAAGCCATCGCTGCTGGCAATACGTTCATACAGATCGGTGTAGATCGCGAGGTCGCGCGGTTGAAACTCATGGCCAGCGCCTCCCGTGCGAATGATATTCACGATCTCCCGCAGTTCCGAAATATGCTGGCTCGCTGCTTCAAACATGTCGCCGTCAAAATTAATGACCTTGATCCTTAGGGGTTCAGGGGTCGACTCCGTTTGTGAGTCTGAATCCGCAATCCATATGTGCGGCAGGTTAGCGCCGGTCAGTACCAGATGGCCGGGTTCATAGCGGCCAATATAGTCGCCAATAAAAAACCGCCCAGAACTGGCTACCACCAGATGCAGTTCCAATTCTTTGTGGCAATGCCAGGTGGCTTGGGCACTGGATGCACCGTGCTCGAGATAGCGAATAGACGAATTGGTGTCATTCAAAGCCGGCAACTCAGGGGTCACTAAAAGCCCTCTGGTTGCGATTGTGTTTCCGTCCATAATACCCTCTAAATACCTTGCCTGAACTTTAGTCACGACGGGATCGTCTACTAAAAATTTGCATTTACTTTTTTGTTGGGTCCTAAGAGCAGACGGCTCGAAAGGTAACGAATACCGACCGGCCAAAATCAGCTTACCATTTTCATTAAGCAAGAGTCGTGATTTCGTAAGTAAGTATTGTCTTTGGTTTTTGTTGCATACCTCTTTATGGATATAAGAATAGTTTATTTGATTTGCTTCGGTCAAGGCGGCGCCTTTTTAGGGAATATTGTTAAGTTGTATTAATCAGGCTGTTTTTTTTGTTTGATGAAATAGTATCAGTTATTTTTAATTTTTTTATTGGTTTGATAATGGGTGGGCTTCGTTTAAAATAGAGATTTTTCTTCCTGGATGACGGTGATCTTATCATCTCTGGGCTTACCATTAAGGGTCTTAAGGTCAATGGGAATGGGTCCTATAGCGCGTTTCTCCATTCGAGATTGATATTTTTTTGTATGTCTTAAATTGTTTTTTTTGTAACTCTGGTATTGCCTGAGGTGGTCTTAAAATAGTGCGAGCCTGTGCTATACGGTTCGGCAGCGAGTGTTTGGGATGTCTGTGATTTTTATGATAATTAAAAAGTGAAAATAAAATCATCAAAAATAAGGTAAATAGTACATATAATAGTTTATTAAATTAGTCAGCTCTAGTGCGATTTTGTGCTTTAAACTTGAATCAAAAACATCCAAACCAATACTATTTTAATTAATTGATACTTTAATTTTTTTTGGTTTATTAGTGAGGCGGCTGAGCTCAATATTGTAATATGCATAGCGTCTGGTTGATCGGGAAGCTGTTCTAAGTTCTACCGCGGTAAGCCACGACCGTTTCATCTAAAGGCATTTTATCGCTACATGTGCTGGTAGGTTTTCCGGCGCACTGCTGAGGCTTCTTTGACCAATGCGGTTAAACGCAGGGCTTCGGTATTCTGGCTCCACGGCGTGGCCCCAATCGTCGTGAATCAAGGCTTTCAAGGCTATCTAGGACAGCTTACCGATAAGGTAAATCTTATTAACCTTATATGAGGTTAGGAAAGGGCTAAAGAAGGGCATAAACGAAATGCGCGACTGCAGGGTGCGGCCGTGCGTGATATCTACAAGATCATCGGCCCGTTGCACTGAGTTGGCGACCAGCAGTGGATGCCTGGGTGCCTGGGTCGATTCAGCACCCAAACGGCCGCCATGCTGGCAGCCGTCAGTCGAGTAGCGGACTCAGTTGTGCAAATGCAGTTCCGAGTTCAGCTCTACCGCAGACTTATTGGTCAAGCATTCGACTCGTCCGGTCAGGGCATTGCGCCAGAACAACAGATCGGACATGCCAGACAGCTCGCGCGCCTTGACCGTATTGATCGCCGCCTTGTGGCTATCGAGTAGGGTCACCTTGGTTCCCGCGGTAATATAGAGACCGGCTTCAATGGTGCAGCGATCCCCGAGTGCAATGCCAGTGCCGGAATTAGCCCCGAGGAGGCAATTTTCGCCCATCGAGACCACTTCGGTGCCACCGCCCGATAGGGTGCCCATAATCGAGGCGCCGCCACCGACGTCGGAACCGTTGCCGACCAGAACACCAGCCGAGATACGGCCTTCCACCATCGACACGGCCACGGTGCCGGCATTGAAATTGACAAAGCCTTCGTGCATCACGGTGGTACCTTCACCCAAATGGGCGCCAAGGCGCACCCGTGCCGTGTCGCCAATACGGATGCCGGTGGGCACCACATAATCGGCCATCTTGGGGAACTTATCGACGCACTGCACCGTCAAGATCCGGCCCGCTAGGCGGGCGGCAATTTGGCGTTCTGGCAATTCGGGCAAATCGATCGGTCCTTCGCTGGTCCAGGCAATGTTGTGTAACACGGCAAAGATGCCCGCGAGGACGATTTTTTGCGGTTTGACGAGGCGATGAGACAGCAGATGCAATTTTAAAAAGGCTTCGGCGATGGATACCGGAGCGCTATCGGTTTCCAGCAGAGTCAGCACCAGCGTCTGTTTGCTGTGGGCTGCGGCAGCCAGTAGTTTTACATTAAGTGTCATGCCGGCGTCTGCAAAGACCGACGATAAGGCCGCATAATGCTCCAGCTCGAGCACATGGGCGGTGTTACCACCCTCATGCTTGACCACAGCGAGCAGGCGGTTAATCAGGTCATCGGAAGGCGCGATAAGGGGTTGCGGATACCAGGCTTCGATAATCTTTAATTCACTGTTACGAGTGGCGGTGCCCAGACCGACAGAAAAATAGGTCATAACTTAACTCTCTCTTGAAATAATGTGTGCAAATTGGCTTAGATCGAAACCGATCCAAAGATGGCCCTGCAGTTCGATCAGGGGTCGTTTAATCAGGCTTGGTTGGTGCTGAATTAGGGCCACTGCGCTAGTGCTGTCAACCGAGGTTTTGGTTGCTTCTGGCAACTTGCGCCAGGTGGTGCCGCGCTTATTAATCAGACTTTCCCAGCCCAATAGGGCGATCCACTGTTGGATCAACTCGGCCGTGGGCGGTTCTTTTTTGAAATCGATAAAGTCCACGGTCACGTTCTGCTCGGCAAACCAGTGCAATGTTTTTTTGACTGTATCGCAGTTTTTGATGCCATAAATTTTAATCAAGCGAGCGCCCCTGTTTGGTTAATAGATGCGCTTTAGACGCTGCGCGGCCTCGACACAATCGTCTAATGTCGCCACCAGGGCGATGCGAATATGGCCGTAACCCGGATTGATGCCGGCGTTGTCGCGCGACAGGTACTGCCCGGGTAAGACCTGAATATTGGCCTTTTCGAGCCAGCGTTGTGCCACCGCCTCGTCGTCTTCGGCCAGGTTCGGCCACAAATAAAAGCTGCCGTCCGGGATGGTCAGCGGTAAGAAAGACTTGAGTTCGCCAACCACCGCAGTGAATTTTTCATTGTACAACCGACGATTTTCCAGAACATGGCTTTCATCGTTCCAGGCGGCAATGGATACCTGCTGATGGGGTATCGGCATGGCACAGCCATGGTAGGTTCGGTAGGCGGAAAAATGCCGAATCAAATGGGCATCGCCGGCGACAAAGCCGCTGCGTAAGCCCGGCAAATTGGACCTTTTACTCAGGCTGTGAAACACCAAGCAATTATCGAAGTCGCTATGGCCCATCTGTTCGGCGGCCTGCAGTAAGCCAATCGGCGGCCGAGCCTCGTCTCGATAGAGCTCGCTGTAGCATTCATCACTGATTAGGATGAAGTTAAATTCGATCGACTTGTTAATTAAAAATTGCAATTGCTCGGACGACAGAACGGTGCCACTTGGATTACCCGGTGTGCAGATAAATAACAGCTGGCAGCGTGACCACTGGTCGTCGCTGAGCGCCGCGAAGTCCGGTTGATAATTGTGTTCGGCCACGCAATTAAGGTAGTGCACCTTCGCCCCGGCCAGCAAGGCCGCGCCTTCATAAATCTGATAAAAGGGGTTGGGCATCCAAACTTCATTGGCCTCTGCCGTCGGATCGTAGAGCGCCTGAACCACAGAAAAGAGTGCCTCGCGTGTGCCGGTCACCGGGATAACATGGCGGTCGGCACTAAAGCCCTTGTTGTTGTGCAGTTTAAAACGCCGAATTAACCATTGGCTGATCGCCTCGCGCAAGGCGGGCAAGCCGGCAGTCGCCGGGTAGCGTGAATAGCCGGCAATGGTGGCAACAATCTGCTCCTGCAAAAAATCCGGCGGGGCGTGCTTTGGCTCACCGATGGACCATGCAATGGGGGTCATATCGGCCGCCTTGACAGAGGCCATCTTGGCCCGTAATTTTTCGAATGGATAGGGTTGCAGACGTTGTAAATTGGGATTCATCGGTCCATTACTTCCAAAATAGTTTCGGTCAATTCATATTGCAACCGCTCCACGTCGGCGGAACTGTGCAGTGGTTCGCCGTTGGCATCGACCAGGAAAAACACGTCTTCAACATGTTCGCCCAAGGTGGCGATTCGGGCATTTTGTAAGGTCAGCTGGAGTCGTCGAAAGCAACGACCAATATCGGCCAGTAAGCCGGGTCGATCTGAGGCGAGCAATTCGACGACAGTGCGCTGGTTTAGCATGTCATTGCTGACGGTAATTTCAGGTGGAATTTGAAAATGTTTTTGCTGCCGTGACAATCGTCGTTGCGGCGTCGGTGCTTCATCGGGAGTCACAATGGCCTCTAATAGCCGTTGTTGAATCTCGGCCAAACGCTGACTGTTGTCACCGATTGTGGTGCCATCTTGCTCCAAAACGATAAAGGTATCCAAGCTGAACAGGGACGCCGACGAGGTCATAATACGGGCATCTTGGATATCCAGACTAAGGGTGTCCAGCGTTGCGGCGATGTCGGCAAACAAATGTGCTCGATCGCGGGCATAGACAAAAACCTGGGTGCCACCGATATACTGTTTGGCATCGGTCTCTTTGATCAGGACCAGGGGGACATTTTGACCGTGGTTGGCGATGGCACGCAAATGCCAGGCTATATCTTCCGGGCTTTCACGCAAAAAGTAATCGTCACCAGGATCGTCCCAGAGGTCGAGGCTGGCATCCGGATCAAAGCCCTCTGCGGTCATTAATAGCAGGGCGGCCTGCTTAGTCTCGCTGACCCGTTCGGCCTTGTCGGCCGGGTTGTCCAAACCACGATTTAAGGCGTTTTGAGTTTCCCGATACAGGCGCTCCATCAGTGACGCCCGCCAGCTGTTCCAAAGGTTTGGATTGGTCGCATAGATGTCAGCGACGGTTAGGGCATAGAGATAATCTAGGCGCGCGTGACCACCCACCTGTTGGGCGAAGTGATTGATCACCGCCGGGTCGGAAATGTCCTGGCGCTGCGCGGTCATAGACATCAGGAGATGATTGCGCACCAGCCAAACAACCAGGTCCGTATCCCAAGGCGACAGGCGATGGCGATCGGCAAAGCGCTTGACATCCATGGCCCCTTCGACCGAATGGTCGGTGTGCCGACCCTTGCCGATATCGTGATACAGCGCGGCGATGTAGACCAGCTCCACCTTGGGCAGTTTGTGGATGATCTTGGTGGCAATCGGGAAGCGTTTGCTGTTGGCGGCGTGGCGAAAGGTGCGCAAATTCCGGATGGTTAACAAGGTATGGGCATCGACAGTGTAGACATGGAACAGATCGAACTGCATCTGCCCGACTATTTTGCCGAACTCCGGCAGATAGAGGCCCAATATGCCATATTGATTCATCCGCATCAGCCCATGGTAGACACCTTTAGGGCTGCGTAACAATTCCATGAAAAAGGTGATATTGCGCAGATCCTGACGAAAGGCGCCGTCGATCGCTTTCCGGCTGGCGAACAGCAGTCTCAGGGTGCTGGCACGAATCCCCTTGATGCCCTCTTCTTGAGCGCATAAGACGAAAATTTCCAACAAGGCCGACGGTGTGCGGGTAAAGACCTTGTCGTGCACGACCTCAAGATAGTGGTTGCGGATTTGAAACCGGGCATTTAGCTCGGTGACCTGTTCCGATGTGCTATCACCCAATATCTCTTCATCGAAGTGCTGTAAGAGCATAATATTGAGAGTGCGCAGGCGGAACACTTGCCGGAAGTAGTCTTGCATTAGATGCTCTACCGCTATTTGGCCTTCTCGGTCACTGTAGCCGAACATCTCAGCCACCTTTTCCTGCAGGTTGAACAGCAATCGATCCTCTTCGCGCTCTGAGATCATATGCAGTGCATAACGCACCCGCCAGAGGAAGTCCTGGCCTTCTTTCAGAGTGCGATGCTCGGCATCGGTGAGGAAACCCCGTTCGACCAAGTCAGCCAGAGACGAGTCGCCAAAGTGTCGCTTAGCAACCCAACCGATATTTTGGATGTCCCGCAACGCACCCGGGCCCCCTTTGACATTGGGTTCTAGGTTATATTCGGTTTCATTGAATTTTTGGTACCGATTGGCCTGTTCATTCATTTTGGCCTTGTAGAAATCGCGGCTAGGCCAGATTTTGTCGGGGCCGACTGAATCGGACACTCGTTCTCTGAGATTGTCGTCACCGACCAGGGTGCGCGACTCCATGAGATTAGTGGTCACGGTCACGTCATTGCGGGCCTCGACAACGCAGGTGTCAATGGTGCGCACGCTGTGGCCGACTTCCAGCTTGATGTCCCACAAGAGGGTCAGAAATTGCTGTAGAGATTCAACGTTTCGGTCAATCAGGGTTTCATTATCGAACAGGATCAGTAGATCGATATCGGAGTGCGGCAGCAGCTCGCCGCGGCCATAACCGCCGACCGCTATCAGGGCTATAGACTCAGGCTCAGTCCAGGTGAACAGTCGCCAAGTGCTGCGCAACAGCTCGTCCATGGCCGCGGCTCGGCCAAAAACCAAACCGCGGATCGGGTCGCCCTGAATAAAACGATGATGCAAGGTCTCATTGAGCCTGCGCAAAGCGTCTTTGAGCACCACAATAGGGGTTTCCAGTTGTAACTGCTCGGTGACGGCTTCTTTATCAAACAGACTGCTGTCTGCGTAACGGTCGAGATCCACTACTTGGTCCTTTGAGAACGTAAGGATGAAATAACTTTAGACCCGCTAGAATGACTCTTCGGTGCGGGCTGTTAAAACCTCCACGCCAGTAGCCGTGACCAACAAGGTATGTTCCCACTGAGCGGAGGCCTTGCGATCTTTGGTGACCACGGTCCATTGGTCGCTGAGTATTTTGCACTGCGCCTTACCCTGATTGATCATCGGCTCGATCGTAAAGATCATGCCTTCCTTCAGCGCCATGCCCACTCCGGGCCGGCCATAGTGCAATACCTGCGGCTCTTCGTGAAATACCGCGCCGATACCATGGCCGCAGAACTCCCGTACCACAGAGTAATGGTTGGCCTCGGCGTGTTGCTGAATCACGTGGCCTATGTCTCCAAGGGTCGCGCCCGGCTTGACCAGTGCAATCGCCTTATAAAGACATTCCTGGGTTACCTTGCACAGACGATCGATATGAGTCGCGACTTCGCCGACGTAAAACATCTTACTGGTGTCGCCGTGGTAGCCGTCTTTAATGACCGTGATGTCGACATTGACCACATCGCCCTTCTTGAGGATCTTATCCTCGCTCGGAATACCATGGCAAATGACCTGGTTTACCGACGTACAGATCGACTTCGGAAAGGGCGGGTTGCCATAGTTGAGCGGCGCCGGTATGCCTTCCTGGACATCAATGATGTAGTTATGGCAGATCCTATCGAGCTCTGCGGTGCTCACGCCGACCACAACATGGGATTCGAGCATTTCCAACACCTCAGCCGCGAGGCGGCCGGCGACACGCATTTTAGCGATTTCTTCAGGGCTTTTTATGGTTACAGCCATGCTTGTTCCAATTCGGTTACTAGGTAGTAGGCGATTCTAACGGTTTTGTTAGCCAGTTGCAGCCCCGCAAATAGTAGGGCACCCGCTAGAGCCATATAAAAGATGCTAAAAATACGCCGCGACTGCCATGACCGGCTCTTAGGCCCGCTTTTCGGGGCCGGTTCCGAGGTGTTGAGGGACGCCCCACGGACTGGGACCGGGATATTTTTCTTGTCTTAAATCGCTGAATTTGGTATAAAGCGCGCCGCTTCAACTAAATGAAGTGTTTCCTAAATTCTCACGCACACCGTCACGTGATTCTGGGTGCCCGAAAGGGGTTGGATCATGGGGAGTGCGGAGGCCTAACCCGAATAATGAGGTATTTATGATTACTGTATCAATGCGTGAACTGCTTAAAGCAGGTGTTCACTTTGGCCACCAGACCCGTTACTGGAACCCGAAAATGGGTAAGTATTTGTTTGGCGCCCGAAACAAGATTCACATCATCAACTTGGAGCACACTGTTCCAGCGTTAAATGAAGCTTTGGCCTTCGTTGGCAACCTTGCCAGCAAAAAGAACAAGGTTCTGTTCGTCGGTACCAAGCGTTCAGCCAGTGCCATCATGGTTGAAGAAGCGACTCGTTCGGATATGCCGTACGTGGCGCACCGTTGGTTAGGCGGTATGCTGACCAACTACAAGACCATTCGTCAATCGATCAAACGTCTGCGTGAGTTGACTGTGCAACAGGCCGATGGCACCTTCGAGCAGCTGACTAAGAAAGAGCGTCTGATGGCGACTCGCGAAGTAGCGAAGCTGGAGCGTTCAATCGGTGGTATCAAGGACATGGGCGGCTTGCCGGATGCTCTTTTTGTTGTCGACGTGGACCACGAGCGTATTGCAATCCTCGAAGCCAACAAACTGGGCATCCCAGTTATTGGTATCGTTGACTCCAACTCGAACCCAGACGGTGTCGATTATGTCATTCCGGGTAACGATGATGCGATTCGCGCCATTGAGATCTATGCCCGTGCAATCGCCGATTCCATCTTGGAAGCCCGTGGCGGTGACGTTGATGAGTTCGTGGAAATGGCCGATGCTGCAGAAGCAGCTGACGTGGTTGTAGCCAAAGAAGAGTCAGCTGAATAAGCTTGATTCTCTTAGCTTGAAGGGGCTGCGGCCCCTTTTTCCTCTTCCGGAACCCTATATCCGGTTGAATATGCGTAATACTAAATTGAATTGAGGACCAAAATCATGGCAATTACTGCGAGCCTGGTGAAAGAACTTCGAGATCGAACTGGCCTAGGCATGATGGAGTGCAAGAAAGCACTCGTCGAGTCTGAGGGTGATATCGAACTCGCCATTGATAATCTGCGCAAGTCATCGGGCCTGAAAGCCGCTAAGAAATCCGGCCGTATCGCGGCTGAGGGTATCCTGGTTACTCGGACCTCTGCTGACAATTCGTTGGTAATGCTGCTGGAAATTAACAGCGAAACCGACTTTGTTGCGCGAGATGACAACTTTTTAAACTTTGCCCACAAGGTGGCTGATGTCGCTTTTGCCAAGGGCAGCTCCGATGTTGCCGCCTTCATGGCAGATGGTCTTGAAGACGAGCGTGCCGCGCTGGTTCAGAAGATCGGTGAGAACATCAGCGTGCGTCGCGCTGTGTTTATCGGTGGTGCGGGTAAGACCGTCGAGGCCTATGTGCACGGTGGCCGTATAGCCGCAGCTGTTGAATTGACTGGCGGTACGCCGGACCTGGCGAAAGACATTGCTATGCATGTCGCCGCCATCAATCCTCAGTACGTCAATGTGAATGACGTTCCAGCCGATGTTTTGGCGCGCGAAGAAGAGGTTGTTCGGGCCCAGTCTGAAGAATCTGGCAAGCCAGCAGAGATCATTGAAAAAATGATGGTCGGCCGCCTGAAGAAGTTTGTTGCGGAGATATCTCTCAGTGAGCAGCCTTTCATCAAGGACCCGGACATCAAGATCGGTGCCTTGGCTAAGAAAGCCGAAGCCGAGATCGTGAGCTTTACCCGTTTTGAAGTGGGTGAAGGGATCGAAAAAGAAGTTGTCGATTTCGCCGCAGAAGTCGCAGCAGCCGTCAAAGGCGGCTAAAGCAATCTAAATCCAGAAAAGGCAGCTGCGCTGCCTTTTTTTATGTGTCCTATTTCTGCAGTTTGTTTTTTGGTACGGCGATTGTTTGCTCAAAATGAGTGGACGAATTCAAAGAAATGCCTGTACAGGGTGTGTATAATAAAGAATCGAAATTTCTCATTGGTTTTAAGCGAGTCGACAACCGGCCAGTCCTGCCGCTCCCAGGGGAGCGGCTGCATAGCGCGGTAAGGCAGGGCATATGCCCGCCGGCAGCGTCGGCCAGACTGTGAATAGGTAAAGGAATTCAACAGATGATTGAAGAAATTAAGCAGGAAACCGACAGTCACAACCGCAAAGCGCTGTTAGCGCTGGGCGATGCCTTCAATAAGATTCGTACCGGTCGCGCCAATCCGGCTATCTTGGATGGTGTCATGGTCGATTATTATGGCAACATGACCCCAATCAAGCAGGTGGCCAATATTTTGATTGAGGACGGTCGTACCCTCGCGATTGTGCCGTGGGAAAAAAATATGGTGCCGCAGGTTGAGCGCGCCATTATGAAGAGTGATTTGGGTTTGAATCCGTCAACTTCCGGCAGTAATATTCGCATCGCGATGCCGATGTTGACCGAGCAGACCCGAAAAGACATGATTAAGGTCGCCCGCAATGAGGCCGAAAAGGCCCGTGTGTCGGTGCGTAACGGCCGTCGCGATGCCAATGCCTCGATCAAGGACCTGGTTAAGGAAAAGGAACTCTCAGAAGATGAGGGTAAGCGCGCCGAGGAAGATATTCAAAAGCTGACCGATGCGGCCATTGCCGAGATTGAACGTGATCTGGCCGAAAAAGATGCCGAGTTAATGAAGGTTTGATGGGTTAGGTATCCTGCCGAGGCAACATGGATTCATGTTGCCTTTTGTGGTTTGGGATTGTCTGTGTTTCACCGGTAACAGAATTAAGCTAGGAAGGGATGCTAAATAAATCTAACAAGGGTCAGCCCCTAGAGTCGACAGTGAAAGTCGTACCCCGCCATGTTGCGGTGATCATGGATGGTAACAATAGATGGGCAAAAAAACGCTTGCTAGGCGGTATTGCTGGCCATAAGGCTGGCGCCCGTGCGGTGCGCACGACCGTCGAAACCTGTGCGCGTGCCGGGGTCGAGGTACTAACCCTCTATGCCTTCAGTTCTGAAAACTGGCGTCGACCCAAGGATGAAGTCAGCGCATTGATGGATCTCTTTTTGCTTGCCCTGAATCGAGAAGTTAAAAAGCTGGTCAGCAATAATGTCCGGCTTAGGGTGATTGGCGATATCACGGCGTTCAGCCCTTCGATTCAGCGGGCTGTTGCCAAAGCCGAGTTCGACACGGCCCAAAATACCGGCATGACTCTGGCGATTGCTGCCAACTATGGTGGTCATTGGGATATTACCCAAGCCGTTATTAAGCTTGCTCAGCGGGTCAAGGTTGGCGAATTAGAACCTGCGGCCATCACCGAAGCGTTGATTGGTGAGCAGGTCATGCTCGGTGATCTGCCCCCGCCGGATCTGTGTATTCGCACCGCCGGGGAGCAACGAATATCGAATTTTCTACTCTGGCAAATGGCCTATACCGAATTCTATTTTACCGATGAATATTGGCCAGATTTTAGCAGTGAATCGCTGTTAAAGGCCTTTGACTCCTTTTTAGGTCGGACTCGGCGTTTTGGTCGTACCGACGAACAACTAGAACAAGAGAAGTAAGTTCATGTTATTGCAGCGATTTGTAACGGCCCTAGTGCTGGCCCCCCTGATGTTGGCCGGCATCTATTTGCTACCGAGTATTGGCTTTAGCGTTTTTGCCGGGTCGATCGTCGTCTTAGGCGCCTGGGAATGGGCCAATCTTGCCGGTTTTTCAGCGCCGCGTGCGCGCATCGTTTTGGCTACGATCACTGCGGTGGTGCTAGGGGTAATTCATCACTGGATTACCGTGGACTCCCTGATTTGGGCCCTGTTGGTGCTTTCTGCGCTGGTATTTTGGTTGCTAGCCGGGGTAAGTGTATATCTCTATCCGCGCGTAACCGGCTGGTTGCGCTCTGGCCCGATAAAGCTGGCGATCATGGTGCCCGTGCTGGTTGCCCTCTGGATGGGCCTGGTCTGGCTAAAAAGCCAACCAGATTCGGCGTTATTACTGACTTGGTTGATGTTGCTCGTCTGGGGTGCTGATATAGGAGCCTATTTTGCGGGTCGCGCCTTTGGCAACCGGAAGCTGGCACCTGCCGTAAGTCCGGGTAAGACTTGGGCCGGGGTTTATGGCGGCATGGCGACATCTATCCTCGTCTCGGTGCTAATAGCTGGCCTCTACTTGCCGGATTACAGCGTCCAGGACTGGCTCTGGTTGATGCTATTGTCGGCCGCAGTTATTGCCATTTCGGTGGTCGGCGATCTGTTTGAATCCCTGTTAAAGCGCAATCGAGGTATTAAGGACAGTTCGTCCCTGCTGCCCGGTCATGGTGGGATTTTGGATCGCATCGATAGCCTCTGTGCTGCGACGCCGATGTTTGTCCTGTTATGGTACGTGTTAGCGGTGGTTTAATGATGACGACACGACAACGCGTCACCGTTCTAGGCGCCACCGGTTCGATCGGTCAAAGCACGCTCAATGTTATCGGCCAGCATCCAGACCGTTTTACTGTCTTCGCCCTCAGCGGGCACGCCAATATGGCGCAATTAGCTCTAGACATCATTCGCTTTAAACCTCAGTTTGCCGTGGTGCCCAATGACACGCGGTATCGGCAACTGCTTGAGCTGTTACCGAACCGGAACTGCGACATCCTGATCGGTGAGCAGGCCTTGGCCGATGTCGCCAGCGCGGCGCAAGTGGATACCGTTATGGCCGCTATCGTTGGCGCGGCCGGTCTGAAGTCCGCCCTTGCCGCGGCGCATGCCGGTAAAAAGCTGCTCTTAGCCAATAAAGAGAGCATGGTCGTCGCCGGTGCTCTGTTGATGGAGGCGGTGGCCAAATCCCAAGCGCTATTGCTGCCGATCGACAGTGAACACAATGCCATCTTCCAATGCCTGCCAGCCGATCAAAGTCAGGCGGGCGTGGACTCGATCCTATTAACGGCATCGGGTGGGCCCTTTCGGCAGACCCCCATGGAACAGTTGCTTACCGCCACGCCGGAGCAAGCCATTGCCCACCCGACATGGACGATGGGTCGAAAGATATCGGTCGATTCGGCTTCGCTGATGAATAAGGGTCTGGAGCTAATCGAAGCCTGCTGGCTCTTTAGTGTGCCACCGGAAAAAATCGAAGTAGTGGTGCACCCACAAAGTGTTATCCACAGTATGGTGCGCTATATTGACGGGTCGGTTTTAGCACAGATGGGCTCGCCCGATATGCGCACGCCCATTTCCTATGGCCTAGCCTATCCGGATCGAATCGTCAGTGGCAGCGCACCCTTGGAATTTTCTCAGCTGTTGCAATTGCAGTTTGATCAACCCGATCGGGTCCGCTTTCCGTGCCTGCGCTTGGCCGAGGAGGCCATGGCCGAAGGTGGCACTGTGCCCGCCGTGCTCAATGCCGCCAATGAGATGTCGGTTGCGGCCTTCCTCGAGGGCGACATTGGTTTTATGGATATCCCCCGAATAAACGAGCAAGTCATGACCCGCTTGGGCCGCAGCCCAGTGGAGTCGATTGATCAACTGCTGGAGGTCGACCGCGCTGCTCGCGCCCAGGCCGCCGAACAAATTAAGGCGCTACGATGATGCTATTGCTTAACTCCGTTTTTGGCATGCTGCTGGCACTGGGCATCCTGGTGACGGTGCACGAATATGGCCATTTTTGGATGGCGCGGCGCTTCGGCGTCAAGGTGGAGCGTTTTTCGGTGGGCTTTGGTCGGCCAATTTGGCGCCGAACCGATCGTTCTGGGACCGAATTTGTGGTCGCCTGGATTCCCCTGGGGGGCTATGTCAAGATGCTCGACGAGCGAGAAGGGCCGGTGCCAACAGAGCTACTTGGGCAAACCTTTAACTCGAAGACCGCGCCACAAAAGATCGCCATCGCCTTGGCCGGACCGATCACCAATTTCCTCTTTGCTATCGTGGCCTTTGCCCTGATGTACAGTATTGGCGTCCAGGATCTGGTGCCTCTGATTGACCATCCCAGAGACGATTCGCCAGCGCAGCAGGCCGATATGACACGTGGCGACCGAATCGTGGCCATTGATGGTCGCAGCGTCGACTCCTTCACCGACCTAAGTCTGGCCCTGGCCTCACGTGTTGGCGAGAGTGGCCTAATCGATATCAGCCTAATCCGCCAGCAAAGCAAAAAAAGTGTTCAGCTGCCGATTGAAAACTGGCTGGCCGAGCAGGACTCTCCGGATCCCTTACACAACCTAGGTCTGAGCCCAGAAATGCCGATCCACCCCGCGCTTATCGGCTGGCTTGAAGCGGGTGGGCCGGCCGAACAAAGCGGTTTGGCGGTAGGTGATCGCGTGCTGGCTATTAACGGCAGCGCCCTAGCGACCTGGTCGGAGTGGGTTGACCGGGTTCAGAGCAGCCCCGGCCAGGTGTTGACCCTTAGTATCGAACGCGCCGAGCAGAGGCTGGAGCTGACCCTGGTGCCAGGCAGTAAGATGCAAGAGGAGCGCACCATCGGCTATGTTGGCACGGGCAGTGCGCCGCTGGCTTGGTCGGAGCAACAGCTGACCACCGTTCGTTTGTGGCCCTGGCAGGCGGCATGGCGCGGCTTAACCGACACGGTGCAAATGAGTGTCCTGAGTTACAATATGTTGTGGAAGATGGCGACCGGTAAGGTGTCCTTGAAGCAGATTGGCGGTCCCATTTCGATGGCTAAGATGGCGGGCCTGTCAGTGGGCACGGGATTTGAATCCTTCATTGGTTTTTTAGCCCTGATCAGCATCAGCCTGGCGATTGTTAACTTGCTGCCCATTCCGGTGTTGGATGGCGGTCATGTGGTGATTCACTCGATTGAGTGGCTCAGGGGCAAAGCCTTGTCCGACCGAGCACAAATAATTGGTACGCAAGTCGGTATGGTCTTTATCATGAGTCTGATGCTATTGACCTTCTACAACGATATTGGCCGCTTAATGTAAAGACAGTTTGCCGCGCTCGGGTGAGGCTTCAGAATGCCGCCCTATAAATTTAAATCAGACCAAGATTTTCGGTCGCCACAGGATAAAGGTAAAGACGTTGGGACTAATGTTCAAGACTGCACTAGTGGCATGTTTTACGTTGATGGTATCGGTAGCGCAGGCCGCCACCTTTAATGTCGATAGAATAGTCGTACAAGGCCTGCAGCGGGTGTCATTGGGCAGTGTCCTGGCCCAGCTGTCAGTGCGCGAAGGCACCTTGGCGGATGATCAGGATGCTAGCCGCTGGTTGCATGAAATTTACCAGACCGGTTTTTTTCACTCGGTCGATATCAGTCGCGACGGCGGTCGCCTAGTGATCGATGTAGTCGAGCGACCGGCCATCGAAACCATCGAATTCGATGGCAACTCCAGTGTTCCGACCACCACTCTGGAGGCCGTGTTTGCCGATGTCGGCCTGGCCACGGGTGAGATTTTCAGTCGTTCGTTGCTGGAAAATATCGATCTAGAGCTGGAAAAACAGTACGGCGCTCAAGGCCGTTACAATGCCCGCGTCGACACTGAAGTCATCCCACTAACTCGTAATCGCGTTAACGTTAAGATGCAGATCAGCGAGGGCCCTGTTGCTCGAATTGAGCAACTGCAGATGGTCGGTAACAGCGTTTTTAGCGATGCCGAACTGCTTGCCATCATCCAGATGCAGCGCACCGGATCACCCCATATTTGGCAGTGGATGACCAAACGCAACCAATTCGCTAAGGCCGCCCTGACCGGGGACATCCAGCGCCTAGAGGATTTTTATTTCGATTTAGGCTATCTCGATTTCGCCGTCGATAGCCAACAGGTGTCGATCTCTGAGAATAAAGCCGCGATCAGTATCGCCCTCAATATCAGCGAAGGGCAAGCCTACAGCGTAGCCGAGGTCGAGCTGACGGGGGATCTGAAACACCTGACAGCCGAGATTCAAGCTCTGGTGCGTGTTAAGCCGGGGCAAATTTACTCGCGCACCGATGTGGCCACCGATATCCGCGACATCACCGACCTGCTCGGCGAATATGGCTACGCCTTCGCCCAGGTGCGCGACGTGCACCAAACCGATGCGCCCAGCCAGACCGTTACGGTCACCTACCAGGTCCAGTTGGGCAGCCCAGTATATGTCAATCGCATCATTATTCAGGGTAACAGCGCTACTAACGATGAAGTCATTCGACGCGAACTGCGGCAATTGGAACGGGCCTTAGTGGTCAATAAAAACATCCGTACATCCAAATCACGCTTGGATCGTCTAGGCTATTTCAGCCAGGTTAGCATTAAGACTCAACCCATTGCGGGTCGTAATGATTTGGTCGATTTGGTGGTTTCGGTCGTCGAAGCGAAGGACTCACAACTCAGTATCTCGGGCGGCTATGCCGATGGCTCGGGCTTTTTCGGTGAACTGTCGGTTAAGCAAACCAACTTTTTTGGCCGCGGTGTTGATTTCTCAGCCTCGGTCAACGTCAATGAAACCACCCAGAACTACCAAGTATCGGCTGAAAACCCGTTCTTTACGCTCGACGGCGTGAGCTTGGGGGCCGATCTCTACTATAAGAAATCCGATTACAATCAGACCACCTTTAGCACCTACGCCACCAATACGGTCGGCGGTCGGTTAAATTTGGGTTATCCCCTGTCAGAGAATCAACGGCTCAATTATGGCCTCGGCATCAGTCGAGACGAGCTCTTTATTAATACCGCTAACGCGCCGTTGGAGATGACCGATTTTGCCCCGGACTATCGCAACGACTACGACATTATCACCGGTCGTGTCGGCTGGTCCTACAGTACCCTCAACGGCACGCTCAAAGCCGACGACGGCGCCAGTGTGCGGAGTAATTTGGAAATCACCATGCCACCCGGCAACTTACGTTACTACCGTATCAGCCTCGCGGCGCAACACTTCACCAATTTTGCCGAGAATCTGGCCCTTCGGGTGCATACCGACCTCGGCTATGGCCAAGGCTATGGCGATAGCCAGCTGTTTCCGTTTTACAAAAACTTCTATTCCGGTGGTGCGCGCTCGGTGCGTGGATATCGCTCTGGCTCGCTCGGCCCGACCGGTACCGGTCAGTCCAACAGCCCCGTCGGCGGCAATATTAAACTGGAATACGGCGCCGAGTTACTCTTTCCGACGCCCTTCGCCACCGATCAACGCGCCTTCCGCACCGCGCTGTTTGTCGATGCCGGCAATGTGTATACCGACCAGTGTCACGCCGACAATAGCAGCTGCAGTAATGGCGTCGATTTAGCTGAAATCCGTTATTCAGCGGGTGTGGATCTGACCTGGATTACCCCAATTGCACCACTAAGCTTTAGCTATGCTTGGCCGTTGAATGCGCAAGTGAGCGACTACACAACGAATTTTTCCTTCAATATCGGTATTTCGTATTGAGCCCAAACCACCATTAGAGGAGTACTTTACAGTGGCAAACAGCAAGAAAATATTGGCCGGCTTGAGTCTGATCTGGGTCTTAGCCAGCCCAGTTGCCCGTGCCGAAACCATGGTCGCGATTATGAATTACCAGGCAGTGTTGTTTAATAGCAGCGCGGCGGAAGCGGCTACCCTAACATTACGCACCGATCTGGCCGGCGCTCAGAGTCGACTTCAGGATATCCAATTGGGTATCGAGACGCGCGAAAGCCGCCTGTTGACCGATGGCGATATACTGACAGCAGAGGAAATTAGCGCCTTTGAGCAGGAGTTACAGGGCTTAACCCAGGAGCAGGCGCAGATCACCGCTCAGATGCAACAGGCTCAGCAGCAGAGTCGCGCCAGCTTCATTAAACAATATCAACCATTGATTCGCGAGTTGATGAACGCCTATGTTATCGAGCAGGGCTTCAGCCTAGTGGTCGATTCTCAGGCGGTACTCTGGGTTAATGGTACGCCCGATATTACCGATGCAATGTTAGCGCAATTCAACAGTGCCTACGCGCAGCGCAAGGCCGGATCGGCCGAACAATCCGCCAACTAAGGCGCAGGAGTTGAGTGATGCTAACGGTAACTGATCTGCTGGCTCTAGTGCAGCCGCTGACCCCACTGACCGACACAGAAAAATCGGTGACGGTGTCCGCCTTAGCCGCACTCGATAAAGCTCAAGTCGGCCAGCTGAGCTTTTTGGCGTCGCCCAAATATCGCCGCCAGTTGGCCGATACGCAGGCTTCGGTGGTGCTGATTAAAGCAGCGGATCAAGCCGCCTGCCCGGCGAACTGCGTCGCGTTGGTGGTAGACGATCCCTATTTGGCCTATGCTCGACTATCGCATTTATTTGGCACTGGCCCAAGCGCCGATGGCAGCCATGCCGACAGCGCACAGATCGATCCGAGTGTAAGGCTGGCGCAAGGCGTCACCATCGGTGCCTTCGCGGTGCTGGGCAAGGGGGTTGAGGTTGGCCAGGGTGCGGTAATTGGTGCACACTGTGTGATCGACGACTTCGCCCAAATCGGCGCTCAAACCCGCCTCCAGGCTCGGGTCACGGTGGCGCATCACTGTACTCTGGGCGAGCACTGTCTGGTTCAAAGCGGCACCGTGATCGGTTCGAATGGGTTTGGTTATGCGCCCACCGCTACCGGTTGGCAAGCGATCGCTCAGCTTGGCCGGGTGGTGATTGGCGATCGGGTCGAAATTGGCGCGAATTGCACTATCGATCGGGGTGCAATCGAAGACACTCGAATTGAATCGGATGTGATTATCGATAATCTGGTGCATATTGCTCATAATGTTCACATTGGCGCTCGAACCGCCCTGGCGGGGCAGGTTGGCATAGCCGGTAGCACGCGTATTGGTGCCGGCTGTTCCGCCGGCGGCCAGTCCGGCTTTACCGGCCATATCGAGGTTGCCGATAATAGTCATTTCACCGGTCAGGCCATGGTGACTAAGGGTACTACTGAAGGCGGCCTATTCTCTTCCGGCTTGCCGGCTCAGGCCAGTAAGGATTGGCGTAAGATGGTGGCGCGGGTGCGTCAGTTGGAAACTACTATGGCGCGGCTTGACGCGCTGGAAAAACTTATTAAGGAACCGGAATGACGAGCGCAGTAACAACACCCTTAGAGTCCAACATTGAGATGCCCATGGGCATCGAACAGATTAAGGCCTTGTTGCCCCATCGTTATCCCTTTCTGCTGGTCGATCGGGTAACCGCCTACGAACCGGGCGTTAGCATCCGCGGCTTTAAAAACGTCTCGGCCAATGAGGCGTTGTTCCAGGGCCATTTCCCGGACAAGGCGATCTTTCCGGGCGTCTTGATTTGCGAGGCGCTGGCTCAGTTGACCGCGATCTATGGGTTTTTGACCACCGGTCATCGCCCTGCGGATGGCTACCTTTACCTGTTTGCCGGCTTGGATAACGTCAAATTCAAACGTCAGGTGGTGCCTGGTGACCAGTTGGAACTGGTGATTGAGTTTGTTGCCGAGCGACGTGGCATGTACAAGGTCGCCGGGAAAGCCTTTGTCGACGGTAAACTCGCCGCCAGTGCTGATATTCTCTGCGCAGAACGACAAGCCTGATGATTCATCCAACTGCGATAATCGACCCAAGCGCCAAGATCGCCGCCAATGTCAGTATCGGGCCCTATTCGGTGATCGGTGCCGATGTCGAGATTGGCCCGGATACCTGGGTTGGCCCTCACGCGGTGATCAACGGTCCGACCGTTATCGGCCAAGGTAACCGTATTTTCCAGTTTGCCAGTGTTGGCGAAGAATGCCAGGATATGAAATATCAGGGCGAGCCGACGCGGCTGGTCATCGGCGATTTCAACACCATCCGCGAATTCACCACCCTACAGCGCGGTACCATTCAGGGTGCCGGAGAAACTCGGATTGGCAGTCACGGTCTGTTTATGGCCTATACCCACGTCGCACATGACTGTGTCATCGGCGACCATGTCATATTAGCCAATGGTGCTCAGGTAGCCGGTCACTGTGAAGTCGGGGATCATGCCATCTTGGGTGGCAATACCGCGGTGCATCAATTTTGTCAGATCGGTCAGCACGCCTTCGTGGGGGCCGGTTCAACCGTGTTAAAAGATATTCCCGCCTTTGTCACTGTGCAAGGCTATCCGGCAGCGCCCCATGGCATGAACTTTGAAGGACTCAAGCGGCGCGGCTATTCTAAGGAAGCGTTGCGTGCTTTGCGACACGCCTACAAGGTCGTTTACCGAGAGGGTAAGACCATTCAGGATGCGCTCACAGAATTATCTGAGCTGAATCCGATTGGCGCGGAGGTCCAGGTGTTTATCGATAGTATCCGCAATTCCCGCCGCGGCATTAGCCGCTGATGGTCGCGCCGCTGCGTGTTGCTCTAGTGGCTGGTGAGGCCAGTGGCGATTTGCTCGGCGCCGGATTGATGCAGGCGTTGCGGGCTCAACAACCGGATATTGAATTTGCTGGCATCGGTGGCGACCATATGATCGCCGCCGGCCTGATCTCTCGTGTGCCGATGGAGCGGTTGTCGGTGATGGGTTTAACCGAGGTGCTCGGGCGTCTGCCCGAACTCTTGGGTATCCGGCGCGCACTCACCCAGTTCTGCCTGGATTGGCAACCCGATGTGTTTATCGGTATCGATGCCCCGGACTTCAATCTTGGCTTAGAAATCAGTTTACGCACAGCCGGTATCAAGACAGTGCACTATGTTTCGCCGTCCGTTTGGGCATGGCGCAAAGGTCGGATTAAAAAAATTCGCCGCGCCGTCGATCATATGTTGACCCTATTGCCGTTCGAAGCGACCTTCTATCAGCGCGAGCAGATCCCCGTCACCTTTGTCGGCCATACCCTGGCCGATCGCCTGCCGATGACCCATTCCCCCGAGATTCTGCGCCAAGAAATGGGTTTGACGGCAGGGATTCCGGTGGTGGCTATGTTGCCCGGCTCACGCGGTAGCGAAGTCCAAACCCTTACCGCACTCTTTTTGGCTACCTTGGCGCGGGTACAGCGGCAAATCGGGCCGATCCAAATTGTCATCCCGGCGGCCAATACCCATCGAGCGCACCAGATTGCCGCGATCATCGCGCAGCAGGCGCCGGATTTGAATATCACCGTGCTTGATCAGCGTGCGGATGACGCCCTAGCGGCCAGTGATGCGGTATTGGTTGCTTCCGGTACCGCAACCCTACAGGCCATGCTGTGGAAGAAGCCCATGGTGGTCGCATACAGGCTCAGTGCCCTAAGCTATTTTATTATCTCCCGTTTGGCGACGGGCCGTTGGGTCGCCTTACCCAATATATTGGCCGAGCGGAACTGGGTGCCAGAGCGCTTGCAGGCAGCGGCGACGCCCGAGCGCTTAGCAGAGGACCTGATACGGGCCCTAAGAGACGAAAACTACCGCCATGAATTTGTCGCCCAGGCTAGCGAGTGGCATCGCAAACTGGCCTGCAATGCCGATCAGCAGGCCGCCCAAGCGGTCTTGACGCTGGTCGGTCGATGATCCAGGCTGGCTTAGATTGGGCCCTTGGGGTCGGGCTAGTGGCCGGCGTCGATGAGGTGGGCCGCGGCCCCTTGCTTGGCGATGTGGTTGTAGCAGCGGTCATTTTAGACCCTAAGCGACCGATAATCGGCCTGCAAGACTCGAAAAAATTATCCGAAAAACGCCGTGCCGCCTTAGCCGTGGAAATCCATGAAAAGGCCCTAGCCGTTTGCCTCGCCCGCGCCAGTGTGGCAGAAATCGATGCCTTGAATATATTGCAGGCTACTCTGTTGGCCATGCGCCGAGCCGTTGAGGGCTTGGCTCTGCAGCCGGTTTTTTGCCAGATTGATGGCAATAGAGTGCCCCCGGGCTTGCCGTGCCCGGCCGAGGCCGTGATCAAGGGCGATGGCAAAATTGCCGCCATTGCCGCAGCATCGATCGTCGCCAAGGTGCAACGAGACAGTGAAATGCATGCTCTGCATCGGCGTCACCCAGAATACGGATTTGATCGACACAAGGGCTATGGCACTAAACAACACCTGGCCGCTTTGTTAACATTCGGCGTGCTGGCAGAACATCGGCGCAGTTTTGCGCCGGTGAAAGCCTGCATCGCCAACCAATGAGACAGTAGACCCCATCATGGCAAATTTTGTTCACCTACGCGTTCACACCGAATATTCTCTCAGCGATGGCATCGTCCGGATTAAGAAGCTGATTGAAAAAATTGGTGAGAGTCAGATGCCGGCTGTGGCCATCACCGATATCAGCAACTTCTTCGGTCTGATTAAATTTTACAATCAGGCCTTAGCAGCCGGTATTAAACCGATTCTCGGTGCCGATCTGTGGATTGAGAATGAGCAAGACGACGCCGATCCGTTCTTAATGACGGTATTGGCCTGCACCAACCAGGGTTACCGCAATCTTACCGAACTGATGTCTGACGGCTATCAATCCAATCAACGCAAAGGCCGGCCTCAGGTCAAGGCTGATTGGCTACACGCTAAACAGGCCGGACTAATACTGTTGTCGGGCGCCCGTAACGGTGACGTCGGTCAGGCACTGCTGCGCGGTAAGGCCGAGCAGGCGGAAAGTTGCGCCCAGCGTTGGCAGGCAAGCTTTGGCGACCGTTATTATTTGGAATTGCAGCGCACTCGGCGCGACCAAGACGAGGCGTTGGTGCAGGGCAGTTTGTTACTGGCTCGCAAGCATGGCATACCCGTGGTCGCTACCAATGCGGTGATGTTTATTGCGCGTGATGACTTTGAAGCCCATGAAACCAGGGTGTGCATTAACGAAGGGGTGACGCTGGACGACCCGAAACGCAATAAGCACTATTCTGAAGAGCAGTATCTAAAATCTGCAGACGAGATGACGGCGTTGTTTGTCGATATACCCGAGGCTCTCGACAACAGTCTGCTGGTCGCGCAGCGCTGTTCGGCGCAGATCGAACTGGGCAAATATTATCTGCCCGATTACCCGGTACCCGCCGGTAAGACCATGGATGAATACTTCCGCGAGTTGTCCGCCGGTGGTCTAGAAAAACGCTTAGCCGTGGTGCTTAAACCCGATCAGCTCGATTTTCAAGAACGCCGGCAAGACTATTACGATCGGCTCGAGTTCGAACTCAATATCATCATCCAAATGGGTTTTCCGGGTTATTTCTTGATCGTCATGGACTTTATCCGCTGGGGTAAAAACAATGGCGTCCCGGTTGGACCGGGTCGTGGATCGGGCGCGGGGTCATTGGTGGCCTGGGTGCTCGACATTACCGACCTGGATCCATTGGAATACGATCTGCTGTTCGAACGTTTCCTGAACCCGGAGCGGGTGTCGATGCCCGACTTTGATATCGACTTCTGTATGGATGGGCGCGAGCGTGTCATTCAATATGTCGCCGATACCTATGGCCGGCAGGCGGTATCGCAGATTGTCACCTTCGGCACCATGGCGGCCAAGGCGGTGGTGCGGGATGTGGCGCGGGTCCAGGGGAAGCCCTTTGGTCTGGCCGATCGACTGTCCAAGTTGATTCCGCCCGATCCGGGCATGAAGTTGAGTCGAGCCCGAGACGAGGTCGCCGAGCTAAAAGAGTTCCTCGAGTCCGATGAAGAGGGCTTGGAAATTTGGGAGATGGCGCTGAAACTCGAGGGCATCACCCGGCAAACCGGCAAGCATGCCGGTGGTGTGGTGATCGCGCCAACCAAACTGACCGACTTTTCGCCACTATTGTGCGATGAAGACGGTACCGGACTGGTGACCCAGTTCGATAAGAACGATGTCGAGTACGCCGGTCTGGTGAAGTTTGACTTTCTCGGGTTGCGCACGCTAACCATCATCGATTGGGCGCTGAAAATCGTCAATCCACGCCGTTTGGCGCTGAATTTGCCCGCGATCGATATAGCCGATATTCCGCTTAACGATGAAGCGGCCTTTGTCTTGTTGCAGAAATCGCACACCACGGCCGTATTTCAACTTGAGTCACGCGGCATGAAAGATCTGGTCACCCGGCTGAAGCCCGACTGCCTGGAAGATATGATCGCCCTAGTGGCCTTGTTTCGTCCGGGTCCGCTGCAGTCTGGCATGGTCGACAACTTTATCAATCGTAAACACGGTCGCGAAGAGTTGTCTTATCCGGATGTGCAGTACCAGCACGAACTGCTTAAACCGATCCTAGCGCCGACCTATGGCATTATTCTCTATCAGGAACAGGTGATGCAGATCGCCCAGGTCCTAGCCGGCTATACCCTGGGCGGTGCCGATATGTTGCGCCGCGCCATGGGCAAGAAAAACCCAGAGGAGATGGCCAAACAACGCGACAGCTTTGAACAGGGCGCGATCAATAACGGTATCGATGGCCACCTCGCTATTAAGATTTTTGACCTGGTGGAGAAATTTGCCGGTTATGGCTTTAACAAGTCGCACTCTGCCGCCTATGCCTTGGTGTCCTATCAGACGCTCTGGCTGAAAACCCATTATCCAGCCGCCTTTATGGCGGCGACCCTGTCGTCTGAACTGCAAAACACCGACAAGGTGGTGATCTTCGTTGAAGAGTGTCGTCAACTGGCGATCGATGTCTTACCACCGGATGTTAACGCCGGTGACTTTGCCTTTACCGTTAATGCGCAAGATCAGATCATCTATGGCTTGGGTGCCATCAAGGGGGTCGGCGAAGGTCCGGTCGAAGCGATCGTTGCCGCGCGTGAGCAGGGTGGTGATTTCAAAAACCTATTTGATTTTTGCGCCCGGGTTGACACTAAGAAGCTCAATAAACGCGCCATTGACGCTCTGATTCGGGCCGGCGCGATGGACACCATCGGCCCGCACCGCAATGTTATGCTCGCCGCGATGCTCGATGCCGTGAAGGTCGCCGAGAAGTCCGCCGCCAACGCAGCAGCGCGTATGGAAGATATGTTCGGCCTGATTGAGGCCGAGGTCGAAGTTGACGTCTATGCGCTCTATGCCCAGGTGCCGGAGGCCGCACTAAAAGAGCGCTTGGCGGGTGAAAAAGAGACCTTGGGGCTATATCTGACGGGCCATCCGATCGATGAATTTGAAGCCGAAGTGCAGCAAGTGGTGTCGATGCGCTTAGGCGATCTGGATGGCTCGGTTGAAGAACTGAAGCGGTCGCGGCGCGGCAATATCAAGACCTTTGCCGGTTTGGTGATGGGGGTCCGTACCCGGCAAACGCAACGTGGCGAAACCATGGCCATCGTCACGCTCGATGACCGCACCGGCCGACTGGAGATGACCCTCTTTGGTGAGGCCTATGCCGAATTTAAGCACCTGATGATCGTCGATACGGTCGTCGTGGTCGAAGCCGAGGCCGGTTGGGACGATTACAACGATCGGCCGCGCATTCGCGCGCAGAAGGTCTATACCCTAGTAGAGGCTCGGCAGGCCCTGATCAAGGGGGTTGAATTTAAGGTTGAGGCTGCGCAGGCTCAAGCCTTCCTGGCCAAACTCAAGGCGTTGGTACGCTCTGATCTTCCCGAGGATCGTGGCTGTAAGGTCTGGATCCGTTATACCAATGACTTGGCCCAAGGCGAAGTGATGCTTCACGAGCGCTATCGGATCCCACTGGAGGATGAGACTTTACATACCCTGAGGCAGTCCTTTGGCGAAACGGGCTATAAGTTTCGCTATCAATAGCGCGCCATTGGCCTGTCGTTCGACAGGGTGATGACGCGGCGCAGGCAGAGCGTTCTGGGGGCGGGGCGGTCATTAATTACTTTTGTTCATAGCTTAATCTTCACATGGACGCTTGTTAGGCCGACCACAAGCCTTTAACCTGTGGTTAATATTTTTACTGTGACGGGTCTATTTGGCGTCCTGTGGTCTAACCGGGCCGACCAATAACCTGACAACTAAAGACTTTGACGGGAACTAAGATGAATCCAGATTATCTTGACTTTGAACAACCCATTGCCGATTTGATATCGAAAATCGATGAACTGCGGCTGGTGGGAAACCGAAATGATCTGAATATTTCCGGTGAAATTGAAAAGCTGGGCGCTCAGGTTCGCAAAATGACTGAACAGATTTTTAGCAATCTGAGTGCCTGGCAAGTCTCGCAAATCTCTCGGCATCCCAAGCGTCCCTATACCTTGGACTATTTTGATCAGATTTTTACCGACTTTGATGAGTTGCATGGCGATCGACATTTTGGCGACGACGCAGCCTTAGTTGGCGGCGTTGCGCGCCTCGAGGGTATGCCAGTAATGGTGCTCGGCCACCAAAAGGGCCGAGACGTCAAAGAAAAGGTCAAGCGCAACTTCGGCATGCCGAAACCGGAAGGTTATCGCAAGGCCCTGCGGCTGATGCAGACGGCCGAGCGGTTTAATATGCCCATCTTGACCTTTATTGATACCCCGGGTGCCTATCCAGGCATCGGCGCGGAAGAACGCGGCCAATCGGAAGCCATCGCCTACAACCTGTTGAAGATGTCCTCCTTGAAGGTACCGATCATCACCACGGTAATTGGTGAGGGTGGCTCCGGTGGCGCCTTGGCCATCGGTGTCTGTGATCACCTCAATATGTTGCAATACAGTACCTATTCGGTAATTTCACCCGAAGGTTGCGCCTCAATTCTCTGGAAGACCGCGGCGCGTGCCGCCGATGCCGCGGCGGCCATGGGCATCACAGCACCGCGTTTGCAGGAGTTGGGTCTGGTCGATCACATCATCAGCGAACCTCTGGGTGGCGCGCATCGTGATAAGACCCAGATCGCCACTAGCGTTAAGGAGAGCTTAGTGTTGCAGCTCTTTGATCTTAAACAAAAGTCGCTGGAACAGCTGCTCGAGCAGCGCTATCAGCGTCTAATGTCCTTCGGGGTAACAGCCTAATCGAGTCGTCTAGCCTCGGGTCGACCTGCTAGGTCGACCCGAGGCGCGCAATTTGCTTAGGTTAGTCGCCTACCGTGTCGGCTTCAGCGCGACTTGTCAGCTAAGCGGTAGTGTTCAGAAGCTTGAATCAATAAGGGCGCATAGAGAATTGTCGAGACGTTTACTCAATCATAATAGCGTGACCGAAACCGTTATCGGTGATGATATAGCCTTGGTGCTCAACCGGGTGTTAAACGAAAATGAAGCCCTGGAGCGCATTCCAGCCTACCTCTTCGATATAGTCTTTCACGATGGATCCCGTATTGGTCAAATCGATCTACGTTTGGGCGAAACCCAAACGCTGGTCCTATACGGCGGTCAGGTCGGTTATGGCATAGACCGCATTCATCGCGGTCACGGCTACGCCGCGGCGGCCTGTGAGTTGTTGCGGGAAATTGCCCTCGATGTCGGTTTTCGAGAGCTGTGGATTACCTGCAATCCGGATAACCAAGCCTCAGTCAAAACCTGTGAGCGTATTGGTGCCCAGTTTGTTGAGCAGGTTGATGTACCGGAAAGCTGTGAGCTCTATGGTCGCGGCGATCGCGTGAAATTGCGCTTCCTGTGGAAGCTGCGCTAGAGCATGCTTAACCCTCGCGAATGGACCGCAACGGTGCACCAAGACCTGTGCCGGGACCTGCGGCAGTTTAACGCCGAGCCCGTCTTCGTCGGCTACAGCGGCGGGATCGATTCCAGTCTCCTATTGCGTTTGGCCTGTGATGCCTTCGGTCCTGAACGGGTCACCGCGCTTCATATCAATCATGGTCTATCGGCCCAAGCCGGGCAGTGGCAGGACTTTTGCCAGCGCCAGGCTGAGCAGCTCGGTTGTCAGCTTAAAACCCATGCCGGAAGCGTTGCTTCCGCCGGTAACGGCCTTGAGGCGGCGGCGCGAGATCTGCGCTATCAGCAGTTTGGCCGCATGGTGACAGAGGATGGGGTGCTCTTGCTGGGCCATCATCTTGACGACCAGGTAGAAACCTTTTTTTTGCGCCTGATGCGCGGCACCGGTTTGCAGGGCCTGAAGGCGATGGCCCGTTTGAGCCGACGCGGCAGCTACCAGCTGTACCGCCCCCTGCTCGATTTAAGCCGCCAGCAAATTGTATCCCTGGCGACCCACTTGCAGTTGGAGTGGATCGAGGACGATTCAAATGCCCAAACCCGCTTCGATCGCAACTACCTTCGTCAGACTGTACTGCCCTTGCTGGAGGCGCGCTGGCCGGCCTATCGGCAGCGAGTGCACAATCTCATCGGGCTAATCGACTCGCCCCAAAGCGACGCGGTCTTCGAGTTAGAGCGGGAGTTGCATCATCGTCTCAGTCATGACCAGGGTTTCAAACTGGTGCAATTGGATGCACTGACCGGCGAGCAATTGTTATCCTTATTGCATGCTTGGTTACGGGCAATCGGCCAGCAAATCCCGAGCAAAGCCCGACTGGAAGAGATTGCCTCGGCAGTGATAGCCGCCCAAGCCGATGCCATGCCCGAGGTCCGTTTGGGGCAGGGCGCTGTCCGGCGTCACGGCTTGGCGCTCTACTGGGTCGCAGATCGCGTTGAACCGGGTCCGGCGCCGGCCTTGACGGTGGGTGTGGCCAGTGCATGGCCCGGCGTGGGGCAGGTCAGATTAGTCCTAGCCGACTCTGGGCCTGATCGACTCAAAGCCGATTTAGCCAATTTGCATTGGCGTCTGCGCGTCGGTGGCGAGACCTTGCGGCCGGTCGGTCGCGCCAAGCGTCGAGACCTAAAACGCTTGCTGCAGGAATATCGAGTGAAACCCTGGGACCGCGCCCGCCTGCCCCTGCTCTACAGCGCGGATGAGCTTATCGCCGTGGGCGATCTTTTGCTCTCGGCCGATCATCTGGCCGACCAGGCCGAACCAGGCCTACAGGTTATTTGGCAAAATACTGATTGAGGGAATCGGCTTAATTTGTTAATCTGATCCCCCATCTGAAACACACTATTTTTCGAGCGAATCTTCTCCCTGTGAGCCCTGTGCTGCACGGGATGTGTTCGTTTTTTGATGGGATCGTATATGACTCGTTACATCTTTGTTACCGGCGGCGTAGTATCTTCTTTAGGTAAGGGCATCGCCTCAGCCTCGCTCGCAGCCATCCTCGAAGCACGTGGCCTAAAGGTTACCTTGCTTAAGCTTGATCCCTATATCAATGTCGATCCTGGCACCATGAGTCCATTCCAACATGGCGAAGTGTTTGTCACCGAAGACGGCGCCGAAACCGATTTGGATTTGGGTCATTACGAACGCTTTGTTAACACCACCATGACCCGTCGCAACAACTTTACCTCCGGTCGAATCTATCAGGATGTGCTCAAGAAGGAGCGCCGGGGTGATTATCTGGGCGGCACGGTGCAGGTTATTCCGCACATTACCGATGAAATTAAGCGCCGGGTTATCGAGGGTGCCGGTGATGCTGACGTCGCCTTAGTTGAAGTCGGCGGTACCGTGGGCGATATCGAATCATTACCCTTCTTGGAAGCCATTCGCCAACTCAAGGTTGAGCTCGGTAGTCGACGCGCGCTGTCTGTGCACCTGACATTGGTGCCCTATCTGGCCACTGCAGGCGAAGTCAAGACCAAGCCGACTCAGCATTCAGTCAAAGAGCTGCGCACCATCGGACTGCAGCCAGACATCTTGCTGTGCCGGTCCGACCGACCCATCGGTAAGACCGAATTGCGCAAAATATCCCTGTTTACCAACGTCGAAGAGCGAGCGGTTATCCCGCTGATCGATGCCGATACCATCTATCGCATCCCAGGCATGCTGGCGAAGGCCGGACTCGACGCCATCGTGGTCGAACGATTCGGTCTGGACTGCCCGCCGGCCGACCTATCCGACTGGGAAGATGTCACCGAACGCAAGTTGCACCCAGAGCAGGAAGTCACCATTGCCATGGTAGGCAAGTACATGGATCTGCTAGATGCCTACAAGTCCTTGATCGAAGCGATAGACCATGCCGGTATTCGCTCTCGAACGCGGGTTAAGATCCAATATATCGACTCTGAAGATTTGGAGAAAAATGGCATCGATGTGCTTAAGGGTGTCGCCGGTATCTTGGTGCCCGGTGGATTCGGCCATCGTGGTGTCGAGGGCAAAATTCTAGCGGCGCAATATGCGCGTGAAAATCGCGTGCCCTATTTGGGCATTTGTCTGGGTATGCAGGTCGCCGTTATCGAATATGCGCGAAATGTGTGCGGCCTGGACGGCGCCCACTCAACTGAATTCGACCGCCAGTCGCGCCATCCGGTTATCGGCCTAATCACCGAGTGGATTGAAGCTGACGGCAAGGTCGTAGAGCGTAATGAAGGCACTGATTTAGGCGGCACCATGCGCCTTGGCGGCCAAGAATGCCGTCTGACTGAGGGTACACTGGCGCGCACAGCCTACGGCGAAGACACCATCGTTGAACGGCATCGACATCGTTACGAGGTGAATAATCACTATGTGCAGGACCTAGAAAAATACGGTATGGCGATTGCCGGTCGGTCACTCGATAGCGCTCTCGTTGAGATTGTCGAAATCCCCGATCATCCGTGGTTTGTTGCCTGCCAGTTCCATCCGGAATTCACCTCGACACCGCGCAAGGGTCATGGTTTATTTAGTGGTTTTATTTCAGCAGTGATCGGTCATTCGGCGGGGAAATAGCGTTTAAACTCGCTATTTACTGGTTTTTCTTTATAATTCCGCCCGAATTTGTAGGAAAGTTACAGTTTTTGTGACTTTAAACATGTATCTGTTCCGTCAAATCCCAATACTAATGGGGATTTGATGGCAACCCAAGGAGAGTCTAAGATGGCGAAAATTGTAGAAATCAAAGCCCGGGAAATTATCGACAGCCGTGGTAACCCCACCGTTGAAGCCGATGTAATATTGGCAAGTGGCGCCAAAGGCCGCGCAGCGGCACCGTCGGGTGCCTCAACCGGATCACGCGAAGCGCTGGAATTGCGCGATGGTGACAAAAGCCGCTTTATGGGCAAGGGCGTGTTGAAGGCCGTTGGTGCCATCAATGGTCCTATTCGTGCCGCTCTGCTGGGTCAGGACGCGTTACAGCAGTCCGTTATTGACCAGATCATGATCGATCTTGATGGTACCGAGAATAAGTCAAACTTTGGTGCCAACGCCATCTTAGCGGTCTCCTTGGCTACGGCCAAGGCCGCAGCGATCGCCAAGGGTGTTGAACTTTACGCGCACATTGCCGATCTTAATGGCACGCCGGGTCAATACTCCATGCCATTGCCAATGATGAACATCATCAACGGCGGCGAGCATGCCGACAATAACGTTGATATCCAAGAATTTATGATTCAACCGGTCGGTGCTAAGACCTTCAAAGAAGCCGTGCAAATCGGCGCTGAAGTCTTCCACAACCTAGCCAAAGTCCTCAAAGCCAAAGGACTGAGCACGGCGGTGGGCGATGAAGGTGGTTTTGCCCCTAACCTTGAAAGCAATGCAGCGGCCTTAGGCGCGATCAAAGAAGCGGTTGAAGCGGCCGGTTATGTCCTAGGTACAGATGTTACCTTAGCGATGGATTGTGCCGCCTCTGAGTTTTATGACAAGGACGCCGGCCATTACAATATGAAGGGCGAAGGCAAGATCTTTACGTCAAAAGAATTCAACTTCTATCTGCAGGATTTGGCCAACCAGTATCCGATCGTGTCGATCGAAGATGGCCTGGATGAATCCGATTGGGATGGCTTTAAGCACCAGACCGAGTTATTGGGTGATAAATTGCAACTGGTCGGTGACGATCTGTTCGTGACCAATACCAAGATCCTCCAAGAAGGCATCGACAAGGGTATCGTTAACTCGATTCTGATCAAATTCAATCAGATCGGTTCCCTAACCGAAACCTTAGCAGCGATCAAGATGGCCAAAGATGCTGGCTATACGGCGGTAATTTCTCACCGATCGGGCGAAACCGAAGATGCCACCATAGCCGATTTGGCCGTTGGTACGGCAGCTGGCCAGATTAAAACCGGTTCCATGAGCCGTTCTGATCGAGTCGCCAAGTACAATCAGCTGATTCGTATTGAAGAAGAATTGGGTGATAAGGCCCCGTTTCGTGGCCTGTCAGAAGTTAAGGGTCAGTAAGGTTTGCACGCTCGCAGTCAGCTGCGAGCGCTTAAATAGTGCGAATTCGGGTCTAATTGAGTGCAATCGCCTCAAATAACCGCTGAATTTGGCATAAATATGGAAAGGGGGCTTGGCTCCCTTTTTTTTATGCGTAAGAATGAGGGTACTTTAATGTAGGGGGTCATTCATGCGCCTGGTTCAACTTATCCTGTTGGTCTTAATCGTTGCGCTGCAAGTGCGCTATTGGTTTGCCGACAACGGTTATTTCGATAACCAGCGCTTGGCATCCGAGCTTAGTACTCAACAAACTGAATTAAGTGCCTTACAGGCTAAAAACGATTTGTTACGCGCCCGCGTCGACGATTTAAAATCCGGTAACGATGCCATCGAAGAGCTGGCGCGGCAGGATTTGGGGCTGATTCAGCCAGGTGAGATCTTTGTTATCATCCACAGCGGGTCCGACGAGCCGTGAGGGTGCACCTGATCTTACCCGCGGCCGGTAGCGGCCAACGTTTCGGCGCCGGCATACCCAAGCAACACGCGCGAATTCTACACCAGAGCCTATTGGAGTGGACTCTGGCGGCCTGGCAAGCAATTCCCATATCAGGTCACAAGCTGTTGGCCATCGCCGCTGATGACTCGGTCAGTCGAGAGTTGGCGGCGTCCTTTAGCGATGTTGAGGTGATTCATGGTGGCCGCGAGCGCGCCGATACGGTGCTTGCGGCCCTGATGCATCTAAGCCCGAGAGCCGAGCCAGAGGATTGGGTCATGGTGCACGATGTCGCGCGGCCCTGTGTGGAAAATAAGGATGTCGAGCAGTTATTGCAAACCTGCCAGCAGACTCAGGTGGGTGCTATCCTAGCGCGGCCCCTGACCGATACGATTAAAAAAATTGATAACCACGGCCGGGTCACCACCCTAGACCGAAGCGCCCTGTGGGCTGCGCAAACACCTCAGTGCTTTAAGGTGGGTGACTTGATCAGCGCTTTGGAACAGGCAAAGGAGCGCGGCTTGGCCATCACCGATGAGGCATCGGCCATTGAAGCGATGGGTTGGCCAGTCAATATAGTCACCGGCTCGGAGCGCAATATTAAAGTGACCCACCCCGCGGACGCTGCCTTGGTCGAATACTTCCTGAAACTAGATTTAACGACATGAAACTGCATTTAACGACATGAAACTGCATTTAACGACATGAAACTACAGAGTTCTTGAGCCTATGTTACGAATTGGTCACGGTCATGACGTCCATCGCTTCGATGCCGATTCTCCGCCATGCAATATCCGCCTAGGTGGCGTTGAGGTGCCGAGTGAGCACGCACTACTTGCCCATTCCGATGGTGATGTCGTCTTGCATGCCCTTTGCGATGCCCTTTTGGGCGCCCTAGCCTTAGGCGATATTGGCGAGCATTTCCCCGATACCTCAGCGACCTGGCGTGGGGTCGACTCGCGCGACCTATTACGCCAGGTCTATCAACTGGTCCAGGATCGGGGCTATCGTTTAGTTAACGCTGACATTACCATCGTCGCCCAAACCCCGCGCTTGATGGCTTACAAAAAAGCCATGCAAGCGCAAATCGCCGCCGATCTCAACACCGCAGTGGGCAATCTCAACGTGAAGGCGACGACCACGGAACAGCTCGGTTTCATCGGTCGTAAGGAAGGCATAGCAGTTGATGCGGTCTGTCTAGTCGAGCATGCGTTATGAGCTTCGAGATGAATTGGTCGCGGGCCCATCCAATGAGCTTGTCCTCAGGGCAGATTAAAGCGCACAACGCCGATTTTAGGGTCGTAGAACGCTTACCCGAAACGGCCAGTGGCGAAGGTGAACATCTCTGGGTTAGGGTGTTGAAGGACGGCCAAAATACCGCTTGGGTCGCTCGGCAGTTGGCCCGTTGGGCCGGCGTTGGGCCGCGCGAGGTCAGCTACGCGGGTCTAAAGGACCGCCATGCCGTGACCGAGCAAACCTTCTCGGTGCATTTGCCGGGTAAACTCGAACCCTCGGTAAGGCTGTTAGAGGTCGACGGCCTGACCATACTCGACGCCACTCGGCACCATCGCAAACTGAAAACCGGACAACTGGTGGGGAATTCTTTTCGCATTCGGATCCGCAACACCGACGTGCCCTTGGCGCAATTGGAGCGCAATTGGCAGACCCTGGTTGAGCACGGCGTGCCGAACTATTTTGGCCCGCAACGCTTCGGGCATGGCGGCCTCAATGTCTTCAATGGCAGCGAGTGGCTATTGGGTCGAGCCAAGGTTCAACGACACCTGCAGTCGATTTATCTGTCTGCGGTTCGCTCTTATTTCTTTAATCGGCTGCTTGCCCAGCGTGTTCAAGATGGCACCTGGAACCGTTTAATCGATCATGATTTTGCGCAATTTACCGAGGGTAAGGCCGGTTTTTACTGTGAGGAACCGGAGGCCACGGACATCGACCGCTGTGCCTTGGGCAAGGTGTCGCCCTGCGCCAGCTTACCCGGTCTGTCGAAAGATGACTTCCCCGGCCTAGCGGCTCGAGAATCGACCCAGTTGGCAGCTTATGGTGAATTGTTACTGGCTTTAGAGGCACGACAGGTGGCGCGGCATTTTCGCAAATTACGAGTATTCCCCGAGTCGGCCCATTTTGAAGTGATCGATAAGGATCCCGTGGTCTCCTTCTTTTTGCCCGCGGGTAGCTTCGCTACATCGGTATTGGCGGAATTGGTGACCGACCAAGGCCTGCGCGCAGGTGGAGGCGATTGGCATGAATAGAGAACCGGATATGTTGCGCGGCATCGGTATGACGTCGCAACGCACCCGAGCCCGATTAATTGAACGCTTGGTCGAACAGGGCATCAGTAATTTCCGCGTGTTGGCCTGCTTTGAAACCATTCCGCGCCATCTGTTTGTCGATGAAGCCCTAGGGCATAAAGCCTATGAGGATGTGTCACTGCCGATCGGCTATGCGCAAACCCTGTCACAACCCTATATAGTGGCGCGTATGTCGGAGCTGGTCTTGGCTGCACCGCATCATGAACGAGTCTTGGAGATTGGTACCGGCTCAGGCTTTCAAACCTCGGTCTTGGCCAGTCTGGTCGATGAAGTTTACAGTGTCGAACGGATTCAGCCCTTACAAGAGAAAGCACGGCAACGCTTAGCGATCCTTAACCTGAAAAATGTTTGGTTAAAGCTGGCCGATGGCTTTATGGGCTGGCCCGATGAAGCGCCCTTCGACGTTATAATCGGTACCGCCGCGCCCAGCGTGCCGCCGCCGGAATTACTCGATCAGCTGATCCCGGACGGCGGTCGTTTGATTATGCCGATTGGTGAAACCGAGCAGTTTTTAACAGTTATCGAAAAACACGGCGATGAGTTGATTATCGAACAAATAGAACCGGTGCTCTTTGTGCCTATGTTGACAGGAATTAAAGCCAAGTGAGAAAAGAGCAGTGGTTGTGGTTAATCAAGGGTGCCGCAATGGGGGCGGCCGATGCAGTTCCGGGCGTGTCGGGTGGCACGATAGCGCTGATTACCGGTATTTATGAACGCTTTATTGGTGCCTTAGCGAGTTTTCGGCCGTCTCTCTGGCGTTTCATTCGCGTCGGCGATTTTCGCGGCCTATGGCAAGCTATCGATGGCCGGTTTCTAGCCTTTCTCGGTGCCGGCATTCTGGTCAGCCTATTTTCGGTGCTGAGCCTGATGGATTACCTGCTGTCGACGGCTGCACCGGTAGTTTGGTCGTTCTTTATGGGCGTGATCCTAGTGTCCTTGTGGCAACTAAGCCGCGGGCGTCGCTGGCTTTGGCAGGACGCAACCTTGTTAATGATGGGTTTGGCGATTTCCTTAGTGTTTGCTACCGCATCGGGCATGCCGGTCACGGTCACACCGCTTACCCTCGTCCTGGGCGGCATGCTGGCAATCTCTGCTATGCTCTTGCCCGGCATATCCGGCTCTTTTATGTTGGTTTTGCTTGGCCTATACCCGGTGGTGGTAGAGGCTGTCCACGAGCGCAATCTCCCCATCGTGTTATGGGTGGCTTTGGGTTGTGCGATCGGGATAATCAGTTTTAGCCGTTTTTTGCAATGGTTGCTGCATAATTGGCACGAACGCGTGATCAGTTTTATGCTCGGATTTGTGGCCGGCGCTCTGGTCAAGGTATGGCCATGGCAAGATTCCGGCCGGTGGTTCCTGCCCGAGCAATACTCTGCCGTTAGCGGACTCGAAAATTGGCTTCTATTATCTGTTCTATCGATGATCTTGGGTGTGGTGATCGGTAACTTTATGAAAAATAAGGCCTAAATGGTGGAGATTTAACACCGGTGGGTTCTGGTTATTCAGTTTTACAACTAAAGGGTCGTCTTTCTTAGAAGAATTTTGACTCCAAATCTCTACCATAGATATCGAATGTAATATCATCAGTTCTACTGATGATTTGCAGTCGATTTATACAATGTGAACCAGTTCAATATTTGAGGTGAACTAAACAGTGTTACTCGCGTCAAAATATAGTTCCTGGCTGTTAGTTGCAATCGGCTTGAGCGGTTGTATGAATTCGGCGCGGTTTTCGTCTTTGGAGCCGAACGGCGTCGATTCGCGTTATGCCTCGACTAGCCCATCTAGGACCACAGCGCTGTCAGTCGCTAATCCCGATTTTTATCTGGTTAAATCTGGCGATACCCTTTACTCCATTGCCTTCCGCTTCGGGTTGGATTACCAGCGCCTAGCCAACGGAAATGGTATCGGGATGGATTATCGGATAGTCGTGGGGCAGTCGATCACCTTAAAAGAGTCCAATCAAGTCGCTCAATCTCAATCACCTGTCCAATCCGTACCCGCAAAAAAAGCGTCAACCCCGGTCCAAGTTTCTGTTACAAAAAAGAACAGTTCAAAAAGCGTCATAAAATCGGACAAAAAGGAGACTGTCACCGGTCCGGCCGATCCATGGACCTGGCCTCATAAAGGGAAAATAGTTCGAACGTTTGTTGTCGGTTCGTCCTCTAATAAGGGCATTGATATCGGCGGTCAAATTGGGGATTCTGTATTGGCAGCGACGAGCGGAACAGTCGTCTACGCTGGCAATGGTTTGCCTGGATATGGCAACCTGATCATCATTGAACACCGTAATTCGCTTCTCAGCGCTTACGCTTTTGCCGAGCAAATCTTGGTGAAGGAAAAGGACCGTGTTCAGGTCGGCCAGCAAATTGCAACGATGGGTACACAGGGCGATGAGCCTAGTCTGCACTTCGAAATTCGCAAGAATGGCAAACCGGTTGATCCACAAAGGATATTGCCCGGACGGTAAAACGGACTGACAATAATTATAAAGCTTAGGACAGGTGATTGAGATGACGGAATTAAGGGAAGACACAGCAGCAAAGAATAACACTCAAGGACAAAATTTTAGCGGTATGACAGCAACACTCGACTACGACGAAGTAGCGGGTCTGGATGATGATGCACTGGAGGAGGCGCCGGACCAAGAACGTTCCGAAGAGAGAGAGTTTCAGGATGCCTTGTCAGCCAACGGATCGATGCAGCGATCGCTCGATGCCACCCAATTATATTTAAATGAGATCGGTTTTTCACCCCTGCTCAGCTCTGAGGAAGAAGTATATTTTGCCCGTTTAGCCCGTAAAGGCGATGCCGCCGGGCGCAAGCGGATGATTGAAAGTAACTTACGACTGGTGGTGAAGATTGCCCGTCGGTATCTGAATCGTGGCCTGACCCTGCTCGATCTGATCGAAGAAGGCAATCTTGGTTTGATTCGCGCCGTTGAGAAATTTGATCCAGAGCGCGGTTTTCGCTTCTCCACCTACGCAACCTGGTGGATTCGGCAAACCATTGAACGCTCGATCATGAATCAGACCCGCACCATCCGTCTACCGATTCACGTAGTTAAAGAACTTAATGTCTATTTGCGCGCTTCCCGTGAGTTAGCGCAAAAGCTCGACCATGAACCGACCCCCTATGATATTGCCGAGCTGTTGGAAAAACCCGTTGCCGATGTTAAAAAGATGCTCGCCCTGAATGAGCGGGTGACCTCAATCGATACGCCGGTTGGCATTAGCTCGGATAAGAGTCTGCTCGATACCATTGCCGACGACCGGGCCAACGATCCTTCTGACTTTTTGCAGAGTGAAGACTTGAAGGCCGGTATCGATCGATGGTTGGACGAGCTGTCGGAGAAGCAGCGCGAAGTAGTGGCGCGTCGATTTGGCCTGCGCGGTTATGAAACCAGCACGCTTGAGGATGTTGGCCATGAGATTGGTTTGACGCGCGAACGGGTGCGCCAGATTCAGGTCGAGTCTTTGCGTCGATTACGCGATATAATGGAAAAACAGGGTTTGAATTCAAACGCCTTATTCGGCGCCTAAGGTTTTCAGCCAGGTGACAGTAACGCAGAAAAATCCATAGGCCCGTCGACGACGGGTTTTTTCATACTGGGCCGATACCCTGCAGCGCCTTCCCCTACCTGTTCAGAGTAATACTCCATGACCGTCGAATCGTCCCTCACTTTTTTTCTCGCGGTGTTTATTTTCGGCATCACCCCGGGCCCCGGTGTGTTCGCCATCTTGTCTCGGGCGCTGGTCAGCGGTGCTCGCTCTTGTGTGCTGTTAGCCCTGGGCATGGTGATCAGTGACATCCTCTATCTCATTGCCGCTTGCTTCGGTTTAGCGGCCTTAGCGACCCATTGGGAGGGCGCCTTTAGCGTCGTGCGCTGGCTCGGTGCCGCTTATCTGTTGTACCTGGGTTGGAAGATGTGGACGGCGCCCAGGCAGCTCAATGGCGCACCGACGTCGTTACGCAGCAGTGCTGCGCTGCTCAGCTTTATGCAGGGTTTCCTTATATCCGCGTCAAATCCAAAGGTCATACTGTTCTATATCGCTTTTCTGCCGACCTTTATCGACTTGTCGCTCCTGACCGGTCGGGACATCGCGTTGGTCAGCCTACTGACCCTAGTGAGTCTGATGTTGGGGCTGAACTTAATTGCCTTCTTTGCCGGTCGATCGCGGCGCTTCTTTGAATCGGAGCGGGGCGCTCGGGTGCTCAACCGCAGTGCGGGGTCGATTATGATGGGGGCTGGAGTCTTCCTACTGGTTCGGACTTAGCAGGCCGGCCATCAACGCCCGCAACAGGCGGGCTTGATGAGCGAGCGACTAGCGTTCCAAGAAGGCGCGTTTACCGGGCTGGCCGTTTTGCGCATCGGCATCGGGCAAGGCGGTTTTTTGTTCGGTGATATTGGGCCAGATTTCGGCCAATTCGGCATTGAGCTCGATAAAGTCAATTTGGTCGGCCGGCACCTCATCTTCAGACAGTATTGCTTCCGCGGGGCATTCGGGTTCGCATAAGGCGCAATCGATGCATTCGTCGGGATGAATTACTAGAAAGTTGGGGCCTTCGTAAAAGCAGTCGACCGGGCACACTTCGACACAGTCGGTATATTTGCATTTAATGCAGTTTTCTAAAACGATAAAGGCCATGAACGTATCTCTTCCTGAGTAAATCGGTTGGGGGCTATATTAATGACGGATGGGACAGGGCTCAAGATCTTATTCAGGCTAATGTGGATCAATCATATAGCCAGATAGAATAAGCATCCGTCTGTTAAGGTTTTAAATCTATATTCGTTTCTTGCTGCTATAGAGCCAATCCAATGCCTGCTTGGCACTCATGTTATCCAAGTCCAACGACAACAGGGCATCGACAATCGGATGTTGGGCGCGCGCAAAGAGATCCGCCTGGGCCGTTATCGACTGGGCCGGAGCCGGTCCAACTGCGCCGACATTGAGTGCTTCCAGTTCGGCCAATTTACCTCGAGCATGCTGGATAACCGGTTCTGGCACACCGGCTAATCGGGCAACTTGAATACCATAACTCTGCGACGCCGGCCCGGGCTGAACGCGATGTAAAAACACCAGCCGATCGTCGTGTTCGGTCGCATCAAGATGGACGTTGGCGATGCCGGCTTGGTTTTCGGCCATAGCGGTCATTTCGAAATAGTGCGTGGCAAAGAGGGTCAATGCCTTAACTCGGGTCACCAGTTCAGCCGCTGCGGCCCAGGCCAGCGATAAACCATCGAAAGTACTGGTGCCGCGCCCGACCTCATCCATGATCACTAGGCTATTGGGTGTCGCATTGTGCAAGATATTAGCCGTCTCGGTCATCTCAACCATAAAGGTTGAGCGCCCACCGGCGACATCATCGGACGAGCCCATGCGGGTATAGATGCGATCGAGCGCGCCAATGGTCGCCGACTCGGCCGGGACATAGCTGCCGATGTAGGCCAGAAGGGCAATCAGCGCGACCTGGCGCATATAGGTTGATTTGCCGCCCATATTCGGACCAGTGATGATTTGCAGGCTGTGTTCGCCATCCAGTTGGGTGTCATTGGGCACAAAGGGCCCGGACAATAGCGCTTCGATCACCGGGTGGCGTCCGGCTATGATGTGAATTTGGGGCGCTTCGGTCAGAGTGGGTTGGGTCCAGCTGTATTGATCGGCACACTGGGCCAAGCAATTTAGGACATCCAGCTCGACCAGTGCAAGGCAGAACGTCTGCAAGGGAGCTAGGTCGTCACCGAGACGTTGAATAAGATCCTCATAGAGAAACTTCTCCCGCGTCAAGGCGCGGCTGCGCGCGCTCAGCGCCTTGTCTTCGAAGGCCTTCAGTTCCGGGGTAATAAATCGTTCGGCGTTTTTTAGGGTTTGCCGGCGGATATAGGACAGGGGGGCTTTTTCAGACTGACTGCGACTGATTTCGATGTAATAGCCGTGTACCCGATTGTAGCCAACCTTCAAACTCGAGAGCCCAGTCTGGGCCTTCTCGGTCTGCTCCAGGGCCAGCAGATAATCGCCGGCGTTGCTGTCCAATCCGCGTAGTTCATCCAATTCGGCGTCATAACCGTCGGCAATTACACCGCCCTCACGCATCACTGCGGGCGGATTGTCTTTAACGGCCCGATCCAATTCAATGGCCCATTGCGGATCGGCTGCCAGCTTGGCCTGAATGGCCGATAATAGTGGGCTGTCGCACTCTGCCAGCTGATCGACTAGGGTTGGGAGGGCATGCAGGGCCTCGCGCAACCGGATTAGATCGCGCGGCCGCGCCGAGCCGAGTGCGATACGGGTCAGCACCCGCTCGATATCGCCGATCGGTTTTAGGGTGCTAGCAAAGTTCTCAAAGCGAAAATCGATCAGCAAGGTTTGTACGGCGGCCTGGCGCAGGCGTAATAGATCCTGGTTGCGCAGTGGGCGATTGAGCCAGCGGCGTAACAGCCGGCTGCCCATGGCCGTGCTGCAATGGTCCATCAGGGAAAAGAGCGTATTGCCCGCTTCGCCACGGACATTGATATCAATTTCCAGATTACGGCGCGTGGCGCCGTCGATCAACACACTGTCGCTGTGGTGTTCTGGGGTCAACGAACGGATGTGCGGCAGCGCGCCGCGTTGCGTTTCTTGGGCATAGTTGAGCAGGCACCCGGCGGCGCGCAAGGCCAGCGTCATGTCGCTGACACCGAAACCGGCCAGATCGCGAGTACCGAGCTGTTGGCTTAAACGCTCCACGGCGCTGTCGAGATCATAGAGCCAGCCCGATTGGGGTTTCATGGAGGGTTGGCAACTCAATAGCGGTGCCTGGGTGTCTTCCGGATAGAGCAGTTCACTCGGCTGTAACCGTTCCAGCTCGCCATAGGCATCGACCGAGGAGGCCAGCTCCTGCACATTGAAACGACCACTGGCCATATCGAGCACGGCCAGGCCCCATTGTTCGCCGGATTGAATGACCGCCGTGAGTAGGTTTTCCTGCTGATCACTGAGGTAGGCCTCATCGGTCAGGGTGCCGGGGGTGAGCACCCGTACGACCTTGCGTTCGACCGGTCCCTTGCTGGTGGCTGGGTCACCAATCTGCTCGCAAATTGCGACTGTGCGACCGCTCTGTACGATGCGGGCAATATAGTTTTCAGCCGCATGATAGGGAATACCAGCCATCGGAATTGGGGCGCCTGCACTTTGACCTCTTTTAGTCAGCGTAATGTCGAGCAGGCGCGCCGCATCTTTGGCATCATCAAAAAACAGTTCGTAGAAATCGCCCATGCGATAAAAGATTAGATCGTTGGGATGGTCCTGCTTGATTCTTAAATACTGCTGCATCATCGGTGTATGTTGGTCGTGAGACTTGAGGTTCTTCATTCAGTAGGGGCCCTAATTGATGCAGTAATGGTCTTACCCTAAACGTTACCCGGTAAGCGCAGTTTGGCAACTGATTACTGGTGATTTGACATAACGACGAGCACACGGCTAAAAGTATAACAAAGGCGTCGCCTTGATGGCACTATGAGGTCGGCTCAATGCTCGAGTTTAAGCCCGATTTGAAGCAACCAGCGGATGCCGACCCTAAAAGGCCCGGATACGAGCCAGTGCAGGTCGCAACCAACCTCGGGTCGATGGGGCACTGCCGAGAAGTCGGCTTGGTGGAGCAGACAGCGGAAAAGATCCAACCACAGAAATTGCAGTAATCTTGCCCAAGCCCTATTATGTTGGCCGAAAATTGCCAGGGACAACCGAACTGGCCGCTATTGGCATTGCCGCGCATAGGCATCGATTACTGGGAACAGGTTCAATGGATACAGAAACAGATAACGAATTCCAAAATCAAGCCATTACCGCGCTGGATAACCGGTTAATGGATGCGACCTGGAGCAACTACATCGATAAGAAGCAATTGCTTATCATGTATGTCGAGGCCAAGACGATACTGCGCCACCCGACCCCGAATAGAAAGCTTAATGCGATGGCCAAATCTTTGTTCGACACCAGCGTGCGAGTGGCACGCTGCCTGGCAATAGAGGCACCGGAAGCCAAGGTGACATTGAGCAAAGGTCGTGAGATTGAACTGGATGCCTTGGTGCTCTATGCCCAGGCAGAAAAGGAATTGAAACAGCTACATCTGATTGCCTTTCAAAAGCGCTGAGCCACCGCAACCAACAAGGGGCTAGCGGCCCTTTCGGGTCGTCACCCGCTATTCGAGATTGCAGCCCGCGGCGAAAGGTGGGTGACATCGTTGTTACCCTTAGATTGAACGATCGTGTTTTTTGAGGCCCCGGAGGTCAACCCTTGTTAGCTCAACTGGCGCAAACACTATTAGCACGCAAACTCACCCTCAGTTCGGTCGAATCATGCACCGGCGGCGGTTTGGCCGCCCAATGCACGGACTTGCCAGGCAGTTCGGCCTGGTTTCTCGGCAGCGTTGTGACCTATGCTAACTCGATGAAATTGCAATTGGGAGTTGATCCGCACGTTCTAGCCGAGCAGGGCGCGGTCAGCGCCGCTGTGGTCTCCGCGATGGCACAGAAGGGCCTAGAATATTGCGCCTCAGATTGGTGTGTCGCGATCAGTGGCGTCGCCGGTCCGGATGGTGGTAGTGCCGAAAAGCCGGTGGGCACTGTCTGGCTGGCCTGGGCCCAGGGCGATCAAGTCTGGTCAGAGCGCCAACTATTTTCCGGGTCGCGCCAGCAAATTCGCCAGCAGGCGATCGATCGGGCACTAGGCAAATTGCTTATATTATTAAATTAATTAAATTTTCACTTGTCAGCGTAAAGCGAAACCTGTAAAACTACTGTTTATACATACAGCATCTATTTTGGAAGAGACTCATGGATACCAATAAAGAAAAAGCATTAGCCGCCGCCCTAGGTCAAATTGAACGCCAATTCGGCAAGGGATCCGTTATGCGCATGGGCGATCAAGAGATTGTCGACATTCCAGCCATTTCGACAGGCTCGTTGGGTCTCGATATAGCCTTGGGCATAGGCGGTCTTCCTAAGGGGCGTGTGGTCGAAATCTACGGTCCTGAGTCGTCTGGTAAAACCACACTCACGCTACAGGTAATCGCTGAGGCCCAAAAGGCCGGCGGCACCTGCGCCTTTATTGATGCCGAGCATGCGCTCGATGTGCAGTATGCCGGCAAGCTCGGTGTGCAGGTCGACGACCTGTTAGTCTCGCAACCGGATACCGGTGAACAGGCCTTGGAAATTGCCGATATGTTGGTGCGTTCAAATGCCATTGATGTGATCGTAATTGACTCCGTCGCAGCGCTGGTGCCTAAGGCTGAGATCGAAGGTGAGATGGGCGATCATCACATGGGCCTGCAAGCCCGGTTGATGTCTCAAGCCTTGCGTAAAATCACCGGCAATATCAAGACGGCAAACTGCTTGGTTATCTTTATTAACCAGATTCGCATGAAAATAGGCGTGATGTTTGGTAACCCAGAAACCACAACCGGTGGTAATGCGCTAAAGTTTTACGCCTCCGTGCGACTCGATATTCGTCGCACTGGTACGATCAAGGATGGCGACGAGGTTATCGGCTCCGAGACACGCGTTAAGGTCGTTAAAAACAAGGTCGCTCCGCCCTTTAAACAGGCAGAGTTCCAGATTATGTACGGTAAGGGTATTTACCACATGGGTGAGGTCATCGACCTGGGCGTGAAGATTGGTTTGGTGGAGAAGTCCGGTGCCTGGTATGCCTATGCGGGTAATAAGATCGGTCAGGGCAAGGCCAATGCAGCTCGCTTCCTGACCGATAATCCTGAGATAGCCCAAGAGATCGAAGCCGCGGTGCGCTTAGAATACCTCAGCAAAGACTCGGTTGAGCCGAAGGCTACCGGTAAGGCCGCGAAAGACGCCAAGGCAAAAGATGCTAAGGCAAAGGACAAAGCTGCTGACAAGGCGCCCGAAATCGCCCTGGATGCCGCTACTGACACCAAGGACGTTTAAGTCTGACCTAGCCGTTAGCAGCTAAGCGTTGCTAACGGCCTTCATATGCTGGGATTAAGCGTTTGTCTATTTGGAACACGTCCTTAAACATCTTGGCTCGACGCGAACACTCCCGTTTTGAAATGCGGCGCAAGTTGCTGACCCGGTTTCCCGAAGAAGCTGACGAGATCGAAGCGGTGCTCGATCGTTTGGTGAGTCGAGACCTGCAGAGCGATGCACGCTTTGTCGGCCTCTGGTTGTCCATGCAGATTAACAGGTCCCGTGGCCCGATCCGCATTCGCTATGAAGCCCGCGCAAAAGGCGTTGAACAGCTAATCGACGCCGCCTTAGCTGAACGTGACATTGACTGGTTCGAACAGGCTTTAGACTGTGCCCAGCGCAAATTTCCTAGCGGCATTGCCGATGAACAACGCGCCAAGGCCTATCGCTTCTTAAGCTATCGTGGCTTTGAAACAGACGCCATTCATTACGCCTTAACGGAACTGCGCTTGAACCGGTCGACAAATTCATCCTTTGACGACTAAGATTCCGCTAGACTCACGCCTGTCGGTATTTCCTCGCGCAGGTCTTCTGTGTACTATTGGCAGCCTTTTGTCGCTGAAACCTCAATAGAGACTGTATTCCCTAATGAAAACCTCCGAAATACGCCGCCGCTTTCTAGATTATTATGCCCAAAATGGCCACCGTGTCGTGCCAGCAGGTTCACTGGTACCAGGTGATGACCCTACTCTGTTGTTCACCAATGCCGGCATGGTGCAATTTAAGGATGTTTTCCTGGGGACCGATCGGCGCGATTATGTCCGGGCAACCACAGCTCAGCGCTGTGTCCGGGCCGGCGGTAAGCACAACGATCTTGAAAATGTTGGCTATACCGCACGGCACCACACCTTTTTCGAGATGTTGGGTAATTTTAGCTTCGGCGACTATTTCAAACGCGAAGCAATTCAGTTTGCCTGGGGTTTCTTGACCGGGGAGCTAGGCCTGTCGAAAGACAAGCTTTGGGTCACCGTTTACAAGGACGACGACGAGGCAGCAGATATTTGGATTAATGAGATTGGCATTGATCCAAATCGCCTGTCGCGCTTAGGTGACAAAGACAATTTTTGGATGATGGGTGATACCGGTCCATGCGGCCCTTGTTCGGAGATATTTTACGACCATGGCGCCGATGTACCAGGTGGCCCGCCGGGCAGTCCCGATGACGATCTAGATCGCTATATCGAGATCTGGAACCTAGTCTTTATGCAGTATGATACCTTGGCCGATGGCACTCGGGTGCGCTTGCCGAAGCCGTCGGTGGATACCGGAATGGGCTTAGAGCGCTTGGCCGCCGTGCTGCAAAATGTGCACAGTAACTACGAGATCGACCTGTTTCAGAGCCTCATCAAGGCGGCAATGGCTGTCACCGGCTGCACCGATATAGAGAATCGATCGCTGCGCGTGATCGCCGACCACCTGCGTTCATCCGCCTTCTTGATTATCGATGGCATTAACCCCTCGAATGAAGGTCGCGGCTATGTGCTTCGGCGTATTATCAGGCGGGCTATTCGCCATGCCTATAAGCTTGGTTGTGATCAGCTGTTTATGTTTCGTCTGGTCGATAGCCTGGTCGCAGAAATGGGCGAAGCCTATCCCGATCTGGGTAAGCAGGCCGAGCAGGTCAAGAAGGTGATACGCAACGAGGAAGAGCAATTTGCCCGTACCTTGGAAAATGGCATGGCCATCCTGGAATCCGGCATTGCCGAGTTGAGCGGTAGCGAAATACCCGGCAACCTGGTGTTCAAACTCTATGACACCTTTGGCTTTCCCGCTGATTTAACCGCCGATGTGGCACGCGAAAAAAATCTGACCGTGGATATGACCGGATTCGACCAGCTGATGGCCGAGCAGCGCATTCGTGCCAAGTCAGCCAATAAATTCAAACTGGATCGTGATATTGATCTCGATCTGGCAGGTCAAACCGTCTTTCTGGGTTATCAGTCATTATTTGGCGATGGCACCGTGCTGAAGTTACTGCGCGATGGTGTCGATGTTCAAGCCCTGAGCGCCGGTGAGACGGGCATGGTGATACTCGATGCGACGCCGTTCTACGCCGAGTCAGGCGGTCAGGCGGGCGACCGTGGGCAACTGAGCACAGGGCAAAGTCAACTTAAGGTCACAGCCTGTAATAAATTACAGGGCCATCACTTGCATCAGGTGCTTGTCGAGCAGGGGTCCATCAGCGTTGGCGATCAGGTTTCGGGCCAGGTGGTGCGCGAAGAACGCCTCAATACCGCTCGACATCATAGCGCGACCCATCTGATGCACGCCGCCTTACGCCAACTCCTGGGCGATCACGTGCAGCAGCGTGGATCGCTGGTGACCTTTGATAAACTGCGCTTCGATTTCTCGCACTTAGAAAGTGTGAGTCGACCGCAGTTACGAGCCATTGAGCAGCTGGTTAATCAACAGATTTTGGCCAACACTGCCGTGCTAACGGAATTAACCGACATAGATTCGGCACGCGAGTCGGGCGCCATGGCATTATTCGGTGAAAAATATGCCGATGAAGTGCGGGTTCTCTCGATGGGCGAAAATGGCTTTTCCAAAGAGCTCTGTGGTGGCACCCACGTGGAGCGGACCGGCGACTTGGGACTGTTTCGCATCCTCTCGGAAAGTGGAATCGCGGCTGGCGTGCGGCGTATTGAGGCCGTAGTAGGGCCATACGCCCTGGCACAACTTTACCAGCAGGACGACTTGGTTGTGGAGCTGCAGCAGGTATACAAGTGTGCACCGGAACAGTTAAGTGACAAGGCTCAGCAAGCGCAGGCGCATGTCAAAGAGTTGGAAAAAGAGATTCAACGGCTGGCGGCTAAACAGGCCGCAGCCATGGCCGGCGACCTGGAGACTAAGGCGGTCGATGTGGGCGGGGTCAAGGTACTCGCAGTGCAGCTCAAGGGTATCGATACCAATGCGTTGCGCACGACTATGGATCAGCTTAAGTCATCCTTGGGCAGTGCGATTATCGTGATCGCTGCGGTTAACGACGACAAGGTTCAATTGGCGGCAGGCGTTACCAAGGATCTGGTCGGGCGCGTTAAGGCTGGCGACCTGGTTCGAGAACTCGGAGCGCTGATGGGTGCTAAGGGTGGTGGCAAGCCTGATATGGCAATGGCCGGCGGCGGAGACGTGACAAAGTTGCAGTCTGCTTTGGATCGGGCCGAGCCATGGGTCCGAGAGAAACTCGGAGCCTAGGCGACTAGAGGATTTAATATGGCGCTTTACGTACAGAAATTTGGCGGGACCTCTGTCGGTACCGTTGAACGTATTCAAGCCGTGGCGGCAAAGATCAAGTCATTTCGGGCCCAAGGGCACGATATTGTGGCGGTAGTATCGGCAATGAGCGGCGAGACTAATCGACTGCTGGGGTTAGCTAACGGTCTATCCGACAACCCGTCTCCGCGCGAAATTGATGTGCTGGTCTCGACCGGTGAGCAGGTTACTATCGCCCTGCTCACTATGGCGCTCCAGGAGCTCGACTGCGATGCCAAGTCCTATACTGGCGACCAGATCAAGATATTGACCGACAGTGCTCACACCAAAGCCCGTATCAAAGACATAGATGTCAAGACACTACAAGCCGACCTGCACAAGGGTCGGGTTGTAGTGGTCGCAGGATTTCAGGGCGTCGACGAGCACGGCAACATGACGACATTGGGTCGCGGCGGGTCAGATACCTCCGCTGTGGCCATCGCCGCTGCCCTCAAAGCTGATGAGTGTCAGATTTACACCGATGTCGACGGGGTTTATACCACCGACCCTAGAGTGGTTGCCCAGGCGCGTCGGTTGAATAAAATAACATTTGAAGAAATGTTGGAAATGGCCAGTTTAGGGTCTAAAGTTCTGCAGATTCGCGCTGTCGAATTTGCCGGAAAGTATCGGGTGCCCCTGCGGGTCTTGTCCAGTTTTGTCGAGGGTGAGGGCACCCTCATCACATTTGAGGGTGATCATAAGATGGAACAGCCGGTAATATCAGGCATTGCGTTTAACCGTGATGAAGCAAAGTTAACCTTGGTAGGTGTCCCGGACATTCCAGGTGCGGCCAGTCGAATCCTCGGTCCGGTCAGTGCGGCGAATATTGAAGTCGATATGATCGTACAAAACGTCGCCGACGATAAGACCACAGACTTCACCTTCACGGTGAATCGCAGTGATTATCAGCAAGTTACCCGAGTGCTTGAATCGGTGGCGGTTGATTTGGGCGCGCAAGCCGTGCGGGGTAACGACTCCATCGCCAAGGTGTCGATTGTTGGGGTTGGTATGCGCTCCCATGCTGGGGTGGCCAGTCGAATGTTCGATGCCCTGGCGGCTGAAAGTATTAATATATTGATGATCTCGACTTCTGAAATAAAGGTGTCTGTGGTTATAGAGGAAAAATACTTGGAACTCGCTGTGCGGGCTTTGCATACGGCATTCGATTTGGATAGCGAAAACGATATAGAATAGGCAGGATGGTTGTTCTGATGGCTTTTATGCAATGAAGTGGCAGTGGCTGTAGCGGTCTATGTTTCGAAAAGAGGGCCACTCTATCCTTTTTTTGTATTTGTCGCCGATTAGGCTTTATTTTTTTTGACTGTAGTCGATACTAATCATGATTGTTGATCTTTTGCCCTGTGCGTCGGGCAACTGGAAAACAGGAATGTTCCAGTATAAGTAGGAGAAGGTAGATGTTAATTTTAACTCGTCGTGTTGGTGAAACCTTAATGATTGGGGATGAGGTTACCGTGACGGTGCTAGGCGTAAAGGGCAATCAGGTGCGTATCGGTGTAAATGCGCCGAAAGACGTCGCCGTGCATCGAGAAGAAATTTACCAACGCATACAGCGCGAATTAGAGGCTCCTGAACAACCCGAAGACTAATCTGCGGTCGCATCTGGATCCATGGGCAGCGGTGAATTAATTCGCTAATGTGTTAATTTTATTGAAGTTTTTCTTTTCATTTCAATAAAACATGGTAATATGCGCGCCGTTGCTTGGGAGAGATGGCCGAGTGGCTGAAGGCGCGCCCCTGCTAAGGGCGTAAGGGCGAAAGCTCTTCGAGGGTTCGAATCCCTCTCTCTCCGCCAACATTAGGTTTTAGAAATAAGCGCCCGTAGCTCAGCTGGATAGAGTACTTGGCTACGAACTAAGGGGTCGCACGTTCGAATCGTGCCGGGCGCACCATTTCTCGATGATCTCACCTAGTACAGGGGGTCTGGAAAATCTAAATTTTTATAAAAATCTGTACTGTTATGCGCCCGTAGCTCAGCTGGATAGAGTACTTGGCTACGAACTAAGGGGTCGCACGTTCGAATCGTGCCGGGCGCACCATCCCCTCCCAAATTTCAATCTCCCATTACTTACATAATTCTTGCTCGATTCGGGCCGTTATCTGCGTTATATCAGTCAGTCGACGTATATCCATAAACAGCACCAAAGCTTCTGGATAGATTTCTTTAAGATAATGCAGCCACTGCTTTAACCGTCCTGAACAGTATTTCTCGCCCATCTCAGCTTGCACCATAGCCCAAAACTCGCGCACCAGGTCCAGCATCATTGACCAGCTTTCGATCTGATCGCTATTGGCCTTTATGTGTCTTGCGAGCCATGGCTGACGAATCGCGCCGCGCCCCAGCATAAGGTGATCACAGCCGCCCTCAGTCAAGGCCCTGCGGGCATCTTGGTTGTTCCAAATTTCACCATTGATGATGACCGGGATCGGTATGCGGTCGCGCAATTCGCCAACCAAATGCCAATAGGCCGGCGGAACATAGCCCTGCGCCTTGGTGCGGGCGTGGATGGTGAGCTCATCAGCGCCAGCCTGGACAATGGCATCGGCACATTCATGCATCAGGTTGCTATCATTGAAGCCTAGGCGCATCTTCGCAGACGTGATATGACCAGCTGGAACGGCATCCTTGACCGCCTTGACGACCCGATACAGGGTTTCCGGCTCATTTAGCAGAACGGCGCCGCCCTTGCTCTTATTGACCGTCTTACTCGGGCAGCCAAAGTTTAGATCGACACCCTGGGAGCCCAGTTCGATAGCTCGTTTAGCATTGAGTGCCAATGCATCGGGCTGGCTACCCAGTAGCTGCAGCCGGACGGGGGTGTCATCCGCGGTCCGGCCTTTGTTGCGTAATTCCGGAGCGTTTCGATAAAAAACATGCGCCGGCAATAGTTGATCCACGACCCGAATAAACTCAGTAATCACCAAGTCATAACCGCCCGTTTTGGCAATAAGTTTGCGCAGGTAAAAGTCAGCTAAACCTTCCATTGGGGCAAGATAGATTTTCATGTAAATCGGGAAGCCTTTAAAAAGCCCGCATCATAGGATAAATCGCTGCTCAAGGCGAGTGCCGACCCCGCCGCATCGGGGTCCAGCTTCGATGTGCGAAATGTGTTTTGATCGCCACCAGCACCGTGCCAGGGAAGAGACCTGCAAGGCATTATTGCAAGAATTGCAGGGGTTCCAGTTATTGCGTGGTTTCATACCTTTAAGGTATTCTATGCGCGCTTTGGTTGTCGCGCCTAGGCTCGAATTGAATCAAATAAGTATTAATGTATCGCTGGTTTTCTAAGTCTTACAAGGACTAACCCTTATGTCAGAACTTATGCGGGACAGTCTAGACCTCATGGTAATGGGGATGGGCACTGTTTTCGTCTTTCTTGCACTCTTGGTATTGGCCACCACTGCGATGTCGCAAATTATTAGGCGCATGCCCGGAACGAATGAGCTAGAGAACGCTCAAACC